>QBWA01000015.1 GCA_003283745.1 Prochlorococcus sp. AG-315-B03 | reverse complement strand
CCGGAAGATTAAGACTGAAAGATGATTTAAAACTTCTTTTAAATTCTAATTCGCTACCACTTGGATTGACTACTCATGCAGAGGTACTGGTTATAAATAGTGAACAAGACTATATTCTTCCAGAATTATCGAAAAAGAATCTAATTAAAGATTTGACCAAACACCTAGAAAAAGCTCCTACAGTGATAAAAATAGAAGAAGAAGGTCATACACTTTCAACAACTACAGTTATCGAAAGAGTTAAATATTGGCTAGAATCGAATCATGCAAGCGAATTGGTCAAAGCTAGTAAGTAACAACTTTAACGAAGCTGCCCAAAACTACAACGAATCAGCTTCCATTCAAAAAGATATTGCTTTGAAACTAGCTAAAATTTGTTCAAAGCATCCCATTGCCCCTGGACTATGGGTGGACCTTGGCTCTGGCACTGGCTTACTAGCTAATTCATTAGAAGCATTACATCCAAACCAAGAAGTGATAAGAGTAGATAACTGCCAACAAATGATTAATCAACAGCCAGATAATTGTATTAAGCAACTTTGGGACCTAAATATTGGGTTACCTAAGTGGTATAGAAAACCAAATTTTTTAGGATCTAGTTTTGTTCTCCACTGGCTTGATGATCCACCGAAGAAACTAAAGGAATGGATCAATTCTTTAGGTCCTAGTGGGTGGATTGCTTTAGCCATCCCGGTGAAAGGTAGTTTTCCAGAATGGCATGAAGCAGCATCAAAGGCAAAAGTATCATGTACAGCCATTGATCTACCTTCATACGACTCCCTTCTAGAAGTAGTTGATAATAAGCATGTCTACTTCAATGAAATTGAAGTTATCAAACAAAAAGCTAACAAAGTTACTTCTTTGTTAAAACCAATGATAAAAGTTGGAGCACATAGCAGCCACAAAAAGCCATTAAGTATTAAAGACTGGCAGCATCTAGTTTCAAGTTGGCCAAAATCAAAAGAGAATGAACAAATCACACTTACCTGGCTCATTCAATTATTATTGATAAGAAAATGAAAAGCACATCAAAAAGTCTTGTTATATGCGGTACAGATACAGACATCGGTAAAACTATTGTCAGTAGTTTTTTTGTCCAAGGTCTACATGCTACTTATTGGAAGCCTGTTCAAAGTGGAACAGATGACGGTACTGATACACAGACCGTTTGTAAGCTCTTGAGTCTTAAAAAAAATCGTTATTTACCTGAAGTATATAAATTCAAAGCCCCCGTTTCTCCTCATTGGGCCGCTGAAAAAGAATCTCAAGAAATTGACCCAGATAAACTAATTATTCCCAAAAGAGATGAATTACTAATAATTGAAACAGCAGGAGGCTTAATGGTTCCCTTAAATCGAAATTTGCTACAAATAGATCAACTTAAAGTGTGGGATCTTCCAATTATTCTTGTTGCCAAAACTGGACTTGGTACTCTTAATCACACCTTACTCAGCCTGGAAGCATTAAAGAATAGAAATTTAAATGTTATTGGAATAGTCTTAAATGGTCTACCTCATGAAGATAATCCTAAAACTTTGGAAGATTTTGGAAACACTCAAATACTCGCGAAACTTCCAATCTTTAATAAATTAAATTCAAATATACTGACGAAAGAATGGGATCAACAACAACTAAGGGAAAAGCTCAAAGAATACATATAGAATTAAAAATAATCCTTTTATAGATTCAACCTGAATTACTTTTAATTGTTTTTCTATACAATTTCCGCAGAAAATTAAGCCTTTTCTAGCAAAGTGTATTTAAGCGATCTCTCATAAAATCTTGATATTATCTTATTCAAATGTTTATTGATACCTAAATCTAGTTAAATGAACTAAGAACATAAAGTGAATTAATGAATGAAAAGAAAAAATCAACTCCATCTAAATGGCATCCTAATATTTGGCCACCTTTTACTCAATTAGCTTCCAGCGTCCCACCATTATTAGTTGAGGAAGCAAAAGATGCTCTTTTGCTACCTAATGACAAACAACCAATAATTGATGGAATAAGCAGCTGGTGGGTCACGCTTCATGGTCATTCAAATCCCTATATCGCCCAAGCTATTGCAAATCAATCACAAAAATTAGAGCAAATAATATTTGCAGATTTTACTCACCCACAAGCCAATTTATTAGCTACTAGACTTAGTAAATTAACTGGTCTAGAGAAATTATTTTTCTCAGACAATGGTTCAACGGCAGTAGAAGTAGCTTTAAAGATGGCTCGCCAATGGTGGAAAAATAAGGGTGACAATAGATCGCAAATTATTGCATTTGAGGGTGCTTACCATGGAGATACTTTTGGAGCAATGGCAGTAGGTGAACGCAATTTATTTAACGAGCCTTTTGATGAAATGCTATTCCCTGTTCAAAGAATTCCTTGGCCTGAAACATGGTGGGGAGACGAGGAATTTGAGAAGAGAGAGAAAAAAGTTTTGATAGTTTTAGAGAAGCTTTTAGAAACGCCAACCATAGCTGTAATTCTTGAACCATTAGTTCAAGGAGCTGGAGGTATGAGAATGGTCCGTCCTGAATTCCTCATAGAGGTCGAGAAAAAAATACGACAAGCTAATTCACTTTTAATTACAGATGAAGTTTTAACAGGATTTGGGAGGTGTGGAGAATTCTTTGCCTTTAAGCGTGCTGGGTTAAAGCCAGATCTAATATCTCTTTCAAAAGGGCTCACTGGTGGATTCCTTCCTATGGGTATTACGATGGCGAGCAAATCAATTCATGAAGGATTTCTAGGGGAGGATCCTAAACAAACTTTTTGGCATGGTCATAGCTTTACAGCTAATCCACTAGGGTGTGCAGCTGCCAACGCAAGTTTAGATTTATTAGAAAAATCTCCTGAAAAGTTTTTAAACTTTGAGTCACGCCATTTCCCACACCTTGAACAAATATCAACAGATCCGAAAGTGAAGTACCCAAGGCTGACTGGAACTATTGCCGCTTTTAATATAAAAGTAGAAGGAAGAAAAGGATACTTAAGTTCAGTTGGCAAAATACTAAAATCTTTTGCCTTAAAAGCCGGGGTATTTATCAGACCACTAGGAGATGTAGTTTACCTAATGCCACCTCTTTGTATCAAAGATGAAGAACTGGAAAAATGCTATTTTGTAATACAAAAAGGTTTAAATTCTATTTAATCAAAATCTTTTTTCTTAATACTTAACTTATGTTTAAATTATAGATTTAATTGCAATCATCCAACTTGGAACAAAGATCACATCTGCACCTTTTAATACCCCAACAACTAATCCTAATGTCAAGCTAAATAGAAGTGAAATTATCAAAAGAAGAAGTGAAAATAATTCTCCTCCTGAGAGAGGACGTCTAACTCCAATTGATTTTGAGAATTGGCCAGCTTCATTCTTTATTAAATCAATCTCTGTTGATTGAGAGACAAGATTATTGTTTTTTTTTAGGTTCTTATCATATTCTGCTCTCAATACAGGATCACTTAGCAGGTCATAAGCTTCGCAAACACTTTGAAATTGTCTTATAGCTTTCTCATAAGGAAGAGAAGTAGTATCTGGATGAAGTTCTTTACTAAGTTGCCGAAAAGCTTTTCTCAACTCTGCATTATTTGCCGAGCGAGAAACCCCAAGAAGTTCGTAATAATTGCAAGATGATGTCAACTAGAGAAAAATATGATCTAATAAATATATAGAAATGCTATATGAATATCTCAAACCTGCCTAGTTCACCCCAATAACTTAAACATGACTAGTAATTCCAATAAAGACCATTTAATATTATCTATATATGAAACGCTAAAATGGCAACCTACAAAAAATCAAATTGAACAATTTATTAAATTACAAGTTTTATTAGAAGAATGGAATAAGAACACTAATCTTACTCGATTAATTAATGGAAATGATTACTGGATTTCTCAAGTTTGCGATAGCTTATGGCCACTTACTAAAGAGCTTCAGTCTCCAAACTTATCTTACAAATATATAGACGTAGGATCTGGTTGCGGCTTCCCAGGATTAGCCGTAGCAGTAGCCATGCCTAATAGCAACATCACTCTTCTAGACTCTTCCAATAAAAAAACTGTTTTTTTGAAAGAGGTATCAAAAAAAATTGGCTTAAGCCAACGTATACAAGTCATTACCGAAAGAGCAGAAATAACAGGTCACAAACAATCATTCAGAAAAGGCTTTGACTATGCTTTGGCTAGAGCAGTAGCCCCTGCTGCAGTTGTCGCTGAATATCTCATACCTTTTTTGAATTCAACTGGTCAAGGATTGCTATTCAAAGGGAAATGGACTAATGAAGAACAAAATGATCTTAAAAAAGCATTAAGCAAACTCAATGCCAAGATTACAGAAATACAAAAATTTGATTTACCAGATAATCGTGGACCCAGAAATGTAATTAGGATCGCATCAATTGCTAAATGTCCAAATAAATATCCCAGAACAGTTGGGACACCAAGAAAACAGCCATTATGTGATTAGATCCCCCATAGCCTATCTCTTCTTTCTCCACCTAGTTGATTTTTTAATTTCCTAAGAATATCTGGTATTTCAGAACTCCATGGACTATTAATGAGAACTTTTTTCAAATCCTCCTCACTTACTTCACAATCGAAGCTATCTGCATTTAGACCTGGGAACCAATGTCCACCCCTTCCAAGTAGTCCATATCGATCCTTTGCGAACCCTTCCATTCCCCAAGCTTCAATCAAGTTATAAAGCCAAAGCAAAATAGGTATGTTTATTTCTCCCGGTGTGTTATTCCATGAAGGTAACCCTATATGCCAAGTAGTCACCCATGACTTACCTAGAGAAGAATAGGTGGCATTTATTAATTGTTTTTCTATTTTTTTAATTAACTCAGAAGTATTATCGCTATCTATTAAAGAGATAGCATTTAAATGAATCTCAAGATCTTCAGGTCTTGAGGCCCCAACGCTTAAAGTATGAATGCTTTTATTCCTCAAACAAAAAAGATCATTAAAAGCTATCGGATGCAAAGGACTACATAGTTCTAAAAGTTTGGATGAAGGGGTATGTAAATGACCACCTTTATCAGTCGGACTAATAATGAAAACTCCCATATCATTTGCATTGGCAGCATCTAAAGCTGGTTGATTTTCTTGACGAATAAAATACCAATGCAAATTAACATAATCAAAAAAGCCTGTTTCAATTGTTCTAACAATAAGATCCACATGGCCATGAGTCGAAAAGCCAATATGATCAATAAGACCTAATTCTTGCCAACGTCGGACAACTTGTAGGCATCCATTTGGGCGAATAGTCATTTCCAAATGTTCTGGAAGATTTATACCATGTATGGCTAATAGATCAATTTTCTTACACCCTAACTTAGAAAAACTTAGCTGAAGTTCATCCTCAAATATTGAAGGATCATTGTTCGGAGGAACTTTTGTTTGTAAGATCCTTTTTGGATCATGAAATTCATTCATAGCCCAACCTAATTGAAGTTCAGATGTTCCATAATGACGGGCAGTTTCAATATGATGTAAACCATTTTGAGCAGCCTGAGTTATAGTTTTCTGCAAGATTATTTGTTTTTGCTTATTAATTTCTTTGGGATCTAAATCCTTCCAACTTTGCTGAAAACGCATCCCTCCAAGAGAAAGAACAGGCATATCGATTTCTGTTCGACCAAATCGTCTACATGGTGTTAAAAAACTTGAATTCGTGTTATTACTTTTCAACTTAATCTTTTCAAATCACGTAATTGGCGGCAAGCCTAAATTCCTAAAATTATGTTTTTTAATAACTTCTCTAAGTTGATTTAATTCTTCAAAAGAAACCCATTCAATACAGTCCACTGGGCAAGTATCTATAGCTTCTTGGATTAATTCCTCATTATCGCCATCTTGCCTAAAAGCTCTTGCTCTTCCTTGCTCAGGCTCCATGAAAAAAGTGTTAGTAGCAACTGAGCCACAATATGTACAGCCAATACATTTTCTTTCGTCAACCCAAACTGCTCTCTCTTTTAGTTTGCCACCCAATACAGGATCTCTACCACTTAATTTAAATTCATTATTTACATCAGCTACAAAGGCCGCACTTGGATCATAAAAATCATTTAATGATCGGTATTTTGATGAGGATGCTTGAAAAGCGACAGAAGAGTCAAAAGTCAATTAACTTCTTATGAATCCCAACGAGTAACAACAAGTTCTATAGATCCATCTATATTTTTCTTTTCCTCTGCAATTTGGAATCCCTCTTGAGCAGTTGTTTCTAGAACAGTATTGAATGCATACCTTTGGGTCAACTGAGAGAGGAATCTCTCAACTGGTATTGACTGTTTCCATAGATCCAAATCTGTAACCAGTTCATAAGATTTTGATCCTTGATTCCAGCGAAATCCAATATCCCCTGTATTCATTTCCACAGTCATTTCTGCCAAAACTGTTTGACCTCTGAAGCCACGAACTAAAGTTTCACCTTCTTGAGGCATATAACCCAAATCAATCAGAGCCTGTTTTAAATGCTCTTTTTTGCGTAGTTGGGTTTTTACTGTGCTGAAATGTGACATCAGTGATTTTTGACAGGAATAGTCTGCTTTTGAACCTCTTCACGAAGAAATGCTTCCGAAGTGGATTTCCTTTGCTCAACGCTGCCTAAAGCTGCTTCAAGCTTCTCAGTAAGGTGAATACATGATTCTCCAACAAGTCCTTCTACGGTCTCTTCGACTCGTCCATCTTGTCTTATTTTGAACCGAAGAGTTCGTTGGGGCATCTATATTTACTTTTAAGTAATGGATGATAACCAAAAATGCCTAAGCTGTGTGATTACGTTATTAGAACGAATTATTTGAGAGTTAAACCAATTGTCCTTCATCAATAAGTGCTTTAAGTCTTTTTTGAATCTGTTCATTATCCATTTGCTCTAAAGCCATTCGGGCTTCATACCTCACAGAAGGTTCCGCATCATTTAAAAGAACAGAAATGAGTGCCTCTTCTACTTGACTTTTGATTCCATCATTCAAAATGCTGTAAAGCCGTCCAAGGGACCAAATACAATTACTTCTTACAATTGGTTCTCCATCAATTCGCAAACTTATAAGTAATTGATCTGCAGCTATAGAGCACTTCTGAGAAGAATTTAGTCCAACTTCGGCAAGAGAACTTGATGCCCATAATCGAACAGCTGCAACATCTTTTTTTAGAGCATCAATCAGTGGCTCCAGGACAGGGGCGTCGGAGTAATTTCCGAGACTCCAAGCAGTAGCTTTTCTTACATATGCATTACTATCAAATTTCAATAAGTTCAATAAAATATTGATGGCTTTTGGGCAAGGGTTTCTCCCTAAAGCGTAAACAGCACTCATCCTTTCGACTGGGCAAGGTACATTTAACAAAGGCACCAATAAAGGAATTGCTCTAGGGTCTCTATGTTCGCAAAAAACTCTAAGCCCTTGCAATCTATCTTCATGGCCAGATTTAAGCCATTTCAAAGCAAGTTCACATTCCTTTGAAGGTTTTTTAGGATCAATATCACTACTATCAAATTCAATTTCATCTAAGGGATCTCCCACTAATTCTGCAGCTAATTCTTTCGCCAAGACATCAGGATCAATAGCAAGATTAGCCAATCCATTCTTAACAAGTTTTTCGTTTACATCATTCATATCTCTTAAAAATGGAGAAATAGCTCAATTGACTGGAGCAGGTGCGAGCATGTCACCAGGCAGCCAAATACGTGCAGTAACGGCAAACAAAGCAATCCCAAAAAGACTAACAATCAAAATAGGAAAAAGTGTCGAACGTAAAAAACCCAAGTTTGGAAATTAATAACCACTCCATTCTGCTCTAAATTCTGTGCAATTGGCTAAACTTCCTCAAATGAATGAGTAATTAGTCGTGTTTTTTTAATCATAAAACCACAAGATACTGCTACGAAGAGACCAATCCATCCTCCTCTTTCTTGATGGAGTAAGAAAGCTCCAATACTTACTAATAAGCCATAAAGTATTCCGGAACCAAAAACAAAACGCAAGACAAGTCCAAATAGAGAATCAATAGGCTCCAAATTCATTCGATCTCTCACAATTTTCCATCCTGGTCCCGGTGGTCTTACTTCCCTTACAAAATTATCAAGTGTTTCTTCAGTCTCTGGCTTAGTAAAAAATAAAGTAATAAGCCAAATTACAGCCGTGAATAAAGTCGTAAATAAAAGTCTGTTTCCGAAATCATTTATTATAAAAACAGGAGAAACTGAAGTTATTAACCCTATAATAAAACCGCTTAACATAGCAGCTAACTCAGCCTGAGCATTAATCCTCCACCAAAACCATCTAAGAACAAGAACGACTCCTGGTCCTGTACCTATTGCAATAACTAATCTAAATATTGAGCCAATACTATCACTTATTAATGCTGCCAAAGCACCCATCAAAAGCAACAAAATACTGGATAGTTGCCCAATCAAAATTAGTTCTTTTGGGCCAGAGTATGGTCTTAAAAATCTTTTATAAATATCATGTGTAATATAACTAGCTCCCCAATTAATGGAGGTGCTTATTGTGCTCATAAAGGCAGAAACTAATGAAACGACAACAAATCCAAGAGCTACGGGAGGTAAATATTGAACAGCTAGAGATGGATAACTTAATTCCCAGTCAGTTTGATAAGGCAATAAAACCAAGCCAGCCAATCCAACCAATATCCAAAGCCAGCTGCGAATAAGATAATTAATAATTAAAAAAACTACACCTGCCAAAGTTGCTTGTCTCTCATCTTTAGTAGCTAGCAAGCGTTGAATAAATTCGCCACCTCCATCACTGCGTCTAAAACTCCACCATTGCAATGCAATAAAGGCTGTAAAAGTAGTAATGCTTATACCCGAACTATCAATCCAATGAACCCCCTTTTCATCCCAATTCCATGGAAACAAAGAGAGTAGCTCTGGTCGATCAAGGTTCTCTAATTTGAGAAGTAATTCTGACATACCACCAGAAGCATCAAGTACGGCATAACACACAGCAGCGGCCCCTAACAGAGCCAATAAAAGCTGGATAGAATCATTAACTACTACTGCCCAAAGTCCACCTAGCACTGTATAAATAAGCATAAAAATAGCTACTGACACCATCAGGATTATGGTGTCAGTAAAAAACCAAACAACATGATGACCATCTACGACTCCTAATGCTTCTGCCACCTTTCGCATTGCTAAAAAGGCATAGCCAATACCGATACAATTAATTGGAACTGCTAGTAAAAAAGCTTTAACGCCCCTTAACCAAGCAGCTGCTTTTCCGCTATATCGTAACTCAGTAAAAGCAGCATCCGTCAAGACACCACTACGTCGCCAAAGTGGAGCAAATATTACTGTCATGGCAACATGTGCAAGCCCAAAGCTCCACCACTCCCAATTCCCTGCTAATCCTCGTGTTCCAATAACTCCTGCAACATATAAAGGTGTATCAATTGAGAACGTAGTTGCAGCCATTGATATTCCAGCAAGCAGACCACTTAACTTGCGACCTGCAACAAAATAATCTTCTTCATTGTGATTTCTTATAGAGACATAAATTCCTAATCCCAAAGAAAATAATAAGTAGATTGCGAGAATAAACCAATCAATAAATGCCATAAGAATTGACCAGTAATATCTTTTTAATTAATTGTTTGAGTTGATTTGGGTTCTACCATTTGTTGTCTTCTGAGTTGTCCACATGCAGCATCTTTATCCATACCTCTACTTGCACGAAAACTAACTGCAATCCCTTTTTCCTCTAATTGTTCTTTGAAGCGATTAATTCTAGTTAGACTTGGGCGTCTAAAGTCTTCTTCATCAATTGGATTATAGGCTATTAAATTAACATGGCTCTGAAACCCGCTTACAAGATTCGCCAATTCTTCTGCGTGCAAATCTTTATCATTCAATCCTCCAAGGAGAATATATTCAAAACTTACTCTTCTCCCCGTAAATTCTACATATTTTTTACAGTCTCTTAGTAATGAAGTTATAGGATAAGAGCTAGCTGAAGGTATTAAAACTTCTCGCAAATCCTGATTAGGGGCATGAAGACTAACTGCAAGAGTGAATTTAACTCTTCCTAAACGCTCTAAAGCTAGCCTTGCAAGATTTGGTAGTGCATCAGCTAATCCCACCGTGCTAATAGTTATTTTCCTCTGACCAATACCAATATCATTGCTCAAACATTGAATCGAATCTAATACTGAGTCAATATTAAGAAGTGGTTCCCCCATACCCATAAATACAACATGAGTTGGTCTCCTATCCATTACTTCTCTCACACTTATTACTTGATCAACGATCTCATTCACATTTAGGGACCTTTGCAAGCCTCCCTTACCAGTAGCACAAAATCTACATCCCATAGGACAACCAATCTGACTGGAGACACATACAGTAAGTCGCTTCGCAGTAGGAATCCCTACTGTCTCAATAATTTCGCCATCAATAGTACCCATTAAGAGCTTTAAAGTTGAATCGTTAGCAACAACCCTATTAATCTCATCGAGTCTTCCAACTCTTATACCTTTATGGTGTAAAGAGTCTCTCAAGCTTTTTGGTAAAACCGTTATTTCTTCTAGGTTTTTAGCCCCTTTTTGATAAATCCATTCATGAATTTGCCTACCACGAAAAGCTTTTTCGCCTTCATATTCAGCAAATTCTTCAAGTTCATGTGAGCCTAAGCCAAGTAAAAATTTAGGATGATAGACCTGAGGTACTTTAATCACCAAACAATCACACCATGCCCCAGTTTCAATTCCAATAGAACTAAGGCAATAAAACCAATCATTGCCCAACGTCCATTAACGCGTTCAGTATGAGTATGAAACCCATAGCGAGGTACTTTACGCTTTGGAACAACAGGGGGATCAATCATCGAAAGTTTTTTAAGTGGGCAAACTAATAATTAGAAAATCAAAAATGAATTAGTGAAACTTACTTTATTCATCAGAAAGCAAACCTTCCTCTTGAAGTCCCTCTAATGCAGCGGGATCCGGCATTTGATCCACTGGAGAATCATCATCTCCTGAGGGCCTTGTAAATGCAGCAAAATTACTTTTCGTCGGATCAATACCATGTCTACTTCTAGTTGCCTCAAGATCTTCAGCACTAGGATCATCCAAAACTGAAGTATTCTTAACTACTGGAGAAGATGGCATATCTACAGTGTAATCAGGACGAAGATTTTGTATTCGTCGATAGCCAGCGGGATCTTCAGCCAAAATATCTGGATGAGGGCCGGCCTCATCACTTAATTCCTCTACGAATCCACTAAAGCCAGTCCCTGCAGGAATTAGACGGCCAATAATAACATTTTCTTTAAGCCCCCTAAGCCAATCTGACTTACCCTCAATTGCAGCCTCTGTCAAAACTCTTGTGGTTTCTTGGAAAGAAGCAGCAGAGATAAAGCTATCAGTATTAAGAGATGCCTTGGTAATACCAAGCAGAACAGGAGTAAATTCAGAAGGGGCTCCTCCGGTTATTGATATGGCTTGATTAGTATCCTCAACTTGTCTTAGTTCAATCAATTCACCTGGCAAAAATGTTGTATCGCCAGCATCTTCAATACGCACTTTGCTGGTCATCTGACGAACAATCACCTCAATATGTTTATCATCAATAGAAACGCCTTGAGATTTATAAACGTTTTGAACTTCACTTACCATTCTGTGTTGAAGTTTAGCGATAGCTTCTTGGGCCGCATCCATTAATGGCTTTCTATCACGCAAATCTATAAAGAAACATTCCAAAAGCTCATGAGGATTGATCGGGCCATCAGTCAAAGATTCTCCAGCGGCAACCTGTTGACTATTACTTACCATTACATTACGTCCAAGAAGAATGGGGTACTCAGAAATCGAGTCATCACTCTGAATAACAGTAACGACAACTGACTCATCATCGTCTTCTTTTTTTATATCCACCGTTCCAGATTTTTTACACAAAATAGCAGAATCTCGAGGTCTACGTGCTTCAAGTAATTCTTCAATTCTTGGTAATCCCTGAACAATGTCTCCTGTTTTTTGTCTTTCAAAAACTAATAAAGCCAAGCCATCTCCTCTCTGTACTAAGTCGCCATCACGCACGTGAAGCACTGAGTCAGGTGAAACCATATAAGGCCTGCCAAGACGAAGTTTAAGTGTTTCTCCTTCTAGGCTCTCAACTTCTCCACAAGAACCAATTGGTTTATCTTTAGTAACTAAATCTCCATCAACTACTCTTTGACCTACCTTTAGGAGAGGGGAGCCTTTATAATCTATTTTAATTGTATCTTCCTCTCTTTCAACAATAAGTCTACGTATAGGCTCACCATCTATCGAGCTAGGAAGTTGAATAACTCCTTCGTGCTTACATAAAATTTGTGTTGTTGAAATAACATCTCCTGCTGCAACCATTTGTGAATTCTTAATCTGCAATTCAGTATGAGTTGAACCATGACTTGAATCAGAGGTGGTATCTCTACGAACTAATATACTCTCAAGTATCACTAATTTAAGACGATCAATAGTAGTTTCTTTTGAATCTTTAATAGTTTCTACGTCTACTGTCATTTGGGGTGTAGTTTGGAACGTCTCAAGCATCAATTGAGTTTTCAACAACTCAACACCTTCAACAGATTTAATCAACTCACCATCTTTAAAGGTAAGTCTCTGAGATGCTTTAATTCCCAAAGATGGACCATTTGGCTGGTTAACATGATCAAGTTCAGGCAGCTGAGCCTCATCAGGAATTGTGTATTCCTCAATTGGTCTAAGCAATAGTCCCTTACCATCAGGTGTTTCAACTGATTGAACCATTACCATTGAATCAGTTTTAATACCTTTCGCGATTGTTTCTCCTGGATTAACTATTTGACCGTCACCTTCAAACCTATCCAATGCTTTGCTCTCTTTGCAGAGTTTAAAAGTACCGCTTCTAACAATAATTTCCCTTAAAATATCATTTTTTTGAGTAACTGTAACTATCCCGGCCGTCTGACTAAATATATCCTTCACAACTTCAGTCCCTGCCTCAATCCATTGTCGATCTTTAATCATTAACAATGATATATCTTTATTGATTTCATGTGTCTCTTGAGGAATCCATAATAGAGTCCCTCCTTTACTAACTTCAAATCCATTTTTTGCAGAGCGTGCTTTTTTGACAGTCAAGCCAGGAGCATATTTTACAAGCCCTCCCGTTTCGGTCTTAAAGCGATCATCTGATAACTCTGCTATTACTTCATTATTTCCTATTTTACTTCCCGGAATAGTATTTAATCGATAGCGAGTATCGTCTTTGGCTTCAAGATGCCATATCTCTCCTGAATGAGTTGTTTCTTCAAGTAATTTAAAATCTTTTAGAACCATTGATGTTGTTACTATCTGCACTTCTCTAGAATCACCAATAGAATCTCGAAGCCTAACTTCTCCACCATATTCACTTGACTGACTTGCTTCAGCTAAAACTTGTCCTTTTTTGACTGGTAAATTTCCTGCTAAAACAGGTTTAGCATTGGGAGGTAAGTTATATACATCTCCAGCAAGCACCCAAAGCCTACCAAGACGTTGTGCTTTCAATGTTACGTTACCCTGCCTGTCTGTGACTTCCTTGGGCTGAATAATAGTTTCATATTTAACCTGTCCAGCCAAATCACAAATCACATCTTTAGTTGCCTTCTCAACACTTTTCTGAACAGCTCCACTAGTAATCTGAGCAACAACTATATCAGAGTCAATCACTTGCCCATTATCAACAAATAATAGTGATCCATTAGTAATATCTATTTTCTGAGTTTTGCCAGTAACTGAAGATAGAATACTTAAGGTGAAATCAACTTCTGCTTGTTGAGCCTCAACACCATGAGGAGTCCTATAACCTCTTACACGAGCCTTTGGGCCAAATTCAACTTTCCCTGAAACGATAGAGCGAACAACACCAGTCTCAGCCGTTGACACTCCACCCGTATGGAAAGTTCTCATTGTTAATTGAGTACCAGGCTCACCAATAGATTGAGCAGCAACAATGCCAACTGCCTCTCCTAAGTCAACTAATTGATTATGAGCAAGAGCCCATCCATAGCACTTTCTACATACTGATCTGGTCGCCTCACAAGTCAAAGGAGACCTTACCATTACACCCTTAATGCCAGCTTGTTCAAATTTCTTTGAAAGTTGAGGGTCAATAGGAGTATCACGCTCTGCCAAAGTCTGACCGTCTTCAGTTAGTACTTGTTCGGATGTCAGACGTCCAACAACCCTGCTTCCATATTTTCCATCTTCCGCTCTTATTAAAATTGCTCTTGTCGTTCCACAATCCTCTTCTCTAACAATGACATCCTGAGCAACATCAACTAAACGTCTAGTTAGATATCCAGAATCAGCAGTTCTCAATGCAGTATCGACAAGACCTTTTCGAGCACCATAAGAAGAGATCACATATTCAGTAACTGTTAATCCTTCACGAAAATTAGTTCTAATTGGCAAATCGATTATCTCACCTTGAGGGTTTGCCATGAGTCCTCTCATTCCAACTAGTTGGCGAACCTGAGACATATTTCCCCTCGCCCCCGAGTTGGCCATCATCCATACAGAATTAAGGGGATCATTTTGATTGAAATTCTTTTTAACTGCATCTACCAATCTTTCATTAGTCTCCGTCCAAGTATCTATAACTTTTGTATGCCTTTCCACTTCAGTGATTTCTCCTAATCTATAACATTCTTCTGTAGCTGTAATTTGCTCTTCAGCCTGTCCAAGTAAATCTTGCTTAGCTTTAGGAACTTTTAAATCATCGACAGATATTGAGACGGCTGCTTGGGTTGCATATCTAAAACCAAGATCTTTCAAGTTATCGGCCATAGCAGCTGTTGCTGCTGTTCCATGATTTTTATATGCCCAAGCAACTAAGTTTTTTAAAGCTTTCTTATCTATTACTTTATTTTTAAAGGGTGGAGGTGTTTTTGAAAGTTTTTGAATAGCTTTCAAAGCTGCTGCTTTTTTAGCTTTTGAACCTCTTTTTGTTTTTGATTTTGTAGCGGATTTACGGGCTTTAGGAGAGGAAGAAGTCATGACGAAAAACTAATAAATGAAGGGAAAGTAAATATTTTCGAGATTATTTAAGTAACAGCTACTGCATCAATAATAGTGTTATTCATTACGACACGACCAACCGTCGTCAGGATATAACGGCTTAATAAACCTCCATCCTTATCTAATCGATCACGTCGATAAGTCCAATCTTCTATTCGAGTGCCATCTCCCAAGACCTCTATTTTTCTAGGTTTATCAAGTTCATCTTCATCATCAACTTCACCTAAGAAACGCACCCAAACCCAGTCATGAAGATTGATTCTTTTATCTTCAAACGCATGGATAACATCCACAAGTGATGCATAAGTTTGCCCATAGTCTCCAAACTTTGGTTGAGTTGCTTCAGGCTGAATTGCAGTGAGGTAATAAGAACCTAAAACCATATCCTGGGATGGTGTAACAATAGGGTCGCCAGTAGCAGGAGAAAGAATGTTATTACTTGCCAGCATCAACATTCTTGCCTCTGTTTGAGCCTCAATAGCTAATGGAACATGAACTGCCATTTGATCGCCATCAAAATCAGCATTAAACGCTGGACAAACTAATGGATGTAACTGAATAGCGCGACCAGCAACTAGTTTAGGCTCGAAAGCTTGAATACCTAAGCGGTGCAAAGTAGGAGCACGGTTAAGAAGAATTGGATGACCTTCTATTACTTCTTGCAAAACTTGCATAACTTCATCATCAGCCCTTTGTATCAATTTCTTTGCGGCCTTAATGTTATTAACAATGTTCTGACGAATCAATCTGTGAATGACAAAAGGTTGAAAAAGCTCTATTGCCATTTCTTTTGGTAAACCACATTGGTGCATTTTTAATTTAGGACCAACGACTATTACTGAACGACCTGAATAGTCAACTCTCTTACCAAGCAAATTCTGTCTGAATCGACCTTGCTTTCCTTCAATAATATCGCTTAGTGATTTAAGAGGTCGATTATTTGCACCAACAACGGTTCTTCCTCTTCTTCCATTATCGATAAGTGCATCTACAGCCTCTTGTAACATTCTTTTTTCGTTCCTTACAATTATCTCTGGAGCTAATATTTCTTGAAGGCGCGCAAGTCGATTGTTCCTATTGATTACTCTTCTATATAAATCATTCAAATCTGATGTTGCGAATCTACCGCCATCCAACTGAACCATAGGTCTCAAGTCAGGAGGTATTACAGGAATTGCATCTAAGACCATCCATTCAGGGCTTGCACCAGTAGCAATAAAATTATCTATGACTCTTAATCTTTTAATTAACTTGGCTCTTTTTTGACCTTTACTAGTTGAAACATCTTCTCTTAATTGCTCTGCTACTTCCTTAAGGTTTAAATCTTCTAGTAATTGTTTTAATGCCTCTGCTCCTATACCAACAATAGGTTCATTTTCTATGGTTGAATCCTCAGCATAAATTTCATCCTCTATTTCCAACCATTCGTCTTCAGTGAGCAATTGCTTGTACTTTAAATCTTTACTATCACCTATATCTAATACAACATAACAATTAAAATATACAATTTGCTCGACATCCCTCAAAGGCATGTCTAACAAGATTGCGACATAACTTGGAATACCTTTTAAATACCAAACATGAGATACAGGAGCAGCTAACTTTATAAAGCCCATTCTATGACGTCTAACGCGGCTTTCTGTGACTTCAACACCACATCTTTCACAAACAATTCCACGATGCCTGACTCTCTTATATTTCCCACAATGACATTCCCAGTCTTTAGATGGACCGAAAATCTTTTCACAAAACAATCCATCCATCTCAGGTTTGAGAGTACGATAATTAATCGTCTCAGGCTTCGTGACTTCACCTACAACTTGTCCATTAGGTAATGTTCTTTGCCCCCACTCCATAACCCTTTGAGGAGAAGCTATTTTGATTTTGACGTAATCGAAATGATTCTCTGTTCGTAAATTGCTGTTAGTCATTGATAAATAAAGTGTTGAAATAAATGTTTTTCGTACTGAGTTAATTACTCTTCGTACTCTGAAGCCCCCAACGATTCATAAGTAGGTCTACTTGGTGTACTTCTTCGCGGATTCACATCTTGCATTAGATCAACCTCTTTTCCATCATCTGTATAGACACCAATATCTAATCCAAGTGACTGAAGTTCTCTCATTAGAACCTTAAAAGATTCAGGGGTACCAGGTCTCGGAATTGGCTTACCTTTTACAATCGAGTTAAGAGCTTCGTTACGGCCTTGCATATCATCCGATTTAACAGTTAAAAGTTCTTGCAAAGTATATGCAGCACCGTAAGCTTCGAGAGCCCATACTTCCATCTCGCCCAATCGCTGTCCTCCTTGCTGAGCCTTTCCACCTAAAGGTTGTTGTGTCACTAACGAATAAGGTCCTGTCGATCGTGCATGAATCTTATCGTCTACTAAATGTACAAGCTTAAGGAAGTGGGCATAACCAACAGCAACAGGTTGATCAAAAGGTTCTCCACTTCGGCCATCTGTAAGAAGTAACTTCCCTGGGTTGTCTGCGTTATAGACCCATGATTTACCTGGCTGATTAGCAGCTTCTTTTAAATAAGCTTGAACTGTCTGATTAGACATCTCAGGTCCATACATCTCATCAAAAGGTACAACTTTAACTCGACAATCCAAGTTTGCGGCAGCCCAACCCATAAGGAGTTCAAAGACTTGCCCTACATTCATTCTACTTGGTACACCAAGAGGGTTTAGGCATATGTCTACTGGAGTTCCATCAGGAAGGTAAGGCATATCTTCTCTTGGAAGTATTCGACTAATAATTCCTTTATTCCCATGACGGCCAGCCATTTTGTCTCCAACTTGAATCTTTCTTCTTTGCGCGACATACACTCGAACTACCATGTTTGCACCTGGTGGCAGTTCATCACCTTGTTCTCTAGTATAAATCCTGACATCAACTACACGTCCTCTTTCTGTCGAAGGAACTCGAAGAGAATTATCTCTAACATCTCTTGCTTTCTCTCCGAAAATAGCTCTTAAAAGTTTTTCTTCTGGTGGTTGATCTGATTCTCCTTTTGGAGTTACTTTGCCGACAAGAATATCTCCACTCTCTACATAAGCTCCAATTCTAATAATTCCCATTTCATCCAAATTACCCAAATTTTCTTCGGAGACATTTGGAATTTCTCTTGTAATTTCCTCAGGTCCTAACTTGGTTTGTCTCGCTTCAATTTCGTATTTTTCTATATGGACTGAAGTATAAAGGTCATCTTTTACTAATCTTTCACTAACGAGAATAGCATCTTCATAGTTGTAACCCTCCCATGGCATATAAGCAATTAAAACATTTTGGCCAAGAGCTATTTCGCCTCCTTCACATGCTGATCCATCAGCCAATACTTGGCCAACAATAACTGAGTCACCATTAAAAACTATAGGCCTTTGATTCAAGCAAGTATCTTGATTTGATCGTTGATATTTCTGCAAATAATGGGCGTGATCATTACCTTCATCATCAGTAACTATGATTGCATTAGCGTCTACATACGAAACTGTTCCGTTCACTTTTGATATTGGAACCATTCCAGAGTCTCTTGCGACTTGAGTCTCTAAACCAGTTCCAACAAGAGGGCGTTCTGGACGCAAAAGGGGAACTGCTTGCCTTTGCATATTTGAGCCCATCAAAGCTCTATTAGCATCGTCATGCTCCAAAAATGGAATTAACGATGCTGCTACAGAAATAACCTGAACTGGCGATAATTGAACGTAATCAACTTGTGCAGGTGGAACAGTTTCAAAATCTTGTCGATACCTAACAGGTATAAGTTCAGACAATATTTTTCCTTCTTTATCAGTAGCAACATCACCAGGAGCTACCCTACATTCATCCTCCAAATCTGCAGATAAATAAATAGGGTCACCTTCTTTAATTACTCGACCGTCCTCTACCTTCCAAAAGGGTGTTTCAATAAAACCATATTGATTGACTCTGGCATGAGTAGCCAATGAATTGATCAGACCGGCATTAGGGCCTTCAGGCGTTTCAATTGGACAAAGCCTTCCGTAATGAGATGGGTGGATGTCTCTAACGGCAAAGCCTGCTCTTTCACGAGTAAGTCCACCTGGTCCTAAAGCCGAAATACGTCTTTTGTGTGTTAATTCAGCTAATGGATTTGTTTGATCCATAAATTGACTTAATTGACTTGAACCAAAAAATTCTTTAATTGCTGCAACCAAAGGCTTGGGATTAACCAATTGTGCTGGAGTAAGAGAATCGGTTTCTCCAACAGTCATTCTCTCTTTAATTATCCTTTCAAGCCTATTCAAACCAACACGTACTTGATTTTGCAGAAGTTCTCCAACGGATCTAACTCTTCTATTGCCTAAATGATCAATATCATCCAAAGTCGCACCACCCACATCTAATTCTAAATTAATCAGATAATCAAGAGTAGATAGAACATCTTCGTGTGTAAGTGTTCTTAAATTGTCGGGTATAGTTAAACGTAATTTCTTATTTATTTTATATCTTCCTACTCTTCCTAAATCATAACGTTTTGGATCAAAAAATCTTGTTTGCAGTAATTGTTGCCCTCCACTGACTGATGGAGGCTCCCCTGGTCTTAATTTTTTATAAAGTTCCAATAAAGCCTGATCTTCAGAGCTAATACCTTCCTCATTAGCTGAATCAATTGATTTTTGATAAAACTCAGGATGACGTAGTTTATCTATTACATCATTATCTGATAAACCCATTGCCCTCATTAGAACATGAGCATTAATTTTTCTTGTTTTATCTACACGAACATGTAGCAAGTCATTTTTATCAGTCTCAAATTTCAACCATGCTCCACGATTAGGAATAACACTTGCGTTGTAAGTTCTGCGACCATTTTTATCCTGCTCATCTTTGAAATAAACTCCAGGACTTCTTACGATCTGATTAACTATTACTCTTTCAGCACCATTAATGATAAAGGTTCCCCTTTCTGTCATTAATGGTAGTTCACCTATGAAGACTTCTTGTTCTTTAATTTCACCTGTCTCTTTATTAATTAATCGACAAGTAACATACATTTGAGACGCAAAAGTAGCATCTCTTCTTTTCGCTTCTTCAACATCATGCCTAGGACGCTTTAGTCTATATTCTGCTCCTACAAAATGTAATTCTAATTTACCTGTATAATCCGTAATAGGAGAAAAATTATCTAATTCTTCTATTAACCCTTTTTCCAAAAACCATTTAAAACTTGATCTTTGAACCTCAACCAAATCAGGCAGATATGTAGCTGATTTGGCTACCTGAATCGCGCTTCTGCTCATTCGAAACCTAAGTTTATATTTAGAGGGCTGGGATGGGTTTTTGCGTTAACCTAAAAGTTAAAAAGAATCGCTAAAAACAATTCAACTAACAAACCTTAAATAAGATTTAGTTGAATTGAATCAAAAAGAACTTGATTAACTAGGCTTTGCAAGGGTTTAGCGCAGATCCCAACACTAAACCACGACAAAGATTAATTGTACACTTAAAATAGATATTAAACTAGAGAAAATGTCAATATTTAAGGCAACCCAAACAATCTTCTTGCATTTGAGGTGCTTCGTTGAGCCACAACAGAGAAGTTCTCACCTCTAAGGTCTGCTATTTTTTCTGCTACAAATTTCACATAGGAGGGTTCATTTCTCTTGCCTCTATTAGGTACAGGGGAAAGAAAAGGGCTGTCGGTCTCAACGAGAAATCTATTTGAGGGGACTTCTTTAGCGCATTCATGTATGTCTTTTGATTTTGAAAAAGTAATATTCCCACTAAAACTTATATAAAAGCCAAGATCCAAAAAACTTCTCATTTCATTTGTGTTACCACTCCAGCAATGCATCACACCTTTTGGACAAGCGCCCTCAGAACTTAGGTTATTAAAAACTTCTAACATTTCATTTGCTGCATCTCTACAGTGGACGATTACAGGAAGATCTAAATCATTAGCTAATTTAAGCTGAGGCAACAAAACTGATAGTTGGTCATTTAAATTTTTCGCTTTAAAAAGGTCAAGGCCTAGTTCTCCGATTGCAACAACTCTGTAATCATCAAGAGCTGCCATTCTTAAAATGTCCAGAGTTTGAGAATTCCAGTACTGAATATCTAAAGGATGAACACCAACTGAATATCTTAATTCCTTAAATTTATCAGCTAACAATTTAATAGCTGGAATTTCAGATGGTTCCACACAAGCATGTAAAAGGCTTTTAACTCCTGCATTTCTCCACCTTAAAGCTACTTCTTCTCTATCCTTCTCAAAAGTAGAAAATACAATATGACAATGACTGTCTATAAGAGGTATTAAATCAGTCAAGTGAATTAAAACACTACTATTTTACTATAAGAATTTTAAATTATTGAAGTTCAATTAGTCTCTTTGGTTGCCTTCTTAAGCACAGTACTAAGTCGAGATTTTTGATTAGCTCCTGCATTTCTATGTAAAACGCCTTTTTTCACTGCTTTATCAATTTTACTAAAAGCAAAATTAAATGTTTTTTGAAGATCAGCTTTCGCCTCTTCACCGGGTTCTTTTTCAAATTTTTCAGAAGCCGTAAAACAATTCTTAATCAATGTACGAACTGTTGACTTATAAGTTTTGTTTTGGATGCGGTTGCGTTCAGCTACTTGAATCCGCTTTTTTGCTGAGTTGGTATTTGCCACAGAGGCTAATGAGGATCGTCTTATACTTACCTACACTACCTTAAGACAATGAAGAAGGAGTACATAAATCAGAAATAAGGCATAAGATAGCCAAATTGAACCAATACCAAAGAGTTCATGAAGCAAATAATTAATAAACAGAAGTTCCAAAATTCTGTTTCTAAAGAATGTATTATCAAGTGCACCAATCAAATAGAACAAGCAAACTTCGAGTTAAAA
>QBWA01000014.1 GCA_003283745.1 Prochlorococcus sp. AG-315-B03 | reverse complement strand
AGTCTTTCGCTCAGTTCTTATCAACTGTTGAATGGTTGGCATTAAAATAATATTTGGCCGTCTTCCGACCAGATTCAACAATTGTCCAGATTACTCTTTCAACAACCCAAATTCATAAATTTATGCAATTAATAACCGATTTTAATCAGCGAAAAAACACAAGCACTAGTTTTTTGAAAAAGTATCGAATACTGAACTACATATTCGACATGATTGTATAAGATGAGACTCTTAAGCTAACAATTCGATCTTAAGAGACCTCACAAGTTAAAACCTCAACAACCTTCGTAATGCTTTCTCAAAGCAAATGGTCACGGAAATAGTTCGTTAAAAACATGCACCAAAATCCTGGTTCAAACTGGCCTTATTGTGATACAACTTATCCAGATTCCTTTTCTGGAGAGAAAGATTCTTGTGGAGTTGGTTTTATTGCGCATCTGGAAGGGAAACGAAATAACTGGGTTTTAGCACAAGCATTACGTGCCCTAAACTGTATGGAGCACAGGGGTGGATGTGGTGGAGATAGTGACTCTGGTGATGGCGCAGGGATTTTGTGTGAAATACCCTGGTCTTACTTACAAAAAGTTTGGAAGACCGCTCAAGATTGCGAAGCACAATCAAAAGGCATAGGAATGATTTTCCTGCCTCAAGATATTGATTCCAGGGAAATTGCTAAGAAGTTGTGTGAAGAAGAGGCAAAATCCTTAGGTTTAAATTCAAAGGGATGGAGAGATGTTCCTATAAATCAAGAAGTATTGGGACCCTTAGCCAGAGAAAATGCACCTTTCATAACTCAATGGTTAGTTAATACTGATAAAGAACAAATTAATTTAGAATCATTACTCTTCAGATTGAAGCAAAAGATTTCAAATAGAGCACAAATTGAATTACAAAAAGACAAACTAGGTTTATATATTTGCTCCTTAAGTAGTAAAACTATTGTATATAAAGGAATGGTCAGGTCAGAAATCCTAGCTCCTTTTTATAAAGACTTAAGGGATGAAAGATTTGAAGTTTCTTATGCGGTTTATCATAGAAGATTTAGCACCAATACATTACCAAGATGGCCTTTAGCACAACCAATGAGGATGCTAGGTCACAATGGTGAAATAAATACCCTTCTAGGCAATTTAAATTGGGCAAAAGCAACCGAAAGCACCATAGATTTAGCCTGGAAAGAAAAGGCAAGTGATATCAAGCCTATTGTAAATAGCTCATGTAGTGACTCTGCCAATCTTGATGCAACATTAGAACTTCTCGTTCGAAGTGGGAGGCCTATAACAGATAGCCTTTTAACACTTATACCTGAAGCTTTTAGAGACCAGCCTGCATTAATTAATAAACCTGAAATTACTGCTTTTTATGAATATTCTGCAGGAACTCAAGAACCTTGGGATGGTCCAGCATTAATTGTCTTTACCGATGGAAAAAATATTGGAGCTACTTTAGATAGAAATGGTTTAAGGCCTGCTCGCTTCTGCATTACTAATGATGGATATGTTGTTATGGGTTCTGAAACTGGGGTTGTTGATTTAGAAGAAAATCAAATCAAAGAAAAAGGTCGACTAGGACCTGGACAAATGCTTGCAGTTGACTTAGAGAATAATCGCATCTTAAGAAACTGGGATATAAAAGAAGAAACTGCAAATAGATATCCTTATTTAGATTGGTTAAAAGCTAATCGTATAAGCTTAAATAACAAGGAATGGAAGAAAGATACTCAAATAGATAAAACTGACTTACTTCAAAAACAAATATCATTTGGTTTTACTTCTGAAGATTTTGATTACATTATTAACAGCATGGCTGGCACTGCTAAAGAACCAACATATTGCATGGGAGATGATATTCCATTAGCAATCCTTTCAAATAAATCGCATATTTTATATGATTACTTCAAACAGAGATTTGCACAAGTTACCAACCCTCCAATTGATCCTCTTAGAGAAAAGTTAGTTACAAGTTTAGAAATGTATCTTGGGGGTAGAAAAGGAGCATTGATACCTAGTGCAGATGCAGCTAATTTAATCCATATTAAATCTCCTGTATTAAATGAGAATGAATTAGAATCTATAAGCAAACTTGGCCTTAATTCGCAAAAAATATCTATTTTAATACCTATCAATACTAATAATGACAGACTAGAAAAGTCTCTTAAAATATTATGCGAGCAGGCCGCTAAATTAGTTAATGAAGGCATAAAAATCTTAATACTTTCAGATAGAGATATTAATAAAGATCAGACTTATATCCCGCCTCTTCTTGCCGTTGGTGCTATTCATCATCACTTATTAAATAAAGGTTTAAGGCTAAAAACTTCTATAATTATTGATACAGCACAATGCTGGAGCACCCATCATATTGCATGTCTTATTGGATATGGTGCTAGCGCTATTTGCCCATGGATGGCCCTGGAAACAACTCGACATTGGTGGCATTTACCTAAAACTCAGAAACTTATTTCTGATGGTAAATTGTCGAATTTATCAATAGAAGATGCTCAAGCCAATCTAAAAAAAGCAATGGAAGATGGGTTAAGAAAAATATTATCGAAAATTGGCATATCTGTTTTATCAAGTTATCATGGTGCGCAAATATTTGAAGCAGTAGGAATTGGTGCAGACATAATTAATTTAGCTTTCAAAGGCACCACAAGCCGCATAGCCGGCCTAAGCCTTAGAGAATTATCAATTGAAACACATTTTTTCCATTCAAAAGCCTTCCCAGAATTAGATCAGAAAAAACTTGATTTTTTAGGCTTTGTTCAATATCGAAATAGTGGTGAATTTCATTTAAATAATCCAGAGATGTCTAAGATTCTTCATTCCGCTGTTAAAGCGGGACCAGATTATGACCACTTCAACACCTATCAGAAACTTCTAGAAAGTCGACCTGCCACTACTTTACGAGACCTAATTTCATTTAAAAAAGCAGAGAATCCAATACCTCTTGATCAAATAGAAAGTGTTGAAAGCATTTGTCAAAGATTCTGCACTGGTGGAATGAGTCTAGGAGCCTTATCAAGAGAGGCACATGAAGTTCTTGCAATAGCTATGAACAGAATTGGCGGTAAAAGTAATAGCGGAGAGGGAGGAGAAGATCCCGCCAGATTCAAAATTCTTCAGGATGTTGATTCCAATGAGACCTCAAAAACCCTACCAAATATTAAAGGTCTTAAAAACGGAGATACAGCTTGTTCCGCAATCAAACAGATTGCCTCAGGTCGCTTTGGTGTTACTCCAGAATATTTAACAAGTGGCAAACAATTAGAAATTAAAGTTGCTCAAGGAGCGAAGCCTGGAGAGGGAGGGCAACTCCCAGGGCCAAAAGTTGATGAATACATAGCAAAACTACGTAACAGTAAGCCTGGAGTGGCTCTTATCTCTCCCCCTCCTCATCACGACATCTACTCAATTGAAGATTTAGCGCAATTAATTCATGACTTACATCAGATAAATCGCAATGCAAAAGTAAGTGTGAAGTTAGTTGCCGAAATAGGTATCGGCACAATTGCAGGTGGAGTTGCTAAAGCCAACGCTGATGTAATTCAAATATCTGGACATGATGGCGGCACTGGAGCATCTCCACTGAGTTCGATAAAACATGCTGGTCTTCCATGGGAACTAGGTCTGACTGAGGTGCATCATTCGCTTATAGAAAATGGACTTCGAGACAGGGTCTTATTGAGAGCGGATGGAGGATTGAAAACGGGTTGGGATGTTTTAATTGCTGCTTTACTAGGAGCCGAAGAATATGGATTTGGAACTGTCGCAATGATTGCTGAAGGTTGCATCATGGCTAGGATTTGCCATACCAATAAATGTCCAGTAGGAATAGCCACTCAACAAGAAGGTTTAAGGAAAAGATTTCCTGGCTTACCAGAGCATGTTGTTAACTTTTTTATATTCATAGCTGAGGAAATTAGACAATTAATGAGTATCGTAGGTGTCTCAAAGATGAAAGATCTTATTGGAAGAACAGATCTTTTAATAGCTAGAGAAATAGATCTTGCTAAAACAACAAAAATTGATCTTTCCAGCCTTCTTAAACCTGTACCTAATCCTTTAGATCGTTCTTGGTTAGACCATGACCTTCAAGCTCATGAAAATGGCGATGTATTAGAAAATCATCTTCTTAATAATGGCTCACTTTTAAAGGCAATAGAAACACAAGGTAATTTAACTAAGAAAATTTCAATTGTTAATACTGACAGAAGTGTATGTGCTCGGATATCTGGAGAAATAGCAAAAAGGTATGGGAATAAAGGTTTTAAAGGCAAGCTTGACTTAACTTTCAATGGCTCAGCGGGTCAGAGCTTTGGTGCATTTCTCTTAGATGGCATGAATGTTTTGTTAGTTGGAGAAGCTAATGACTATGTTGGCAAAGGAATAAACGGTGGTTCAATAACAATTATTCCTCCAATAATTAATGACAACTCATCGAATCAAGTAATACTTGGGAATACCTGTCTTTATGGTGCAACCGGTGGAAGATTATTTGCACTTGGTATTGCTGGAGAACGTTTTGCAGTTCGAAATAGCGGAGCAAATGCTGTTATAGAAGGAGCAGGAGATCATTGCTGCGAATATATGACTGGCGGAGTAATAGTTGTATTAGGAAAAACCGGACGCAATATTGGTGCAGGAATGACAGGTGGAATTGCTTTTATTCTTGATGAAACAAATACAATTGATTTGAAAATGAATAAAGAGATTGTTGAAGTGCATTCTATAACAACATTGCGGCAAGAAAAAATACTCCAAGAATTAATACAAGAACATATACTTCTTACAAATAGTCAGAAGGCTAAAAATATAATTTCAGATTGGTCCAATTGGAAGAAATTGTTCAAACTAATAGTGCCTCCCAGTGAGAAAAATAAATTAGGCATTAAAGATATTTTAGAAAAAGCACACTTATAAAATGCCTTTTTTTATTAAAACTGAGAAGTTTACTGATAATACAAAAAAACTATCGAATGAAGAAAGAAAACTATTCTTATTAATGCATAAAAACTGGGTAGAAAGTCTTATCCAATCAGGAGAATTGATTATAAGCGGCTATTTAACAAATGAACAAAGAATTCCAGGTGGAGGAGGGCTTTTGATTATTGAAGCTAAGAATTATTTAGCTGCAAAACATATCATATTAAATGATCCTATGATTATAAATAAATTAGTGAAATGGGAACTTCACGAATGGATACCAGTATTCAAAAACTTTAAATTAAACTTTTGAATCATCTTGGATGAGAAATCATTAATTTTTGAACTTCTCCAGCATGATAACTACTCCTAGTTAAAGGTGAACTAATTACCTGCAAAAATCCTAATTTATCCTCCCCCTCCTTACGATAATTATCAAATTCATCAGGAGATACAAATCTATTGACAGGTAAATGATTAGGACCTGGTGATAAATATTGACCAATAGTGACTATATCAACCTTATTAAAATTAAGATCTGAAAGTACATTCAAAATCTCTTCATTAGTTTCACCTAAACCTGCCATTAACCCTGATTTTGTATAAACTCTTGGCCAACCTTCACGTACTCTTTTTAATAATTCTAAAGATCTTGTATATATACCTTGAGGCCTTACTCTTGGATATAACCTTGGCACAGTCTCAATATTGTGATTAAGAACATTAGGACCCGAATCTAAAATAATTTCTAAGGCATCCCAATTACCGCAAAGGTCAGGAATGAGAACCTCAATAGATGTAAAAGGAGATTTTTTTTTAACAGCTTGAATACACTTCAAAAATTGACTGGCACCTCCATCATCTAAGTCGTCACGATTAACTGAAGTTATAACAACATGAGCTAAACCCATTCTGGATACTGCTTCACCAAGACGATCAGGTTCTGATGGATCTAGACTCCTATTTGAATTATCAAACGATATATCACAATATGGACATTTTCTAGTACAGGCAGGACCCATAATTAGAAAAGTAGCTGTACCCCCAGCAAAGCACTCACCAATATTTGGACAGCTTGCCTCCTGACAAACGGTCTTTAGTTCCAAATCAACTAATAAATCAGCAACCTTGCCGATCCTTTCCTGTTGAGGAGCCTTAACACGTAACCAATCGGGTTTAAGCAAAGCTATTTTACTAACCTATTAACTTTAGAAAGAATTGAGGGAATTAAGAGAATTCTTTCCTAAATTTTAAAATTAAAATTGAAGGGAATTTAAAAAACTAAATTTTCTTTCTTTAAAGACAAAATAAATAAATAGATACTTTTAATGAGCAAAGTAACCTCTTGGTGTTAAGAATTTATCATTTTTTATTATGCTCTGACTATTTCCTATAACCAATATTGTAAGCATATCAACCTTATCAATAGGTAACGACTCAAGATTATATAATTCAATACTTTCTTCTGACCTAGCAAGTTGTCTAGCTACAGCAACAGGGGTACTTGGTTTGCGAAATTGAAGCAATATTTCAATAGCCTTATTCAGTTGCCAATCACGTTTGATTGATCTTGGATTAAATATTGCGAGAACAAAATCACCCTTTGCAGCACATTTTATTCTCTCTTCAATTGTCTCCCATGGGGTCAAAAGATCACTAAGAGAGATCGAACAAAAATCGTGCATAAAAGGAGCTCCTACTTTGGAAGCAGCCATCTGAAAAGAACTAATTCCAGGATGGATTTGCAGAAAGGGTCTTGAGTCATCTTCTTGATTGAGCCAAAGTTCCAAAGCAAGACCCGCCATTCCATAAATTCCACTATCTCCTGAGGACACAAGAGCGACTCTGGCTCCCTGCTTTGCAAGAGATAAGGCCTCCCTACATCTATCTTTTTCAAATGTCAATTGTGAATCAATTCGAACTTGATGATTCCCTCGGATTGACTCTAAATAATTTAAATAAGATCCATATCCTATCCAAATGACACATTTGCTCAAAGCAAAACGGGAATCATAAGTAAGCATTTCCACTTGACCAGGCCCACTCCCGACCAAATGCAATTCTCCTTTTTGAGGAGAAAAGGCTATTTTTGACTCAGCCAAGGCAATTGTTACGGCGCCAGATTCATTTTCATTTGAGCGAAATATCTGTTTTTCCTGAATCAAATTTCCACCCTTGCCTGAGCTAAGAATTGCGGCTGCCTCTGCAACTGATGCAGTGCCCATCTCATCCATTACTACTTGAGAAGCATTTGGAACATTTACTTTCGCAAGATCTGATTGACTGTAAAAAATAATGGGCCAATCATTTTCTTTCGTCACCTCAAGCAAACCCACTTCATCAATTTTTTTATCTATTGATGCAAAACCTGCAATAGAAAGAGTTGAAACACCATTTCTTGAAAAAGAATCCTTTATTGCTCTTAGAATAATTTCTTTATTAGTATTTCTTTCACAACCAATCCCAATCCAAATTGTTGGAGGATGCCATGAACAGGTATTTCCTACTTTAGGGCCTATATATAGGTCAATATTATTAGAAGAAAGATCATCATCATTTTTATCTTTAAAAATATAATTAGAGCAAGATTTTAAACCTTGCCATAATTTCAATCCAGTTGATTGAAAGATAATTGTTTTTCTTTCTCTTGATTGATCTATCATTAACTTTCTCCAGCCTTCCACATCTCCACCTCTTTTCCAACCCCATAAATCTCCAAAGCAATCCAAAGGTATTCTTTCTTTTACTTTTGAGTCTCCTGTCAAAACAGCTTGTCCTCCCAAATCAGAAGCCAGTTCAATGGTTATTTGATCTCCTCCTGATATATGACCACCTAGCAAGCAAGTCACATAAGAAGAATTAGCATCCAAAACAAGAACAGCTGGATCATTTTCTTTTGAGCTTATAAACGGAGAAATCAATCTAACGACAGCACAAATTGACCCTATAAAAATTAATTTATTATTTGATTCCCAATAATCTTTTAAAAAATCTAATGGAGTTGAATACTTTAAAGCCTTAGCTTTTTCTTCTGGCGAGGCAGCAGAAGCATGGGACATAAAGATTAGTTCAACATGATTCCTAGCTTTAAGCCTTTCAAGTAAAGGCAAAGAGCTTAATGACAATCCAAAAGCAATTGTTTTTGGACTTTTATTTATAGAATTTTCCAGAGGAACTAAGGACAATAGATTTCATCTATTCCATTTCATCAAAGATAGTGCCATAAAGCTTTGAGAAATAAAAAACATTAAAAAATTGATTCATAGGTTCTAAACTCTTAATTTATTAGGGATTAAAAAGGAAATGAATTACTATCATTAAATTACCGTTTTATTAGAACAAAAGATTAGTAAACTTATGAAAATGAAGAAGCATTGCAATTATTAGTACTTAGCAGATTATTGTTTTTATAATTTTTAAATTTAGATGAAAATAAATTTTCTGACTAGATTCTTGTCTCGAAAATTCTTCTCTCTACACAAGCACTATTAGACCCTTATCAAGACAAAAAGAAAAGTGTAGAACATTTGTTACATGTAAGCGTAGTAGCTGAGTGTGCCATTTATGATTATGAGAATTGAACACTTTTAAAGAAGTCTTGTACTTTCAAGGTAGGTCTTGACTTCTTCCCACTTTTACTGACAAGTACAAATACTCAAAGGTAGATGTACTTATTGGTGAATTAGGTGCTGATCTCACTAAATCAGCACCTTCCCCACCTCGATCACATTCCTGAAGGAATCACTCGATGACAATTAGCCCACCAGAAAGAGAACAAAAAAAAGAACCAATCCTCGATAAACCAATCGAGACTGATTCAATCCCTGTAGATTTTTCCAAGCTTGATAAGCCTGGTTTTTGGTCCAAGACTCTTGCAAAGGGTCCAAAGACTACAACTTGGATATGGAATCTTCATGCGGATGCGCATGATTTTCAAACCCATGTTGGAGATCTACAAGAAACCAGCAGAAAAATCTTTTCTGCTCACTTTGGACATTTAGCAGTCATATTTATTTGGATGAGCGCTGCCTTCTTTCATGGGGCACGCTTTTCCAATTATTCTGGCTGGTTAGCTGATCCCACCCATGTTAAGCCAGGCGCTCAGGTTGTTTGGCCAATTGTTGGGCAAGAAATGCTTAACGCCGATTTAGGCGGTAACTATCATGGCATCCAAATCACATCAGGAATATTCCAGATGTGGAGAGGTTGGGGAATCACTAATGAGACTGAATTAATGGCTCTTGCCATTGGTGCTCTTCTCATGGCCGCAATAATGCTCCATGGTGGTATTTATCACTATCACAAAGCAGCTCCCAAGCTTGACTGGTTCAGAAATCTTGAATCGATGCTGAACCATCATCAAGCTGGACTAATTGGATTAGGTTCAATTGCATGGGCTGGTCATTGCATTCATATTGGTGCTCCTACTGCGGCATTAATGGATGCAATAGATGCGGGTAAGCCATTAATTATAGATGGTATTCCGATTGCATCTATTGCTGACATGCCTTTACCTAATGAGCTATGCAATCCAGCTATTGCAAGTCAGATATTCCCTGGTCTTGCCGGAAGAACTGTTGAAAACCTATTCAGCGCAAATTGGTGGGCATTTTCAGATTTCCTTACCTTTAAAGGAGGATTAAATCCTGTAACTGGAAGTCTATGGATGACAGATATCTCTCATCATCATTTAGCTTTTGGAGTACTCGCTATTTTCGGAGGACATATTTATAGAACAATGTTCGGGATTGGTCATACTCTTAAAGAAATAGTTGATAACCATACTGGAGACCCACTCCTTTTCCCTGCTCCAAATGGACATAAAGGTATTTATGAATTACTAGCAAATAGTTGGCATGCTCAATTAGCAATCAACCTTGCAATGGTTGGTTCTTTGAGCATTATCATTTCGCATCACATGTATGCGATGCCACCATATCCATATTTATCAACTGATTATCCAACTGTTCTTGGATTGTTTACTCACCATATGTGGATTGGAGGACTATTTATTGTGGGAGCCGCGGCTCATGCTGCTATTGCAATGATTAGGGATTACGACCCAGCAACACATATTGATAATGTTTTAGACAGAATCCTAAAAGCAAGAGACGCAATAATCAGTCATTTAAATTGGGTTTGCATGTTCCTAGGTTTTCATAGCTTTGGTTTATATATTCATAATGATGTAATGAGAGCGTTAGGAAGACCTGCAGATATGTTCAGTGATACAGGAATCCAGCTTCAACCTGTTTTTGCTCAATGGATCCAAAATATTCATCATTCCGCAGCAGGATCAACCACTCTTAATGGTTTTAATGTAAATCTTCAACCAGGTCTGGTAAGTGAAGTTTTCAATGGTTCTGTAAGTGAAGTTGGCGGAAAAATTGGAATCGCACCTATCAACTTAGGAACTGCAGATTTCATGATTCACCATATTCATGCTTTTACTATTCATGTAACACTTCTAATTCTTCTAAAAGGCGTTTTATTTGCAAGAAGCTCTAGGCTTATTCCTGATAAGGCCAATCTTGGATTTAGATTTCCTTGTGATGGCCCTGGAAGGGGCGGTACATGCCAAGTCTCAGCTTGGGACCATGTTTTCCTAGGATTATTCTGGATGTATAACGGATTATCAATTGTTATTTTCCACTTCTCATGGAAAATGCAAAGTGATGTATGGGGACTTACAGGTGGAAACTTTGCGCAAAGTTCTATAACCATTAATGGATGGCTTAGGGATTTCCTTTGGGCTCAGTCATCACAGGTTCTAACAAGTTATGGTCAACCAATCAGTATGTATGGGTTGATGTTCTTAGCCGCTCACTTTGTATGGGCATTTAGCTTGATGTTCTTATTTAGTGGTCGTGGATACTGGCAGGAATTATTTGAATCAATTATTTGGGCTCACAATAAACTGAACTTGGCTCCAACTATCCAGCCAAGAGCTTTATCAATTACTCAAGGTCGTGCAGTCGGTGTAGCTCATTTCCTTCTTGGAGGTATTGCGACAACCTGGGCATTCTTCCATGCTCGCTTAATTGGCCTCGGCTGACCCTTTCTGATTTTTAATAAAAATGGCAACTAAATTTCCATCATTCAGTAAGGGTCTTGCTCAAGACCCTACAACCAGAAGAATCTGGTACGGAATAGCTACTGCTCATGATTTTGAAAGTCATGATGGTATGACTGAAGAGCAGCTATACCAAAAGCTCTTTTCTACTCATTTTGGTCACCTAGCCATAATTGGCCTTTGGGTGGCTGGGAATCTTTTCCACATTGCTTGGCAAGGAAACTTTGAGCAATGGGTGCTAGATCCTACTCATACTCGTCCAATTGCACATGCAATTTGGGATCCTCATTTTGGGCAAGGTCTAACTGATGCCTTGACTCAGGCAGGCGCTACTTCACCAGTTAACATTGCCTATTCAGGTTTGTACCACTGGTGGTACACAATCGGAATGAGAACGAATGAGCAACTTTTTCAAGGGGCAATATTTATAAACACTCTTGTCTGTTGGTTGCTATTTGCTGGATGGCTTCACCTACAACCTAAGTACAGACCATCTTTAGCATGGTTTAAAAATGCAGAATCTCAGCTAAACCATCATCTTTCCGTTCTTTTTGGCTTCAGTAGTATTGCTTGGACTGGGCACTTAGTTCATGTCGCAATACCTGAATCAAGAGGTCAGCATATTGGCTGGGATAACTGGTTAAAAGTGATGCCTCATCCAGAAGGTTTAACACCATTTTTCTCTGGTAACTGGGGAGCCTATGCTCAGAACCCAGATTCACTTGATGCAGTTTTCGGAACTTCTCAAGGAGCAGGTACTGCAATATTTACTTTTCTAGGAGGACTTCATCCTCAAAGTGAATCCCTTTGGCTAACAGATATTGCTCACCACCATTTAGCAATAGGAGTTGTATTGATAATTGCTGGTCATATGTATAGAACTACATTTGGTATTGGTCATAGTCTAAAAGAAATTACCGAGGCCCATAATACTAGTCATCCCAAAGACCCTCATAAAAGTTATTTTGGTGTAAATCACAATGGCATTTTTGAGACAGTTAATAACTCACTACATTTTCAGCTAGGTCTTGCTCTTGCTTCTCTAGGTGCAATTTGTAGTTTAGTGGCACAGCATATGGGAGCTCTTCCTTCATATGCTTTCCTCGCGCGAGATTACACAACTCAATCAGCTCTATATACACACCATCAATACATAGCAATGTTTCTGATGGTTGGAGCTTTCTCACATGGAGCTATATTCTTTGTACGAGATTATGATCCAGAACTAAATAAAGATAATGTTCTAGCAAAAATTCTAAGTACTAAAGAGGCCTTAATAAGTCATCTAAGTTGGGTATGCATGCTTTTAGGTTTTCATACGCTTGGAATTTACGTTCACAATGATGTTGTTGTTGCTTTTGGAAATCCAGAGAAACAAATCCTAATAGAACCAGTTTTTGCTCAATTTGTTCAAGCTGCAAGTGGAAAAATGATGTATGGCATTGATGCATTATTAGCTAATGCATCAAGCTCAGCATCGATAGCTGCAAATTCTATGCCAGGAAATCATTACTGGATGGATATGATTAATAGGCCAGATGCTTTAACTAATTTCCTTCCTATTGGTCCTGCAGATTTCCTTGTTCACCATGCAATTGCATTAGGACTTCATACAACAGCACTAATTCTGATAAAAGGAGCGTTAGACGCCAGAGGCACAAAATTAATTCCAGACAAAAAAGACTTGGGATTTGCTTTCCCTTGTGATGGTCCTGGACGTGGAGGTACTTGTGATAGTTCTTCTTGGGACGCTACTTACTTAGCAATGTTCTGGGCTTTAAATACTATTGCTTGGATTACTTTCTATTGGCATTGGAAGCATTTAGCGATCTGGATGGGAAATACTGCTCAATTTAATGAATCAGGTACCTATTTGATGGGATGGTTTAGAGATTATCTTTGGCTTAACAGTTCTCAGCTTATTAATGGATACAACCCCTTTGGTGTTAATGCTTTATCTCCCTGGGCTTGGATGTTCTTATTTGGTCATTTAATCTGGGCGACTGGATTTATGTTCCTAATTTCTTGGAGAGGTTATTGGCAAGAACTTATTGAAACTCTTGTTTGGGCTCATCAAAGAACTCCAATAGCCAATTTAATTGGATGGAGAGACAAACCAGTCGCTCTATCAATTGTCCAGGCTCGTTTAGTAGGTCTCACTCATTTCACTGTTGGAAACTTTGTAACCTTTGGTGCCTTTGTAATAGCCTCCACATCTGGAAAATTTGGTTAGCTTTAACAACTAATTCTCATCAAAAACACTGCTTTTAATTGCAGTGTTTTTTTTTGCTAGTAATTATTACTCCAATGTATACAACCCCTTTGGTGTTAATGCTTTATCTCCCTGGGCTTGGATGTTCTTATTTGGTCATTTAATCTGTGTGACTGGATTTATGTTCCTAATTTTTTGGAGAGGTTATTGGCAAGAACTTATTGAAACTCTTGTTTGGGCTCATCAAAGAACTCCAATAGCCAATTTAATTGGATGGAGAGACAAACCAGTCGCTCTATCAATTGTCCAGGCTCGTTTAGTAGGTCTCACTCATTTCACTGTTGGAAACTTTGTAACCTTTGGTGCCTTTGTAATAGCCTCCACATCTGGAAAATTTGGTTAGCTTTAACAACTAATTCTCATCAAAAACACTGCTTTTAATTGCAGTGCTTTTTTTCTAGTAATTAATTACTTAAGAAACCTCAAAGAATAGATAAGAAATTTACAACTCCTAGTAATAAGCTTTTATCAATTCTTTTTGAATAAATTAAGCTTTAATTTACCCAAGAATAATAATGAAAGGGCATAAAAAAGAGTCTCTTAATAGAGACTCTTTTTTATAAAACTTTTAAAAATTATTTATTTTTTAAGCTCCTAATAAATGATACTCCCTAACCAAAGGAAGAAGCGTATCTAAATGCAAAGTTCCAATCAACAGCCAAGCAAAAACAACTCCACCAGTTCCTCCTAACCAAAAGCCATTGCTAAAATCATTCCAACCATTTCTTGTAAATAAGTCTGCAGGTGGAGTAGCTACTGTGGCGTCAGGAGGTTGAACATTAGGAGATTTACCTGGGGCATTATAAAGAATAAATAATGCAGTCAATATTTGAATAGCTCCTACCCCGCCTAACAAACCAGCCGTTAAGGCAAAGTCAGTATTCCGAAGAGGACCTGCCATAGAAAAAGGACCATAAAGTAAATAACCAAAAATTGCCCCTGTCTCTAAGCCTCTAAAATTTGGAGAAAGACCTGCTCTATAAACGGGAAGATTATTTATAAAGTTTTTTGTAAACCAACCACTATTAACTGGGGTTTGAAGGTTCCCAACGGTTGGATCTGAGACTGTTTTCACAGCCCACTTTTGCATCAATGTTTCTTGAGATTCAGGCATGGACTTAAATAGCGATTTGGAAAAATAAAGATTTAGAATTACTCAGTTGCAGTTATATAACGTCCAATCAAAACAATGAAAACTGCAGGCCCCATGATTCCTACCAAAGGTACAAGAACACTTGGAAGCAAATTCGAAGCAAGTTCACTAGCCATTGATTATTTCAATAAATCCAAAATCATTTTATAGAACTTTCATCTTATAAACTCATATAAATCAATTGATGACATAAAAGTTCAATAGGTTTATCTTTTTAGAATAAGAAACTTACCTTTAATAGTTTTATTGTCGTCATGAGTCAATTTCTTACAACTGGTTTAGCTGTAATTATTGCTTTAGTCCTTTGGAGTACTAAAAAGCAATTAAGGATAAAGCCGTTTTTTAATTCACCAACAAATTCATCATCAAGTCAACTAGAAACTTCTTCTTTAGTTTCTTTAGTCCAGGAGGAGCAATTAATAAAAAATAAAATGACAGGAGAATTAAAGTCTGAATATTCTCAGTTTATTCCAACTGATATATCTAAAAATGCTCTAGAAAAATATAAGGAGTTGAACAAATTATTCGCGAGTGATCCGGAAGATCGTCTATCTGCAATTTTCATTGCAAGTGATTGGGATAATCCAAAAGCAATAAAGTTTCTGAAAAGAGGCTTAAAAGATTTTGATAGTAGAGTTGTTATTGCCGCAGCAGCAGCAATATCACATTTAAAAGGTAAAACTACGAATATAAAATTAAAAGTTCAAGAAGCACGTCCTCCTCTTAATGTATCTCTAATGCGATAAATCGGTCTATTCTGACTCTCATGATAAGTACGAATTTGAAGTTCACCCAGTAAGCCGAACCCAAAAAGTTGAACACCTGCTATAGCAAGTAAAAAGGCAAATATCAATAAAGGTCTATTCCCTATATCTTCGCCAGAAAACTTAAGAAGCAAAAGATAAAAACTTGTAATCAAACTGCCAAAAATTGCAAGAATTCCGCCAAAACCAAATACATACATAGGTCTTGTTAAAAACCTATTCATAAACCAAACAGTTAGTAAGTCCATCAATACTCTAAAAGTCCTATCAATTCCATACTTACTAGATCCAAATTGACGCGCTCTATGATTTACTTTTACTTCTGTAATTCTAGCTCCTTCAATATTTGCTAAAACTGGAAGAAATCTATGAAGTTCTCCATACAATCTCATATCTGTTAAAACTTCTTTTCTATAAGCTTTTAGAGAACAACCATAGTCATTAAGCTTTACGCCAGTAACTTTTCCAATAAGACGATTAGCAATCTTAGAAGGAAGCTTTCTACTAATAGCAGCATCTTGCCTTTGGAACCTCCATCCACTAACTAAATCAAAACCATCCCTAAGCTTATTAACTAATAAAGGAATATCTGAAGGATCATTCTGCAAATCTCCATCTAGTGTTACGACAATCTCTCCAGTAGAGATATCAAAGCCTGCTGCCATTGCTGCTGTCTGACCATAATTTTTTCGAAGGAGAACTCCTACTAATTCTGGAACATCAATACTTAATTTCTTTAATATTTCTGAACTTCTATCGGTTGATCCATCATTAATTAAAACTAATTCAAAAGTTTCTCCCATAGGATGCATAACTTCTAATAACTGGTTCACCAAATAAGGGAGACTCTCTTCTTCATTAAAGATAGGAACTACTATAGATATAGCTACTTTAGAGTTCATTCATGTAATCCTCAGGAAAGATCATTAATAGTTAGAGTGTCATGCTGTCGTAACAAGAGATCACCCTTCCCACAGACCTAAATTTAGATCTGTAAAAAGAAGCTACTGTTCCTATTTCAGAAGAAAGCAGTTCATCCATCTCTATGCCATTATGCCCGTTTTCTAGCCCAGAGCTATGCCAATAAAAACCATTCTCAATATGGAGCCCGACATGAGTACATTTCTGAAGAGTTCCAAAAAAAACTAAATCTCCTGGTAATAATTTCTTAGGCAAAGAATCAATACTTAATTCCAATTTTTTGCAAAATATTTCTTGCTGATATGCATCCCTAGGTATCCAAATACCTGCTTTTGCATAAGCAGTTTGAACCAAGCCAGAGCAATCAAAATCAGGTCCAATAGTTCCACCCCATAAATATTCATTGGAATTTTTCGCCACATCTTCCGTCCAAGACAATATCTGAGGAATCTTGGATGAAATTTGATCTCTGGTTAATAAATCAGGGGTCCAAGAGTTCCTTCTAAAAGCATTATTAGTTAAGTCAGAGAATTTAAACCAACAAATATAATCATCTTCCAACAGTCGTACTTTAACTCTCTCTATAATTTCTTTTCCTAAAAAGTCTCTTTTAAAAAAATCGACCAATTGAAAACTTCTTCCTTTGCAAGCCTGGGTAACAAGCTCATCACTTAGTTCACTTTTAAAACCATTGAGATTAATTCGAAGTTTCCAGAAAGTTCCTAAAACAAATGAAGCTTTAGTGAATGGAAGACCTAAGGTCATAAGGAAATTCTTCTTGAGTGCTATGGCGTTCTACCGTCAAGATCCTCAGATGGCATTATGCCTAAAAGATCTACTTGATAGATATCAAAGTGAAGGTCGTCCAAACCTTCTTCAGAATATTGCAATAACATGGATTGGCTATCAAAACGACAAACCAAGTCCATTAAGTGGCTATGGAACAGGGTGGAATTCAAATAAACTTTTATATCCAGCAAGTATCGTAAAACTTGTTTATGCGTTAGCAATTGAGATATGGATAAAAAAAGATTTAATCCTTGAATCAGACGAACTAAGTAGAGCCTCATATGAAATGATTGCAAACTCTAGCAATGATGCCACTAGTTATATTTTAGATATTTTAACCGGATCAACCAGTGGGCCTTCACTTAATAAGCAAAACTTTAAAGGCTGGGAAATTCAAAGAAAATTAATTAATAGTTGGTTAGAAAAACTTCAGTGGCCTGAACTAAAAGGTTTCAATTGCTGTCAAAAGACTTGGAATGAAGGACCTTTTGGGCGAGAAAAAGATTTTTATGGAGTCAAAAATGATAATCGAAATAGCATGACGACTGATGGAACTGCAAGGATTTTTGAATCAGTAATGACTAATGGGATGTTATCAAGCGAATCAAGCAAAAGATTAAAAAAATATTTCTCACGTTCACTTGATTTAATTACTCGAAAAAACGATTTAGAAAATCAAATAGATGGCTTTTTAGGCGAAGGAGTACCTATAAATTCAAACATGTGGAGTAAAGCAGGACTAATGAGCGAAGTTCGACATGATGCCGCATGGATAGAGGCTCCTAATAGAAATCCTATGCTTCTCGTTGTTTTTACAACAGGTGAGAAATTAGCCAAAGATAGTTTTCTACTTCCAGCTTTAAGTAGTGAATTGAATAAATTCTTTATTTCGCAATAAGTAAAATACCTGCAAACAAAATCGAACCCAAAATAAACCCCAGGCCAAGAAGGACTGCAATTATTGGGGTATTTAGATAAACAGATATTGTTGCAAGTTGATTGCCCTTTGCTTCTGACACCTTAGAGGACTCATGAAAATCCCTTACATTCAAGCATCTAACTATGCCCAAAAACAAAATTGTTGAGTTGCTAAAACAATTAATTAAAGAACTGAAAGATTAAGTCAACATTCAAGAAAAAAAGTCAGACGAAGTTTGACTTAGATTTACTAGTTTTTGTAAGTTTTTTATTTTCATTATTCTTTTTATCTTTCCCATTTTTATCCTTTACTTCTACTGAAAGATCAGTTAATGATGAATTTGCCCTTGATAAATCTTTTTTATCCTTACCCAGATCTTCTTTAATTATAGAAGTTGAATTATCTTCGAGAAGGGAATCTTTCTCTGAAGTTAAAATTATTTTTTCTTGATCTAATTGGACTATCTCAACTTTCGACAATGTATCAAATAAAGATAGTGAAAAAGTATCCTTAGATAGAGTTATTGAACCAAGAACAAGAATCGATGCTATAAAAATAACTAAAATTATATTCGTTATTAATTTATAAACAGGAGACCACAATAATGTTACATTTGCAAACTCTTTTTCATTCTGTCTATTATTTGAGGATTTACCAAGTTCTAAAAATATATCTTGATTAATCCACCCTTTATTAGCTTTTCTATAAGGAGACTCACTTTTAGTGAAATCAACAATTTCCTGTAATCTTTCTTTAATCACAACTTAGATTTTCCTAGAAAGTTTTAAATTACAAACATAGCAGAATTCTGGATGAAAAATCTACTTTCTCTAAGTTGTCTTTGAAATTTACCTAGCCAGCAATAAATACCATCGCAGAGACAAGCACAGCAGAAGCAAAAATACCAAGGGCTAATACTCCAACAATTTTTCCTGCATTCAAAGAGACAGAGACTGTAAGCAATTCAGTCCTGGAATCACGTTTTTGTTTTGAATCAAGTTGAGTTTGAGGTTTAGAAATAACTTTCTTGTCAGCTAACGCTTTCTTGTCAGCTTGAGCTTTCTTATCAGCTTGAGCTTTCTTTTCAGCTTGAGCTTTCTTATCAGCTTGAGCTTTCTTATCAGCTTGAGCTTTCTTATCAGCTAACGCTTTCTTATCAGCTAACGCTTTCTTATCAGCTAACGCTTTCTTATCAGCTAACGCTTTCTTATCAGCTTGAGCTTTCTTATCAGCTAACGCTTTCTTGTCAGCTAACGCTTTCTTCTCCGCTAACGCTTTCTTCTCCGCTAACGCTTTCTTCTCCGCTAACGCTTTCTTGTCAGCTAACGCTTTCTTCTCCGCTAACGCTTTCTTATCTGCTGGCACTTTGAATCCTTAAAATTTTTCTTATTCAAGCATCCTGATCAGAATGATTTTAAAAATACTTCTTAGTTGCAATGAAATGGAATGCTATTGAATTTTCTTAGCCTCTAATTAAAAAGCTTTTAACTAAACCTTTCTCACTACAAAGAAAAATGTTAATTAAAAGTTTTATTGAATTTTCTCTAGTTAAATAGATAAGATCTAAAATTATCTAATCAACTCAAAATCATTGAGCTAAAATGTTTTAGAAAGAAGAATCTCTTAGAAAGAGAAAGGTTAAATAATTAAGTTAAATTGAATCTCATAATAAAACTGATGTGACCTTTTATATAGAAAGACATATTACCAGTAATTATTTAATTTCGAAATATGATTACAAACTAGATTGATATATAGGAATGATAAAACTCTTATAACCTTAATTAGAGATATAAATTGTAGTAAAGATAGAAATCATAGAGTGCAATAAAATCTTTTTGAATGACTAAACAAAAATAACAATAATAGCATTTTATAGCTTATAGTCCAGGTTAAATGTATAATTAATAGCAATAAGTGATCTACGAACTGAGAAAGTGAAAAGAACTGAAGAAAATAAACACTCGCAAAAAAGAATCTTTGAAAAGATTACATTTACAGTTCCTTTCCCTGTCGCTAAAATTAAAGAAAATATTCTAACTAATGATAATTTTAATAAGCTTTATAAAGATCAAATGGTTAATCAAGCAATCAAATTTCATTTAGAAGGTAATATTCCAGAAGCAGCAAAGTCCTATCAATTTTGTATTAATCAATTTACTAAGGATCCAACAGTTTATTTAAACTATGGATTAATATTAAAAGACCTTGGCAAGCCAAAAGAAGCTGAATTATTACTACGAAAGGCTATTGAAATTAAACCTGATTTTGCTGACGCTTATTTTAATCTAGGAGGAATATTAAAACATCTTGGCAGATTGCAAGAAGCAGAAATATCTACACGCAAAGCTATTGCAATTAAAACTGATTACGCTGAGGCTCATTTCAATCTAGGAGTCATATTGAAAGATATTGGCAACTTAACAGAAGCAGAGAAAAACATACGAAAAGCTATTGAAATTAAGCCAGATTTCTCAATAGCTTATTTAAATCTTTCGGTAATATTGCAATACCTTGGTAAATCACAAGAAGCAGAAGGATTACTGCGAAAAGCAATTGAACTCAAGCCTGAATTAGCAGAGCTCCATTCCAATCTTGGAATCATATTGACAGATTTGGGACAATTAAAAGAAGCAGAATTGTCACTACGAAAAGCAATCGAACTTAATCCTGGTTACGCAGATGCCTATTTCAACCTTTCATATTTAGAACTCCTAAATGGAAATTACCAGTCTGGTCTAGAGAACTACGAGTTTAGATTTAAGACAGAGAAACCTCCTATTACTCACGGTAAGACAAAAATTCAAAGGATAAATAATCAAAAACTACAAAAAGGAGAAAAGCTATTAGTCGTCACTGAGCAAGGTTTAGGAGATACCCTTCAATATATGAGATATATTCCATATTTAAGAAATAAAGGTTTTGAGATTTCTTTTTGTGCTCAAAATAAACTACATTCATTGATCCAAGCCTCAGGGATTGATCAAAATCCATTAACGCCAGAACAAGCTGAGACAATTTCAGAAGGGCAATGGATTCCACTATTATCTTTACCTAGATATCTAAAAGTCAGACCAGAAAATCCAATCATTTCCAAGCCATATATCTTTTCAACAAATGAACAAAAAGAAAAGTGGAAAAAAATACTCTCTAGAGAAAAAAGACCAATTATTGGTCTTAACTGGCAAGGGAATCCATCTTTTGAAAAGACTTATCAAGGACGATCAATTCCTCTTGAAACTTTTGCCACTCTTGCTAGCAATAATCAGTTTAAATTACTTTCACTACAAAAAGGATTTGGTTCAGAGCAATTAGATCATTGCTCATTTAAAAATAAGTTTGTGGAATGCCAACCACAAATTGATGCCACTTGGGATTTTCTTGAAAATGCTGCCATCATTGAAAACTGTGATTTAATTATTACTTGTGACACTTCGATTGCTCATTTGGCAGGAGGAATGGGGAAAAAAGTGTGGTTACTTCTAAAAGATATTCCATTTTGGACTTGGGGACTTACTGGTGAACAAACATTTTGGTATCAATCGATGAGGTTATTCAGACAAAAAGAACGACATAATTGGAATGAAGTCATGGAAAGAGTATCAATTGAACTAAAATCAGAAATTAGTAAAAAGCTATGACTTCACAAGATAAACACACGTCTAATATTCTTACTCCAGTATCCCTGGGTGAACTAATAGATAAAATCACAATTCTAGAAATCAAAAAGGAACATATGAATGGTAGACAACTAAAAAATATTAATAAAGAACTGAAATTATTAAATTCTATACTTCTAGAAAAAAATCTAGAAATTGACATTAATTTAGTTAATAATCTAAAGAAAATTAATAATAGTCTCTGGGATATAGAAGATAGAATTAGGATAAAAGAAAGCAAGCAAGAATTCGACCAAGAATTCATTCAATTAGCTCGATCAGTTTATAAAGAAAATGATAGAAGGTTCTCTATAAAAAAAGAAATAAATTACAGGTATAATTCAGATCTTGTTGAGGAAAAATCATATAAGGAATACTAAATAATAGCTTAGATATAATTATTATTTGTGAATCACTCTTCAATATTTTCAGTTCAGAATCTAGATCTGAAAAAAGTCCATTATCCTAATGAGTATAAATATACATACTTTAAAATAAACCTATATAAATGTAGCCTTATTTACTATCTCGGCATAGGAGCTCAAAATGGAGAAGAACCAGATATACTAAATTTATACAATCCTGATAAAAGATAACGCCAACTAAAAGTATTTCATTTGCTAGTCGATTGGTACGATCTCTCTGATACGTATAAGAGCAAAGAGGAATCCTGAGAAACGTAAACATCACATAACTTACGTGAAATGGAGCAAAAGTTTCAGAGAAAAAACAATATTTAACTATACTTTTCCCCATTCACAATTAAAAGGTCACTTAATCCTATAATTCTTATCAATATAAGCTTATAAGACGAAAGTATGGATAGCACTGAAAAAGAGCTACAATCTGAGAATAGAAAAAAAGAAAAAAAAACAATTCCAGTGAAATTTGCCAGAGGAGAAAATAAAGAAAATATTACTATTTCAACTAATAACTCTATTAACCTATCTAAGGAGCAAATTATTGATCAAGCCTTTAAATCATATTCACAAGGAAATTTCTTAGAAGCCGCCAAATATTATCAGCATGTAATTAATCAAGGTTTTTCTGATCCAAGAAGTTTTTTATATTATGGAAATATCTTGAATAATCTTGGTCAATTAAAAGAAGCTGAAATATACACTCGCAAGGCTATTGCTCTTAATCCTGACTTCTCTGAGGCTCATAAAAATCTTGGTGGTATATTAAGAGGCCTTGGCAAATTAAAAGAAGCAGAATTATCAACTCGCAAAGCAATTGAAATTAATCCTGATTACGCAATAGCTTATTTAAACCTAGGCAATATCCTTTTTCATCTTGGTAAATTAAAAGAAGCTGAAACCTATACTCGCAAAGCTATTGATCTTAATCCAAACCATCCCTTAGCTCATTTCCACTTAGGAAATATCTTGATTCATCTTGGTCAACTAAAAGAAGCAGAAATCTTCACTCGTACAGCTATTGCACTTAAACCAAACTATCCCTTGGCTCATTGTAATCTAAGAAGAATATTGAAATATTCAAACAAATTAGAAACAATAGATTCCAACGTAAGAAAGTCCATAAAGGGTAATTCCGATTGGCAGACATATTTTATTTTTGCGAGTTATCTTTTTGATATAAAAGAATTTGAACATTGTTGTGAGAATTTAAAAAAATCTAAATCTCTCATGCCGGAAAATAAAAGTTACTTAATAGAAGCAGCATTAGCCGCAACTTATATAGAAAAAAATAAATTAATTAATCAATCTAATTTAAAAGGTTCTGAACAGCCCAAAGAGTTAAGCAATGAAAAATTTCAAAGATTAATTTTAACTAGAAAAGTAGAGAAGAACCTTATTCCTTATCTTTATAACTTACAAAATAAAAAAATAAGCACCCTTGAAAGTAGAGAGGCTAGATATGGAGCAGGTGTATGTTCTAATGATCTTGACTTGTTTAATGACTGTTCATCAATTATATCCAAATTACAAACGGATTTAAAAGATATCTGTAAAAAAGAACTTCACAAGAATCAAATAATTATTAGTGATTCCTTTTTTAATATATTTAAATCGGGTTCTGGAGCTCTACCTCATAATCATATTGATTGGCAAGATATTAATTTTGAATTAGATTCAAACAAGTTTTCATTAGTATACTATTTAGAGATAGGCGATCAATCAGGTGAAGAACCAGGCCTACTTAGATTATATGATCCGGAAGAAGAAATATTACCTGCCAATGGAATGATTGTAATCATAGATAGCAGAAAGACCCATTCTGTAACTTACTCTGGGGATAAAAATAGAGTAATGATAGGTATCAACTTCTATGCTTTTTAATAAATTTAAATTCGATTTACCTCAAAGGAAAGATATCAAAATATATAAATTAATAAAATACTAATCTATCTTTTAGTTTAGTCATAGTGATTTTATCTATTTCTAAATTTATGAAAACTCGCCCGAACTTAATAAGAGTGGAGTAAGTTGTATTGTAAATAAGACTACCTGATCAGTCAGGAGAAGAGACTAGACGGATTAAGGACATGTAAGCGAATTCCCAGTAGAGGGGAATGAAAGTAGCACCAGAGGGATCAATTAGAGAAGCGC
>QBWA01000013.1 GCA_003283745.1 Prochlorococcus sp. AG-315-B03 | reverse complement strand
CAATTCAACTGAATCCTAATTTTGCAGAGACTCATTACAACCTGGGAATCATATTAAGAGAACTTGGCAAATCACAAGACGCAGAACTATCTACTCGCAAAGCAATTGAAATCAAACCTGATTTTGCAGATGCTCATTCCAATCTTGGAAATATATTGAAAGATCTTGGCAAATTAGAAGAAGCAGAAGTGTCTACTCGCAAAGCAATTGAAATCAAACCTGATTTCGCAAAGGCACATAACATTCTAGGCACCATTTTGAGTGATCTTGGTAAATTTCAAGAAGCAGAATTGTCATATCGCAAAGCAATTGAAATCAAACCTGATTATGCTGATGCTGCTTGGAATTTATCTGGATTAGCAAATACTATTGAGGAAGCAGAAGAAAGGATTAATCAATGCTTGAAAATAGATGAGAATCATTTAGAAGGAAAACTCTCTATAAGTGCTCTAAAATTACATCAAGGTGATCAATCATTATTTGATAATCTCATAAAATCAACTCATAAAGATCATCCTACAACCCGTTCTATTAAATGGGTTTCTACTTTGCCGAAGTTACCTGAATTATTTTTCCATAGATGGGCGTTATTTGACAGTATGACTAAAAAAAGCAAAAAAAATAGACCTTTCTATGAATTTGGTGTTTGGCGAGGTGAATCCTTTAAGTATCTAATTAATACTTTCAAAAAAGGTTATGGATTTGATACTTTTGAAGGATTACCAGAAGATTGGCATCAAGCGAAACAAGGCAGTTATTCAGCAGAAGGGATCATTCCTAATATTGATGGCGGAACATTTATAGCAGGTAAATTTGAAGAAACACTTCCAACTTTTTATGCCAAACCTAGACCTATGGCATCACTTATAAATTTTGATGCGGATCTATATTCTTCTACTTTCTGTGCCTTAAACTATTCTAAGTCTGTAATAGATGAGCATACAATTTTAATATTTGATGAGTTTATTATCAATAAAAATTGGGAGCAGGATGAATATAAAGCACTCAATGAATTTTGCTCTAATAATAATTTAACTTATGAAATTTTGGCAGTTTCTTATATTACAAAGCAAGTTGCTATGAAATTAATAGGAGTTTAACTAAAAAGACAAGACGCAAATCAATTTACAAAAATGGGAAACATTTGAAGAGAAGCATCCCAATACATTTGCAGGTAAGAAAGATCTATCCTTCTATAATTTCACGCTAAATAAGGTGACAAAGTGACAAGTGAAACTACAGATCCCAAATCCCTTGCAAGTAAGCAAGGAATATTCAAAGTGAAACGCGCATGAAACTAAAGTATTGATTCTATCACTGGGTTTTGCCCCTATTGACTATTCCCACTCAATAGTTCCTACCATATATGGGGTGTAAAAACGCAGTCATAGACTGGGTTTCTTAAACACACTATACCACGTGGAACGTTTACCCAAAGGAAAAGTGGGGACTCATAAACCGTAAAAATAAATCACTTATAAACCCAGTTAGCAGCAACTATTTTTGCTTCTGGGTTACTTTCTTTTGCAATCTTTTTTGCTTCGTCCATATTTCCTGCAACGATTGTTTCTTCAAAAGTCTTCTCCTCCTTGTCGATCATCGTGACTTGAAATCTCATTACCAATCTGGATAGAGAACATTGTCCTCAATAAGGACATAAAACTCTTTTTTTGCAAGTCGCTTTTCCCATTCAAGAAATGAACTCTGACAATTAGGAGTAGGAGGTTGCCGATATCCTTTCATCTTTGTCCAACGAGTATACAACGCACCTAATAACCAACTATCAGTTAAAGACTTTGGACCATGCTTCAATATCTTCTCTTGCTTTCCATTGAAGTTTGCTGAATCAAGTAGTTCTTCCTTCCAATCTATTTGTTCTCTCATTGCTGTTCTTCCTCTTGTTCTTTTTCCAGTTTTAGTTGCTCATATGTCTTCTTCAATCTTTTGTATTCCTCATGAAGTGCACCCAGTTGCCAGGCATCTCGGAATCCTCTTGGACCTTCCATTAGCAGTCTCACTACTTCACGTTTATGTGTCTTCATTTCTAAGAACTCTTCTTGCCATGAGGTGTCATCCCATTTGGTGCTCATGCTTTCCCTCCAAATTTTTTAAACTCATCCAATGAACTGACAACTATGCTCTTGTAATCCTCAGGGAACCGTGCCTTCATGATTGCTGGAATTTCCAAGCAGTCTGGATAGGAGTTATGCAAATAAAAGATAACTTCCTTCTCTTCCTTTAAAACAATGTAATTAGATAATCCACCTGCATAATTATTTTTTTTAGTCATGCTGCCACTCCTTTTCTTTCAACAATCTTTTGAACTGTAGATCTATTAATGTGTTCTTCTTCCTATTTTGTAGATTCTCATTAGTTTGTCTTTTTAGTAGTGACAAAAGGTGCAGACAGGAGTAGAAAAGAAATAACAGAACAACTCCTCACACAATAGTTCTGTTGTAAAAAGGCACTCGACTTCGCGTAAGTAGGGTGCTTTTTTAATGGTTGATTTTAAAGAATTGGCACATGTGACAGTTGAGAAACTCAAATACTCAGCATTCCTCTTGTTATTACTTTGATTATGTTTAATTTGTGAGGAGTTGAGATCCTCCGCAGTGGAAACAAGGAAACACTTGCGACTGATCTTCAAAAAGACCTGCTTTAGGGCAGGTTTTTTTGTGCCCAACTAAACAGGTGTTTACTCTCATGTTCTAAGAATTGAGTTTGATTAGAAATGGGTTGGAGTTCTAGCACTTGTCTTCCCGTAGGTCAGGGAAGAGATTAGTTAAAGGGAATCGGATTGTTCACACGGATAAACAAGTGCTGAACTTAAAGGGGGCAACCAAACTCTTGCCCCCTTCTTAATGTCTTTAGTTTTTTCAATACTCATCCCACTCATCTATATCTTTCAACAAAATCAGTGATTTATTACTTGTGAAAATTGAATCGTTGAAGAACTAGGTGATCTCTTTAAAGTTAAAAGAACTAGTAGGACTAGATGAAACTGAGAAATACTGCGATTGCTTTAGGAATTGGTGCTGCGACTGCGACTGGTTTATCTCTTCTAAAAGTTAATAAGGATCTTATTGTTGGATCGAGTGCTGTTGTTATTGGTGCAGGATTGATGTTTGCTTTAAGCGACAAAAACGATCTAAATATAAAAGCAAGAGATTATGAATATTTTTTTAATAGAGCACAAGATAAATTTGAACTTGCAGATTATGAAGAGGCAATACTCGACTACAACAAAGCATTAGAACTTTCACCTACTGAGATTTGCCTTGTCTATTCAATGCGCGGCAATGCTAAACGTAATTTAGGTGATTTTGATGGAGCAATCTCTGATCAAAATAAGGCATTAGATTTTGATCCTTTATATGCAGATGGATATTTCAATAGAGGTAGTGCCAAATATAAAATGGGAGATTTTGCTGGTGCAATTGAAGACTATACGCAAGTCATAAAGATCAACCCAAAAGACTCAGATGCATTTTTTAATCGTGCCAATGTCAAAAAAGAAATTGGAGATATGAGAGATGCATGCGAAGACTGGAAAAAAGGAGCAGAACTAGGTGATGAAGATGCTGTGAAATTAGTTCAGGAGCATTGCGAATGAGTTTCTTTTATGCACTGGTAATCCCAATTCTGATTCTTGGATTGATCTACATTCTGATCATCGAGAACAAAGGCATGCCTTTGTGGATGGAACGGGTCTCAGAAAATAGTGGCGCCATTTGGACTTTTGGAGTCATTACCATCACACTGCTATCGATCTTGAAGTACTTGAGTGGCAGATAAACAAAAATGAACTAATCGGTTGATGCAATTTGGATGAATTATTCTCAAGACCCTGAAATAGAGGCAGCATCTTCATTAGTAGTTGCTGCTCTTAAAGAGTTTTATGAACAAGGTGATAAGAGCACTAAGAACCCTTATGAAGGTATGTCCTACGTCGCAAGTGTTGTATTAAAAAATCTTGTAGGCGTCAAGGTGATTTTATGGAAAGTAAAAGACCAGAACAGGCAGTTCCATTGGTGGTGTGAAACTAAAGATGGTGAAGTTATTGATCTAACTAGTAAGCAATATTCATTGAATAACATTGGTGTACCTTCTTCTGGAATGGCAGCAAGACTAAAAGAACAAGGTAGAAGGACTGGGTTTGCTACTCAAAAGACAAAAGAAGAACACTTGATGGCAATTATTGAAGAGATAAAGAACAAGTAAGGAGGGGTACAAAACTGAGCGTTTTTTTGTGCCTTTTTAAATCCTGAGGAAAGAAGAATATGTAGAGAAGTCGTTCATAGATTTTTAGCAACAAAAAATAGACATTTCAGCACCAACTGTAGAGAAAACAAACTATCTACGATTTCTCTGTAGAGAAGGTGACAAGGTGACACGTGGAACTTGCGTGGAACTGACTACTCCAAAACCCTTGTCACTCTGTCACTTCAATCTCACGTGGATCTCACGTGGAACATCGTTTTTGAGTGACTGAATACGTTTTACTGCCCTGAACTATTCCCACTCAATAGAACTTCGCAAAAGAGCACCCTCAAACCCCAGTCATATCAACGGGTTTCATCTTTACATATAGCACACAAAACCCGCACAAAACCCAGTCGTGCCAATGGATTACAGGGATGAAAACACTCAATGATGCTTATGTAGAGAAATAGTATAGAACTTCATACGATTTATTTATCCATCTATGTTTCTGTCACCTTGTCACCTGCTCGTCTACGTAGAGAGAATATACATACCTGTTTTTATTCTCGCTTTATAAATAGTAAATGATTTCAGAAAGAATTAATAAGAACTGCAATGAGTAGTAAAATCGGAAAATCAAAACAGAGAAAAGATAAGAGAGGATGGATCGTTCTAGTCAAGAAGGAGAAGGAAAGAAGAAAGTGAATGAAATTAAAACATTCCCAGTTCCATTTGATTTAGGTGAAATCAAAACCAATATTACTATTAATACCAATACTCCTTCTAAACCTTCTAAAGAACAAATAATTCAGCAAGCGTTTAAATTTCATGCACAAGGAAATATTTCAGAAGCAGCAAAGTATTATCAACTTTTTATTAATCAAGGTTTCAAAGATTACAGGGTTTTTTCTAATTATGGAGTCATATTAAAAAATCTTGGCAAATTACAAGAAGCAGAAGTCTCATACCGCAAAGCAATTGAAATCAATCCTGATTACGCAGATGCTCACTTAAATTTAGGAAACATCTTAAAAGATCTTGGCAAGTTACAAGAAGCAGAATTATCACAACGCAAAGCAATTGAACTGAATCCTGATTCCGCAAAAGCATATTCCAATCTGGGAAGTATATTGAGCGATCTTGGCAACTTAAAAGAAGCAGAATTATCAACTCGCAAAGCAATTAAACTAAATCCTGATTCCGCACAAGCACATTACAATCTGGGAAATGTATTGATAGATCTTGGCAACTTAAAAGAAGCAGAATTGTCGATTCTTGAGGTGATCCGATTAGATCCTGATTGCACTAAAGGATATTATCTTTTATCTAAACTTAACTACTCAAATAATGATAAAAGATGGAAATATAATCTCTTTTCAGAAAATATATTAAAAAACAAATCAAAGAAAGATAAAGTTGATATTTACTTCGCAAGAGCAAACATTCTTCATAAGAAAAAAAAATACCAACAAAGTTCTAGATATTTAAAATTGGCAAATAATTTAAAACTTGAAATTAAACCGTCTTTCACTGAGAGGATATTCAATAAGTCTAAAGAATTACTCTTTGAATCTGAAAAAAAAAGGAAATAATAATAAAGAACAAAAAAATTCTTTTGAAAGTATTTTTATTGTAGGTATGTTTAGAAGTGGTTCTACATTATTGGAATCAATTTTAAGCATACGCAATGATATATATGATCTAGGTGAAATCAACATCCTAGAAAAATCATTCTTTGAATGGAAGAAGTCTAAAGAGGAAATCAATCTTGCTGAATTATATGAGAAAAAAATCAATAAAAAGACTAAATTGAATATCACGACGAATAAATACTTATACAACTACCAATACGCAGGTATTATTGCTCGGCATTTACCAAACGCTAAAATTATTCACTCTTATAGAAATCCTTTAGATAATATTCTTTCAATTTACCGCACACAATTTGCTAGAGGAACTGAATATTCCTCTTCTTTAGTTGATTGTGCACGAGTGTATATAGATCAAGAAGAGTTAATGAATAAGTATAAGAATAGATTTAGATCAAAAATATACGACTTAGATTACGATTTATTAGTGAGCAATCCTGATAAAGAAATTAAATCTTTAATCTCTTGGTTAGGTTGGGAATGGGATGATTCATATTTAACGCCTCATCTAAATCCACGCTCAGTTTCAACAGCAAGCAGTGTTCAAGTTCGTTCCCCAATTAATTCAAAATCTATTGGTGGATGGAAGAACTACAAAGATATGCTGAAACCCGCTATTGAAATACTCACTGAAACTGATAAATATCAAAATATAACCTCCTAATAACATTTAGAAAACTGGGCAAAATTTGAAGAGGAATATCCCACAACCTTCGCAGGTATGTATCAGTTCTGGATTTCTAAAACGAAGAGTTGACTCCTTCCAAAAGCAAAAAATCTTTCTATGACATCTTCTCAAAAAAACGGAGCAAGTAATCCTCTAATGCAAAGTAGTCAATTTAGTAACATATATCCCGAAAAAGTTATTTCAAAAAAGCACTTATTCTTTAACTATTTATCTACATCATCTCTACACTTGGTGTAGAGAAAAACATCTTTCTACGAGTTCTCCATAGAGAAGGTGACAAGGTGACAAACAAAACCCACACAAAACTGAGCACTTAAAAACCCTGTCACTCCGTCACCTTATTACTCAAACAAAACCCGCACAAAACCTATTTTTTAAGTAGTGGACTAGGTTTTACTGCACTGAACTATTCCCACTCAATAGTTCCGGGAGGTTTACTTGTTATATCTAAAACAACCCTATTCACGCCTTTGACTTCATTAACTATACGATTAGAAATTATTTCTAAAGTTTCATAAGGTAAACGTGACCAATCGGCAGTCATCCCGTCTTCACTGGAAATACAACGAACAACAATAGGCCAGGCATACGTTCTTTGATCTCCCATTACACCAACGGAATAAACTGGAAGTAGCACAGCAAAAGCTTGCCAAATCTCATGATATAAACCAGCATTACTAATTTCTTCCCTAACAATTAAATCAGCATCCCTTAAACAATTAAGTTTTTCATTTGTAACTTCGCCTAATATTCTTATAGCTAAACCTGGACCTGGAAAAGGATGTCGACGAACAATTTCATTAGGTAATCCAAGTGATTTCCCTACTTTTCGAACTTCATCTTTAAATAAATTTCGCAGTGGTTCAACCAATTTAAATTGCAAATCTTTTGGTAATCCACCAACATTGTGATGACTTTTTATTTTTACAGCTATACGGTCACCTGTTTTAGGATCGATATTAGTCCCTGAGCTTTCAATGACATCTGGATACAAAGTGCCTTGAGCTAAATAATCAAAAGGACCTAAACGAAGACTCTCCTCCTCAAAAACTCTTATAAATTCTGTTCCAATAATCTTACGCTTTTCCTCAGGGTCTACAATCCCTTTTAATTTTGAAATAAATCTTTCTCTCGCATTGATATATTGAACATTTATATGAAACTTTTCATCAAAGAAGCTCATCAAAAATTCTGGCTCACCTTTTCTCATAAAACCTTGATCAATAAACATACAAGTCAATTGACTTCCTATTGCTTTATTTAATAAAAAAGCAAGTGTCGATGAGTCAACACCTCCCGAAAGAGCCAATAAAACTTTTTTATCTCCAACCTGTTGTTGTACTTGAGAAATAGCCTCATCAATGAATGTATTAGTCGTCCAGTTGGGTTCACAAGAGCAAATACTATATACAAAATTTCTGATTAATACCATTCCTTGAGAAGAGTGAACAACTTCAGGATGAAATTGCACTCCATATAAACTCTTCTCATGCAAAGCAATAGCGGCTTCTGGTGTGTTTGAAGTATGTGCAAGTCTAACAAAACCTTTAGGCAACTCTTTAACTGCATCTCCATGACTCATCCACATGGTTGAGCCACTAAGCACATTAGTTAGTAAGGCAGTAGGATCACTTACCTCCAATGGGGCCTTTCCATATTCAGCTTTACCGGTAGCAGGTTCAACAGTTCCACCTAATTGATGAACCATTAACTGCATTCCATAACAAACACCAAGGACAGGTATTCCCAAATTCCAAATCTCTGGATCACAGTATGGAGCTCCTTCTTCATAAACAGATCCTGGGCCCCCACTTAAAATTATTCCTTTAGGCCCTAAAAGACGTAATTCTTCTGCGGATGTTGTGTAACTCATCACCAGCGAGTACACCTCTGTTTCTCTAACTCTGCGAGCAATTAACTCTGAGTATTGTGACCCAAAATCAAGAATCACTATGGCAGGATTGCGTTCCCCCTCGGAAATCAAGGCAGTCATATCAACAAAAAGAATCAGTAAAAACTTTCTTATCAATAAGACTAATTAAGAGCTTGGGGTTATGGCTATGACTTAAGCATTAAACCTAAAGAATTGAGTTGGTTTAAACCTTTAAAACCAGCCCAGCGTATTTGTCTATTTCGATCAAATAAAACAGATCCTATTTCAATTGAAGAAGACAGATATCGATTAACATAGTCAATACTTTTATTTTCAATATCCTCTGCCATCCTTCCCCAAATTGATGCAACAAGTTGAGAATGATTGGAATCCAATTCCAACATTGCATTTTCTACAGAGCTTGAATTACTGATTAGTTGAATCAAATCAAAGGGGATACCTTCTTTGACTGCAATTGAAGTCAGTATTTCAAGCCTTCCATCGGCGAGATGATGATGAGTATGAAAAACACCCCCAGCCAGTTTTACTAATTTGCCATGATAACCAAATAACAAAAGTTTTTTTACGCCATTCTGTGCTGCTTGGACCAAAAGAGGCCCAACCCAATTGCCTATTTTTATTATTTGATTAGGAGGAAGGCCAAATTTCTGAGCTAGATCCATTCCATTTTCACCTATAACAAAGGTTAAAGAGCCATCAAATGTTGTTTCTAAACATTTCATTTGCAAAAGTTTTATACATTTTCGAAGTTGATCAGGTGAAGCACTTGTTTTCGCATCTGCCTGTGTACCAATAAGTGACAATCCATCAACGACCCCAAAAGCTTCATTACTAGTTTTACGAGCCAGGGCTTTTCCTTTAGGAAAAACAATTTCTAATTTTAAAGAAAATCCATGTGGGACTAGGGGATATAAATTCAGACATAACAATTCACGAGCAAATGTAGACATACATGTCTGACCAGATGTTTCAAATTTACCTATGCCAAAACCACCATGAAAATCAATCCAATTAGGAAAATCAGCTTCAATTTTTATATCATTATCAGATCTTTTTTTAGCTAATTGAACATACGCCCAAATTTCTAATCCCCTAGTTATGTCAAGTGATAACCCAGACTGACAAAAACTTATTGCTAATGCTCTAGTTCCATTATCAAGTACAGCCGAAGATGCAATAGGGACAGAAAGTGATTGTGAGTTATTAAGTAAATTAATACTCTCAATATCATGAAATTCATTTCCAACCAGAGTATTAGTTGCCGATTTAGCTGCGGCAACAACCCAAACAGGAAGAGTAAATTCCTTCAAATCATTCGAAGAGCTGACGATAAAGTAAATTTCCTCAATAATTTTTTAAAATAATAATATTAATCCAGCCTTAAATAAGTTAAATGCAGGACAAACTAAATCTAATGATTCCTGGTCCTACGCCAGTACCAGAAAACGTCTTGAGCTCAATGAGCAAGCATCCCATAGGTCATAGAAGTGGTGAATTTCAAGCAATTGTAAAAAAAACCAGTGAACAACTGAAATGGTTACATCAAACACACTCAGATGTGCTCACAATTACTGGAAGTGGAACTGCTGCCATGGAAGCCGGCATAATCAATACTTTAAGTAAAGGCGATAAAGTTTTATGCGGTGATAACGGAAAATTTGGAGAAAGATGGGTAAAAGTTGCACAAGCCTATGGCTTAAATGTAAAAGTAATAAAAGGAGACTGGGGACAGCCTCTTGATCCAAATGAATTTAAAAAAATTCTTGAAGAAGATCGTAATAAAGAAATTAAAGCAGTCATTCTTACTCATTCCGAAACTTCAACAGGAGTTATCAATGATCTTCAAACAATTACTCAATACGTACAAAATCATGGAAAAGCAATTACTATTGCTGATTGTGTAACTAGTCTTGGAGCCTGTAATATTCCAATGGATAAGTGGGGTATTGATGTTATTGCTTCAGGATCTCAAAAAGGTTATATGATTCCTCCAGGTCTAAGTTTTGTAGCCATGGGACCAAGAGCATGGGAGGCAAATGCTCATTCAGATTTACCCAAATTTTATTTAGACTTAAAGCAATACCTCAAAACAGTCAATAAAGATAGTAATCCTTTTACTCCTGCGGTAAATTTATATTTTGCCTTAGAGGCATCGCTGACAATGATGCAAAAAGAAGGCTTAAATAATATTTTTAAACGCCACATTCGTCATAAAAATGCGACTCAAGCCGGTATTAAAGGAATGGGATTAGAATTATTCGCAGCTGAAAATCATGGAAGCCCTGCAATAACAGCTGTTATGCCAAAAAAATATTGATGCTGAAATCATCAGAAAATCAATCAAAAGTAATTTTGATATACTTCTAGCAGGTGGACAAGATCATTTAAAGGGACAAATATTCAGAATAGGTCACCTTGGATTTGTCAATGACAGAGATATTATTAGCGTAATTGGAGCTCTTGAAAGCACATTACATAATATGGGAAAACTTCAATCGCCTCTAGGGCAAGGAATTTCTGCAACAATTGAAGTTCTTACTAGTCAACAATAATGACTTCTTTGTGTTGATATAAGTAGTGATTAACATGAGTATATACTTGAAAATAGAGATTTACTCACAATCTGAGAGTCTTATATTCAAATACTTCAATATCTATCATAAGTATTAATTAAAATAATAAATAACTTTATAAAATAGGAATTACCTAGTTTTTATTAAATGAAGCACTTGTGGACCTACACCAACAGCTCTTCTCTCCTTATCAAGTGCTTTTAAAATCAGGCCAGCAGATGTCTGTATATCTCCTTCATCAGCATGTAATGAAGCATTTTCGAAAAAACTAATAGCTTCATTTAAAAACTTTTGTCTCTTGACCTGTATTGCGTTCATTCAAAATTTAAAAATTTCTTTAATATTATATCAAAACGAGCATCTTTAATACATATGAAAAAATAAAATCGATTCAAAATAAAATTAATGCTTACGCAATATAAAAAATCTATCTATTCTGAATTGTCTGAGAAAAATTTTTTAATTAAAATTCTTAATCTACCTCTAAAAGTGAATTAAAGTTGATCATATGAAAAGTTTAGGAGCCTCACTATGAAAAAGAAAAGAATATATAATTGAAAAGGCTAGACAGAAGAAAAAAAAATAGATAATTTAAATTCAATATTATGTTCTAGAAGAAAATCATGGCTAAAGGATTAAAATTTAGTGTTTTTCCGATTTCAATAATTGCTGCTTTATGTGGCTCTACTTTAGCTGGTCAAACTAATGCTGGAATTACAAATGGAGCAGATATATATTGTTTCATGAGAAATGGAGGCAATAATCATGAGCCAAGCTGGCAAGCGGCATATCAATTCATAAAAAGTAAAAAGCAAGGGCTTTTTAAAACCTCTCCCAAACAAGCAGCATCATTTATCGTAGAAGAAGTCGTTCAAGACCCAGTAAAATATTCGGATTGTATAAATTATTTAGGGGATTTATATACAGGCGACTCAACTCCATTAGAAATGGAAGAAAAGATAACCACAGAAGAGCAAACAGAAGAAAGTATTGACGAAGCACCTACCAAAGGTGGATATACAGATCGTTACAACTTTTAACTAATTAGTCAATAAAATATAAAAATAATAATGATTTATAGTTTTTTATTACCAATAATCATAGAAAAATAAAGTAGTCTCAAGAAATACAAGCTTGCATTTTTCGATACATTGACTTCTTCCTTAATCAAGGCAAAATATAATTAGATACCTAGTCAGTATGCACATTAGGGATGCGGTTTTCCTCGAAGATCTCTGCCCAAAACTACATGACAGAAGATGGCGCAAATCATTACATAATTTTACAGAGGAAAGTTGTATATATTGTGGCAATAATTCAGAATCAATTGACCATGTTTTACCTCTTAGCAAAGGTGGCTTAAGTATTACCGAAAATTGTGTTCCATCATGTCTTTCATGTAACGGAAAGAAATCAGACAAAGATGTTTTTGATTGGTATAGAAAACAACAATTTTACGACCCTCGACGATCTATGGCGATTAGAGCATGGATTGATGGTGATATAAGATTGGCTCTAAGACTTCTTGAATGGACTGAACCTAACAAAAATACAAATTCGTATAAATCAAAGTCAGAAGAAAAAGAAGATTTTTCTTGGCAAGCAGCTTAATAATTACCATACTTGACAAGCCATAGCAGAATTATATCTCTCGCAGATTGAAGCTAAGTAAGTGGCTCTTTCAGGAACAAAAACAATACACATAAGAAAGCAAATAGAAGCTATTAAAGCCCTTGTCAAATTTTGATTTTTTCTTTGCTCAGAAAATTTTATACTTGTCCTTACTCGAATAATCCCATTACTGGAATTAGAATTAGGCTTTAAATAAGAAGCAATCATCTTCAAAACTATCAACGTAATACATTTGTACTAATGATTGAGGACATTGTCAAGCGATTCGATCCGCTTCCAGTAAAATCAAAGTTAATAATTTTTGGAGGAGGCTTTAGCGGTCAGCACTTAGCAAGTGCATGTAAAGCCCTAGGAAATAAAGTTTTATGCAGTAGGAGACAGGAAAAAAGTAAAGGCGCTGATTTTATTTTTGACAGTAAGAACGAAGAATTATCTAAAAAGATTCTTGAAGATGCAACTCATGTTTTAAGTTGTATCCCACCATCAGCAGAAGGCAAAGATCCTCTCTTACAGAAAGTCAAATCTCAATTATTAAATGCAAAAAATTTAAAATGGATTGGTTATCTATCTACTACTGGTGTTTATGGAGATTCCCAAGGAGCTTGGGTGAATGAAAAAACGACTCCTAAGCCTAAACAACCTAGAAGTATTCGCCGGTTATCATGTGAAAAAGAATGGTTAGAAACAGGTCTTCCTTTACAAATTCTCAGACTACCAGGAATTTATGGGCCAGGAAGATCTGCGTTTGAAAGTCTTCTAATTGGAAAAAACAAAATGATTGATAAGCCTAGTCAGGTTTTTTCGAGAATTCATGTCGATGACATAGCAGGAGCAATTTTATTTCTAATAGATTTAGCCTCTCAAGGAAACAGACAAACTATTATAAATGTAGCGGATAACTTACCAACGAATAACATGGAAGTACTTAGTTATGCCGCAACTTTAGTTGGTAAAACACTACCCAAAATAGAGCCTTTTGAAAGTGCCTCAAAATCAATGAGTCCTATAGCTTTGTCTTTTTGGCAAGAAAATCGAAGAGTAAGTAATGAACTACTCTGTAACGAACTTGGATATAATTTAATTCACCCTGATTTTAGATTTGGTATGAAGGATTGTTTTAAACAATTAAAGATGAATTAATTTTGTCTTTTAAAAATATCTTCAACATACGATTAATTTAGACATTGAGCTAAATTTATTAGATAATTAAAATCTATCAATTCGAAACCAGTATTATAAGAAGTTGGCCCGATTAAAATAACAACCAGCCATTAGTACAACATTTACTTAGGCACAAAACATTACCACAATCAAAACCAATCGCAGCATGACAAACTTCAAAGAAAAAAAAATCAATAAAAATTCTATTGTTATTTCATTAGGCGATCCCGCAGGAATAGGAACTGAAATAACATTAAAAGCTCTTGGATCAAAAAACTTACCTAATAATATGCAGCCTTTACTTGTAGGATGCAAAAATAATATTAAAGAAACTTATAAAAAGTTAATTGCGAAAGGGATAAATTATATTCCTAACCCCAATAATCTTGATATTATTGATATTCCCTTAGAAAACAACTTTATTCCTGGAATAGTAAATAAAGAAACTGGTTCAGCAAGTTTTAATTGGCTTTTTCATGCAACTAATATTGTATTAAAAGAGAAAGCAAGGGCTCTTGTTACAGCACCTATATCAAAAATTGCATGGGAAAAAGCAGGCCACAGATTCACAGGACAAACAGAATTATTGAGTGAGTTAACAAACAAAAAAACATCGATGTTATTTACAGCTGTATCACCAGTAAACAAATGGAGATTTAACACTTTATTAGCAACAACACATATACCTTTTAACAAAATAAAAGTTCATCTCTCTAAAGAATTACTCAAAGATAAGTTAGACATATTATTAGCATTCTGTCTCAAGTTTACAAATAAACCCGTAATTCATGTAGCAGGTTTAAATCCACATGCAGGAGAAGAAGGCATGCTTGGGGAGGAGGAACAAAACTGGATTATTCCTATTTTAAATGAATGGAAGTTAAATCATCCAATAGTGGAGTTATATGGTCCTATACCTCCAGACTCTTGCTGGATTTCAGCAGCAAATGCATGGAAAGGAGATGTCAACAATAAGACTCCAGATGGCATACTTGCTTTATATCATGATCAAGGATTAATACCTGTCAAACTTATTGCTTTCGATGAAGCGGTCAATACCACTCTTGGACTCCCTTTTATAAGAACATCTCCTGATCATGGTACTGCTCTTGATATTGCAAATAAATTAATTGCTCGTGAAGACAGCATGATTGCTGCAATTAATAACGCCTGGATTCTTTCGGACTAAAACACAATATTGAATTATCAACGAGGTTTTACTCGCATTAAAACTTGACCAAATTCTACTGGAGTTCCATTCTCAACAAGAATTTCAACGACTTCACCATTAAATTCTGATTCTAATTCATTCATTAATTTCATTGCCTCAAGAATGCATACAGCTTGTCCAGCACTGATTTTCGTTCCAATGTCAACAAAAGGAGGCTCTTCTGGAGCTGGAGCACGATAAAAAGTACCAACCATAGGAGCTGTCACTTCAAGCAAGTCTGACCTCGATCCAGCGACTGAAGGCGGCGGTGTGCTTGGACCTGGAGTCTCTACGTTTACCTGAGGAGCTGGTAAAGGAATTTGATCAGAGGTGATTTTCTCGGTAGGTACTACGAAATCCGATGAAATCCCAATATTGCGTTTAACTTCCAAGGAAAAGTCTTCCCCCTCAAGTCGAAACTCTTGAATATCGCTCTCAGCTAAAGCTGCCAACAAGCGATGAAGCTCTTCATGATCAAGATTCATAGTCATTGTGTTTCTCGGCCTAGATAACTGTCATTTCGAGTATCGACTCGAATCTTCTCACCAACTGAAATAAAGAGAGGTACCATCACTTGAGCTCCTGTTTCCAAGATTGCAGGCTTTGTACCTCCAGTGGCAGTGTCTCCTTTGACCCCTGGATCAGTTTCTTTTATTTCTAAAGCAACTGAATTAGGCAATTCAACCTCTAAAGGTTTTTCATTCCAAGAGACTACATTAACCTCCATTCCTTCTTTAAGATATTTTCTACTTTCACCTATTTGCTTAGCAGTTAAACGGGTTTCTTCATAAGTAGTCATATCCATAAAAACAAAATCATCTGAATCCATGTAAGTGTGTTGCAAAGTTGATTTCTCAAGCAATGCCTGTTGAACCATTTCACCAGCTCTAAAAGTCTTTTCTACTACGCTTCCACTTTGTACTGCTTTTAATTTTGTCCGAACAAAGGCAGAACCCTTGCCTGGCTTGACATGTAGGAATTCAACTACACGCCAAACTGCACCGTCCAACTCAATTGTAGTGCCAGTGCGAAAGTCGTTACTTGAAATCATTCACACAAAAGATACCTATCGATCATAAGTCTGTGCCAAAGTCATGCAAAACATAGAATTCACATGGCAAAAAAGATTTGCATTCTTGCCTTGCTTACAATCCTATTTTCTTTTGGATCTCCATGGATCAAACCTGCCAGTGCAAGCCTTCCTAACGGAAACCGCCTTAAAGACCCTTATGCAATCTTAAGAAATGCTTTACCAATAGAACAAAAGGAATTACGTGAATTACAAAACAAACTAGAAGAAACAAGCGAAGATCTTAGAGGAAATAGATGGTCTGCCCTAAATAAAGCAACGTCTAGAAGTCAGTTCTTGATTAGTAATAAAAAAAATCAAATCCTTCAATCTATTCCAGACGAAAATAAAGAAAAAGCTAATCAACTAATAGCTAAATTGAAAGAAAATCTCAATGAACTTAGAGAAGTAGCCAATGAAAAAGATAAATCATCATTTATAGAAATCAAACGAAAAAGTTTGAAAAAAATTGATGACTTAGAAGCTCTTTTAATAAATAATGAATTTGCATATAGTATTCCTAGTGAATTTGACAATTTACCAAGACTGACTGGAAGAGCAAATGTAGAAATAAAAACTTCTAAAGGCAAAATGAATGCAATTATTGATGGATATAATGCTCCATTAACATCGGGTGCCTTTATAGATCTTGCATTAAAAGGATTTTATGATGGATTGCCAATTAATAGAGCAGAAGAGTTTTTTATTCTTCAAACAGGTGACCCTAAAGGTGAAGAGATAGGGTATGTAGATCCTCAAAATAATACTTTAAGAAAAGTACCATTAGAAATAAGAGTTCCAGGAAAAGCAGACACACTTTATGGTCAAACGTTTGAAGAAGTTGGACTTTATACAGAAACACCAGTCCTTCCATTTGCCACTCTTGGAACAATGGGTTGGGCTCATTCTGATTTAGATTTAAATGATGGTTCTTCTCAATTTTTCTTTTTCTTATATGAAGCTGAATTAAACCCGGCTGGACGTAATTTGATAGATGGAAGAAATGCTGCTTTTGGATACATCATTGAAGGATCTGAAATATTGAATCAACTTGGAGTAAACGACAAAATTATTGAAGTTAAAGTATTAAATGGTTCAGAAAATCTAAAAATGAAAGCATAATCTTTAATTAAGGTGAATACAACACTTGCAGATGTTGGAGAAACAGAGTTACTCAATCGGTTAAAAAAATATATGCGCAATGGGCAGATCAATGATGATACTGCTGAAATAACATCTATTGAAAAAAAATTACTAATTAACACTGATTTAGTCGTTGAAAATATTCATTTTTCTGAAGTAACTACTACACCTGAAGATATTGGATGGAAAGCTATTGCAAGCAATGTATCTGATTTGATTTGCAGTGGATCAGAAAAAATTAATTCTTTCACTGTTGGTTTAGTTCTACCCCCTCATACGACACTTCAATGGGTTGAAAGCTTGTATACCGGAATGAAAGCAGCAATGAAAGAATTCGGAGGAGAAATTATTGGTGGAGACTGTTCGAGTGGAACGAACAAAATGGTATCAATTACAGCAATTGGCGAACTTAGTTCACTAAGACTTCATAGAGGAAATGCATTGCCAGGTGATTACTTAGTTACTAGTGGTAATCATGGATTAAGCCGGTTAGGTTTGGCTTTATTAATATCTGAAAAATTACCAACTAAAGTCAAGCTAAGCCAGGGTCTTATTAATAGAGCAATAAAAGCACATCAACGACCTTCAGTCCCTCATAAGGCTCTTAAGACTCTGATTGAATGCAAACCAAAATCACTGCCTTGGAGGGCCGCAGGAACAGATAGTAGTGATGGACTTTTAGCCGCTGTAGAAGGAATTTGTACAAGTAGCAACTGTCAAGCAATCCTATCAAAATCATCTCTTCCAAAAGACCCAGATTGGCCAAAAAATCAAATTTGGAATGAATGGTGCCTAAACGGTGGAGAAGATTATGAACTAGTCCTAAGTTTGCCGAAAGAATGGGCAGAAATTCTCAAAAGCGAATTAGGTTTTATGAAAATTATTGGACATATTAAAGAAGGTTCACCAAATATATTTTGGGATAACTTAGAAAAAATTGAAAACTACAATTCAAAAAGATTTCAACATTTCTAATAGCTTAAATCACTTCCATTGTTTAGCTACAATTTCAGCTAAATCAACCACTCTTTGACTGTAACCCCATTCATTATCGTACCAAGCTAAAACTTTAACCATATTTTCTCCTATACACATAGTTAAAGCTTCATCGACAATTGTTGATTCATTTGTACCTGCATAATCAGTAGAAACTAAAGGCAAATCGCCATATTTAATTATCCCTTTCATTTCTCCTTCTGAAGCTGATTTTAAAAGAGCATTCACTTCTTCAGCGCTGGTTTTACGTCCGGACTCAAAAACTAAATCTACAGCTGAAACATTTGGAGTGGGAACTCTCATTGCAATTCCAGTCAATTTCCCTTTCATTTCTGGATAAACAAGAGCAACAGCTTTAGCTGCGCCAGTCGAAGTAGGAACCAAATTCATAGCAGCTGCTCGTGCTCGTCGTAAATCACGGTGAGCATTGTCCAGGATCCTTTGATCACCTGTATAACTATGAATTGTGGTCATTAAACCTTTATTTATACCTAATCTCTGATCTAAGACTTTTACTATCGGCGCTAAACAATTGGTCGTACAACTTGCATTACTGAGAATATCAAAGTCTTCATGACGATATTGGTCAGCATTAACACCAACTACAAAGGTTCCAACACCATCTCCTTTGCCAGGAGCAGTAAGAATGACCTTTTTAGCTCCAATTTGTAAATGCTTACTTGCACCAACATCAGTATTAAATACACCTGTTGACTCTATAACTAAATCAATTCCCCACTCTTTCCATGGAAGATTTAATGGGTTGCGATCTGAATAACATTTGATTGTTTTACCATTAATTTCAAATGTATCGTCAGTATGAGCAATCTCAGCATCTTTTATTGCTCCTAAAATCGAGTCATACTTCAATAGATGAGCACAAGTTTTGGGGTCAGATGTCACATTGATTCCAACGACCTCGATATTTGTGTTTTGTCCTCTACTAAGCCAACAACGCATAAAATTGCGTCCAATTCGTCCGAAGCCATTAATCGCAACACGCAAAGTCATTTAAAAAGCGGACAAACCGCATAGTCTCTTGGCCGCTGATCATACCTAACGATGATCATTTTCTGAAAGATTCTGGGAGAAATTGAAGTGTTAAGCAAAGATAAAGCATGAAAAACCTGTAAATTCTTAAAAAAATGGGACTTTCTCGGTAGTAATAGTTATCTTTCAATCGATCATCAATAGCAATTGAACAAAGAACAAGGCTTAAAGCCACACATACACTTCATTGGAATTGGAGGTATTGGCATGTCTGCTCTTGCAATGATTCTTGCTAAAAGTGGCTACTCAATATCCGGATCGGATAAAAAACAAAGCAACATACTTAAAAAATTAACTTCAAATCAGATAAAAATTTTTCAACTTCAAGAAGAAAAAAACATTGATTATATTTATGAAATCCACAATGAAAATATTATGGTTATTTTAAGTTCAGCTATATCTAAAGATAATTCTGAGTTACAAAAGGCTATACGTTATGGCCTAAAGATAAAACATCGTTCAGATATATTAGCTTCACTAATTAATAATCAAAATTCATTAGTTGTTTCAGGATCTCATGGAAAAACTACTACAAGTACTTATATAGCCACTCTACTTGCATTAGCTAATAAAAATCCTTCAGCAATAATAGGAGGCATTGTTCCACATTTTAATAGCAATTATAGCTTTGGAAATGGGAAATATTTAGTAGCAGAAGCAGACGAGTCAGATGGAACATTGATTAAATTTAATCCTTATATTGGGATAATGACAAATATAGAACTAGAACATATTGATCATTATAAAAATTTAAAGAATTTATTGCTGACAATGAAAAAGTTTAGTTTTAATTGTAAATATTTAATTGCAAATTATGATTGCACTAATATAAGGAAAAACATAAAACCTTATGCATGGTACTCAACTAAAATAATTAACAATATAGATTTTTCTCTAATCCCTAAGGAGTCTAATGGATATGAAACTCTTTCAAATTACTATGAGAAAGGAAAATTAGTTGATCAAATAAGTATACCTATTCCTGGATTACACAACTTAAGTAATGCAATTGGCGCGATAGCCACTTGCAGGTTAGCAGGTATGACATTTAATGAGTTAAAACAAGGTATTAGAAAATTAAAATCTCCCAAAAGAAGATTTGAATTTATAGGGTTATGGAATGACAGAATAATAGTTGATGATTATGCACATCATCCAAGTGAGATTGAAGCCGCTATCTCAATGGCTCATCTCACAATTAAAACCAAAAAGCATTCATTTCCAATATCTCCTCAAAGATTAGTATCTATTTTTCAACCTCATCGCTTTAGCCGCACAGAAAAATTTAAACAACAATTTGCAAAAACTCTTATTAATTCAGATTTAATATTTATTATTCCAATTTTTGCAGCAGGAGAAAAAGAAATCACAGGGGTAAGTCATCATTCAATAGCATCAGAAATAAAAAAATTAAAACCAAGTTTAGAAATTTATGCTCCTAATAATAATCAAGAGTTAGTAACTCTTATTCAAGAAAAAACAAAACCAAAAGACCTAATTTTAAATATGGGTGCAGGAGATATCAATACGATTTGGACAAATCTTTTATTGAGAAATTTTAATCCTGGATCAAGTAAAAAAATTATGCAGCTTAAATAATGAACTACCTCAATTTAAAAAAAAATATTTACCTATCTAATTTCACTACTTGGAAAATTGGAGGTCCTGCCGAATGGATATCAGAGCCAACAAATACTGATGAAATTAAGTCTTTAATTAATTGGGCGAATAACAAAGAAATTTGTTGCAATATCATTGGAGCAGGATCTAATCTTTTGATCAATGACAAAGGCTTAAAGGGATTAAGCCTTTGCATGCGCAAATTTAAAGGAGCCACAATAAATAAATCTTCTGGAATTATTGAAGCCTATGGAGGAGAGACTCTACCAAACCTAGCGAGAAAAGCAGCAAGTGCTGGACTTCATGGACTTGAATGGGCAATTGGCATACCTGGAACAATAGGTGGTGCAGTAGTTATGAATGCAGGAGCACAAGGAAATGCAATTTCAGATTATCTAGAAAGTATTCAAACTCTTACATTGAAAGGAGAATTAAGAACTTTAAAAGCAATTGATCTCGATTATTCATATCGATCCAGTCTTCTTCAGGAAGAAAAGCTTATTGTTCTCTCTGCACGTTTAAAACTAAAAACAGGCGGCGAAAAAGCAGAAATACATAGAATAACTAATGAACATTTAAATCATCGACTCACCACTCAACCCTATAAAGCACACACTTGTGGAAGTGTTTTTCGCAATCCTGAACCCTTCAAAGCAGCTCAACTAATTGAAGATCTTGGATTAAAAGGTTTTCGTTGTGGCGGAGCTGAAATATCCAAAATACATTCAAACTTTATAATTAATGCTAATAAAGCTTCTTCTTCAGACGTACAAGAATTAATCAATTTGATTCAAAAAAAGGTTATAGATTCTTATGGAATATTGCTAAAAACAGAAGTTAAAATATGTGGCTTTTGAAAATAAGCACTAATATCAATATCAATAGGAAAATCTCATGGCTGGATTCGGACTACCAAATTTTGGACAACTAACCGATGCCTTTAAAAAAGCACAACAAATCCAACAAGATGCCCAAAAACTTCAAGAAGAACTGGAGATAATGGAACTAGAGGGAATGAATAATGATGGAAGAGCAAGAATATGGTTATCAGGAAATCAAAAGCCTTTACGTGTAGAAATTGATTCGTCTCTGCTCTCGGAGAGTAAAGAAATAATAGAAGAGGCTTTTCTAGAAGCACTAAAATCTGCTCATGAAGTCTCAACAAGTACCATGAAAGAAAAAATGGAAGACTTAACAGGTGGATTAAAACTCAATCTACCTGGAATGGGGGACGAGAGTTGATAATTTCTTCGATATTTTCTCTATAAAAAGAATATCTTTCAAAATCTTTATTAATAACACAACCTGGCTCGTCTCTATGCAAGCAATTTCGAAACTTGCATGTTGATTTCATTAATTGATCTCGTAATTCAGGCAATAAAAAGGCAAAATTTAGAGGATCTATTTTGATTTCAGGTCTATTAAAACCTGGAGTATCTGCAACAAGTGAACCATTTCCGACAGAAAAAAGTTCAACATGTCTCGTGGTATTTATTCCTCTCTTTAATTTTTTAGAAACAGAAGAAGTAGGTAATGCAAGGTTTGGAATCAAATTATTAATCAAACTCGTCTTACCTACGCCTGAAGGTCCACAAAGAACAGATAATTCTGTATCTCTAAGCCTATTCAACAAGATATCAATTCCTTCCATATCCTTTACAGATATTGAAATTGGATTATATCCCCAACCTTTTAATCTCCGTATATATGAATGCAACTTTTCTTTTCCAATCAAATCAATTTTTGTTAAAGCCAATACTATATTTATATTTTTGTCTTCAGCTGTTATTAAAAAACGACTTGTTTGTTCAAGGTCAAATAAGGGTTCTGCAACAGAAATACAAACAACAATTAAAGTTACGTTTGCAACCGCAGGACGATTTAATAGACTTCGTCTTGGCTCTAAATTTGAAATTAAACCTCTTTTATTTTGCCAATCTATAGATTCTACATATACTTTATCTCCTACATCTATAAATAAACCTTGATAATCTAATTTACTTCTACGAGTACATAATAATCTTTGATTTTCAAGATCTGATTCTAACATATTAGAATTTACATCTTTATTATTAATTTCTACAATGAAAAAGTTTGCTTTAAGAGCTACAACAATTCCTCTTAACTGATTCAATTTAGACTTATTCACTAGATATTAATAAAGTAATCCAATGAGAGTGCTTTTGTATTCTTTTAACTTTATAACCTTTATCTTTTAAACCCTCAACAACAGTTATTTCTGGTTCACCTATGTCCAAGTCTACTTTAAGTGACTCAGAAGAAGAAATGTTTTCCAAAGATAAGCAACATTTCACAAAATTAATTGGGCAGACAAACCCTCGAAGATCTAAATAATGATCAATATTTTGATTATTATTTTCCAAACAGCTTCCCGAATAAACCGCTCTTATGATAATGATATTGAGGACCACGAGCAGAGTAGTGACTAGCCAATTTATTTAATAATTGTCTTTCATCATCAGATAATCTAGTTGGAAGTTTAATTTTTACTGCAACCTGATGATTACCTCTAGCTACAGGATTACCGAGTTTTGGTATCCCTTTATTTTCTAATATTAGTGTTGCGTTAGGTTGAGTTCCTTCTGGAATGTCTAACTTAGTAGGTCCATCAACGGTTTCTATTTCAATAGTGTCACCCAATATTGCTTGTAAATAACTTACATTTACTTCAGACAAAATTGTTAAACCATCTCGCTTCATATTGGGATGTGTTTTGACTTTTAAGAAGACATATAGATCTCCTGATGGACCTCCCTTTAAGCCAGCATTTCCCTCTCCTGAAACTCTTAATCGAGTACCACTATCTACCCCTGCAGGAATATTTATTCTGAGTTTCTTTCTTACTTGCTTAACTCCTTTACCACCGCAAGGATTGCAGGGATCCTTAATCACTTGCCCACTCCCACCACAATTTGGACATTCTGCAACTTGAGTAAAGCTTCCAAATGGCGTTCGAGTAGCCCTTCTTACTTGCCCAGCGCCACCGCAAGTGGAACAAGTTATAGGACCGCTTCCCTTTTTAGATCCTCCGCCTCGACATACATCACAACTTTCTAAATGTGGAATCGTAATTTCTTTTTCTTCTCCAAAAACAGCTTTATGAAAATCAATAGTGAGGTCATAACGTAAATCATCACCTTGTTGTGGTCCTCTCCGTTGTGGTCGAGTACCTCCAGCCGCACCAGCTCCGCCAAAACCACTAAAGAATGTCTCAAACAAGTCTCCAAAACCGCCCATGTCGCCCATATCTGGCATCCCAGCAGCCCCTCCTAATCCAGCTTCTCCAAATTGGTCATAACGAGAACGCTTTTGAGAGTCACTTAAAACTTCATAAGCTTTTCCAATTTCTTTAAACTTCTCCTCTGCGCCTGCTTCTTTATTTATATCAGGATGATACTTTCGAGCTTGCTGTCTGTACGCTCTTTTCAAAGTGTCAGCATCAGCATCTCTACTGACCCCCAATAATTCGTAAAAATCAGCCATTAGACCAGTAAAACCAATTCATTTCACATTGAAATACCATAAAGCTAATTCTCCTCTTTGGATGGATCTTCTAAAGAGTTGTTTTCTTCTTCTGGAGAAGCACTCTGATCAGAAGCTTC
>QBWA01000012.1 GCA_003283745.1 Prochlorococcus sp. AG-315-B03 | reverse complement strand
AGGGCAGATTGGGAAAGTGGGGAGATCAAATTATTTTGTAATCAAGTTTTTGTAAGTGATTCAATAAAGGAAATTGTACCTAGATACTTGTTACCATTAAGGGGTGTTATTGATTCTCAGGACATTCCTTTAAATGTAAGTAGAAGTGCTTTACAATCTGACAGGAGAGTTAAGTCCATAGGTAATTTTATTGCGAAGAAAATAGCTGATAAGCTTAAAAATTTACAAGAAAACGAAAGTCAGTTTTACGCTAATATATGGGATTCCATCGCTCCATTTATAAAAATAGGAGCTATGGAGGATGAAAAATTTGCAGAACAAGTTCAAGATATAATCTTATACTCAACTACTGAACAAGTTAATAGTTCTGATAAAAATAATATTACCGATCTTATAACCGCTAATTCTAAAACTTTTACAACCTTAAAAGGATACAAATCTAGACTTACTGGAGAAAGCAAAAAGATTCTATATTCAACTGATGATGTATCCCAATCGGCAGCACTTAATCTCTGGACATCACAAGGCAATGAAGTTCTTAAATTAGATACAATTATAGATACACAATTTATACCTTGGCTTGAAGAGAAAAATAAGGATATTAATTTCGTCAGGGTAGATTCTGAAATTGAAGATGGTAAGAAAGAAGAATCTACTGAAATTGCAGACAAGGATGGAAATACGAAATCTGATACTTTAAAAAATATTATAAGTGGAGCTCTGCAAAATGATAAAGTAACTATAAAAGTCCAGTCTCTTACAGGTAAAAATTCACCACCATCTTTAATTCTTTTACCTGAACAAATGAGAAGAATTAATGATATAACAGCATTAATGGAACAAAAAATGCCTGGATTACCTGAATACCATAATCTAATAATTAATTCTAGCCATCCTCTCATTGAGGGTTTATTACGGCTTAATTCTAATAAAATAATTATTGAGTCTCCTAAGAAAACAGAAAACAATTCCTTGTCTAATGAAATTGCTATTCATATATATGAAATGGCAAAACTGTCTATTGGAGGTCTAGATACGAAAGATATAGCAAACTTTCAGAATAGAAATGCTGAACTTATGGGGAAACTAATGCAAAAATACGTATAAACAATCCTTCATTTGGTAAGATAATAACAAGATTAAAAAAGAAAATGTCGAGAGTTTGCCAACTAACAGGCACAAGAGCTAATAACGGAATGTCAGTCAGCCATTCTCACATTAGAACTAAGAAACTTCAGCAGGCAAATCTGCAACAACGAAGATTATGGTGGGAAGAAGGGAAAAAGTGGATAAATATACGTGTGACTACTAGAGCACTTAAAACTATTCAGAAAAAGGGCTTAGGATCCTACGCAAAGTCACTAGGAGTAGATTTAAATAAAATCTAGTTTCATATAATTAATTTATAATGTATAGATGACTATTTCTTATATAATTAAAAGGATTGAAATTAATAAAGAAATAAAATAAATGCATGAATTATCCTTAGGAACATGGTTTATTCATATTGCTACATTATTCGAATGGACCTTAGCAATTATAATCATAAATCATATTTCAGAAATATCAGCTAATAAATCATTAGGATGGTTAGCTATTGCAATGCTTCCAAATCTAGCAAGTGCTATGGCAGCTATTACATGGCATATATTTGATAATAGTATTGATTTAAAAGGACTAGTAGTCGTTCAATCTGCATTAACAATGGTTGGAAACTCATGTTTAGCATTAGCAGCGTGGAATATATATAAAAATGAATCGAAAAAAACCATATAATGGAACTTACTATATTTAGCTTAAATTCAATAGGAAGAATAGATCCCAGCCCATTTTTTGTTCTTTCACTAATCCCTTATCTTATATTTTTAAAATATGCAAAAAAGTCAGCTTCTATTCCAAAACTCTCCTTATTGGGTTTTAGATTGACACTGCTATTTGTGTTCATGACAATTATTTTGGCAATCATAGCTAAAATTTATTTTGATAATGAATTAACAAATGTAGATATACTTCATGGTTTTGCGGAATTATTTCTAACAATAAGTGATGGCTTAGTTGTTTATGGATTTGTATTAATGCTTCAGGAGGTGAGAAATGAAAAAATTTTAAGAGGTGATTAACAAATCTGCAAAAGTGGCCATTATCGAGGAAGATGTAAGTAAGTATTGGTATTCATGATGTTCACAACGCTATTAGCTGCTGCTGATCCAGTTACTTTTCATTGGTCACCGAAGTGTGCCGTTATTATGATCTTTTGCAATATTCTTGCTTATGCAATAGCAAGAGCAAATATAGAAAAACCTAATGAAGGTTTCGCAATTCCTAACTCTCAGTATTTTGGTGGATTAAGCCATGGTTCCGTTGTTGCTGCGAATTGCCTTGGACATGTATTGGGGATAGGATCAATTCTTGGTCTTGCAGCAAGAGGGGTTTTATAAAAAAGACTATCTAACTAGCTAGCTAGCATTATTTAGAGATTTCTAAATAATGCTTAAATTAATTTAAATTTATTTCTAATTTTCTCCGCCATTAATGTTGGAGTTAAACCTAGTGATTCCTTACTTTGTTGAGGACTTGCATGGTGTACTAGTTTATCTGGAATACCTATTCTTAGTGTAGGAACTAAAATATTATTATCACTAAGCGATTCAACTACAGCTGAACCAAATCCGCCTAAAAGAGTACCTTCTTCCATAGTTACAACTTTCCCAATATGTTTAACTAATCCATGAATAGACTCTTCATCTAAAGGTCTAATAAAACGAGCATTTAAAACACTACATTTAATCCCAGATTTGTTAAGTATATCGGCTGTTTCTAAAGCAGGTGAAACCATGGAGCCATAAGCGATTATCAGTAAATCATCTCCTTCTTTCAACAGTTCAGCCTTCCCTATTTCTATGGCTTCCCAACCTTCCTCCATTAAAGGTGCACCTTCGCCAGATCCTCTAGGAATTCTTAATGCAGAAGGGCCATTATGGTTTAAACAAGTGACTAACATTTGTTGTAATTCCGATTCGTCTTTAGGTGCCATAACAACAAAATTTGGCACGCATCTTAAATAACTAATATCATATTGACCTTGATGAGTCGGACCATCTGCTCCAACAATTCCAGCCCTGTCTAGTACAAAAGTTACAGGTAAATTTTGTATCCCAATGTCATGAATTAACTGGTCATAGGCACGTTGTAAGAAAGTACTATATATTGCTACAACCGGCTTTAGACCTTCACAAGCCATTCCACCAGCAAGAGTAACCGCATGCTGCTCTGCTATTCCAACATCAACATATTGAGAAGGTATAGATTTCTGCAATAGATTTAGTGCAGTTCCCTCTGCCATTGCAGCTGTTATACCGATTATTTTGCTGTTCTGCTCACATAGTTTTACCAATGTTTGCCCAAAAACCTTGCTAAAACTTGGGGGCTTAGGTGTTTTAGAAGGAATCGACTTTCCAGTAGTTAAATCAAATGCGGACTGTGCATGATATCCCACCTGATCAGCTTCAGCATATGGATATCCTTTTCCTTTTGTAGTAACAACATGAACCATTACGGGACCACCAACTTTATGAGCAGAATTAAAAATTCTTGTTAATTTGGCAATATCATGACCATCAACTGGTCCCATATAAGTAAATCCTAATTCTTCAAAAACTGCTCCTACTTTTGGTACAGATAAACGACGAACACTACCTGAAATAGACTTAATTTCATCATTAATAGCACCTCCCATAAAAGGTAGGTTTTTAACACTCTCCTGAACGCTATCAGAAATAAACTGAACAGGAGGGCTATGCCTCATGCGATTTAAATATGTAGATAATGCTCCCACTGGAGGTGAAATGGACATGTCATTATCGTTTAAAACCACTAATAAGGGTGTCTTAGGTAAATGACCAGCATGATTAATTGCTTCTAAAGCCATACCTCCTGTTAATGCCCCATCTCCAATTACAGCAACACATTTAAAATTATCTCCCCTTTTATCTCTAGCAATTGCCATTCCAAGAGCTGCAGAAATAGAAGTACTTGCATGACCAGCTCCGAAATGATCAAAATCGCTTTCAGATCTTTTTAAATAGCCAGCTACGCCCTTTTCTTGTCTAAGTGAGTCAAATTCATTAAATCTTCCTGTAATTAACTTATGTGGATAAGCCTGATGCCCTACATCCCAAATCACTCTATCTTTATCAAGATCTAGCGTCTGATAAAGAGCAAGAGTCAATTCAACTACACCTAAACCCGGACCAAGGTGTCCGCCACTAGTTGAAACGACTTGAAGGTGTCTCTCGCGTATTTGGCAAGCAACATCTTCTAGTTCATCAATGGATAAGCCTTTAAGCTCATTTGGATGACAAAGCTCGCTCAGAAGCATAAATCTCTGAGATTATTTTCACTAATCTATGTCGTTTAGCCTACATTTTGATAAAACTTGCACAAGAACAAATGGAATGTAGAAATTATATAAAGCATCAACACCTGAGAAACTAGCCATGGAGGACTATTTACAAAAAATCCTAAGAGCACGGGTTTATGACGTGGCGAAAGAAACACCGTTAGAAAGAGCAATTAATTTAAGTAAAAGGTTAAAAAATGATATTTGGTTAAAAAGAGAAGACCTCCAACCTGTGTTTTCTTTCAAAATAAGAGGGGCCTTTAACCGTATGTCTCAATTAAGCAGAGATGAATTAAATAAAGGTGTCATCGCATCGAGTGCAGGGAATCATGCTCAAGGAGTTGCTATGAGCGCATCATTTTTGAAGTGCAGAGCTTTAATCGTGATGCCTATTACTACACCAATTATGAAAATTAAGGCAGTAGAAGAACTTAAGGCAGAAGTAGTTCTTTGTGGAGAAACATATGATGAGTCATATAAAAAAGCGATCGAAATTTCTAAAAAAGAAGAGCTGACATTCATTCATCCCTTCAACGATCCAGAAGTAATTGCAGGACAAGGAACTATAGGTATTGAAATACTTAGACAAAGCAATAAAACACCTGATGCAATCTATTTAGCTGTAGGGGGAGGTGGTCTAATTTCTGGAGTAGGAGCTTATATAAAAGCTATATGGCCAAAAATAAAAATTATTGGAGTAGAACCTGAAGATGCATGTGCTATGACTCTTTCATTAAAACAAAACAAAATAATTGAATTAGATAATGTTGGACTTTTTGCTGATGGTGTAGCAGTACGAAAAGTTGGCAATGAGACATTTGCTTTAGCTAAAAAGACTGTAGATAAAATGGTTACCGTCTCTACAGATGAAATATGTGCTGCAATTAAAGATGTATTTGAAGATACTCGTTCAATTCTTGAACCAGCGGGAGCATTAGCTATTGCTGGATTAAAATCAGATATCACAACCAATAAAATAGAGAATAAAAATCTTGTTGCTGTCGCTTGCGGAGCAAATATGAATTTTGAAAGACTCCGTTTTGTAGCTGAAAGGGCAGAATTAGGTGAGGAAAGAGAAGCTATGCTTGCTGTGGAAATTCCTGAGAAAGCAGGAAGTTTAAAACTTTTATGTCTAGCACTTGGATCAAGAAGCTTAACTGAATTTAGCTATAGAATTTCAAAAGGGAAACAAGCACAAATCTTTATGGGAATAGAGGTATCTAACGTTAATGATAGAAAAAAGTTAATAAATGAAATAAAAAACAATGGTTTTAACTGTTCAGACCTAAGTAATGACGAGTTTTCAAAGGTACACTTAAGACATATGGTTGGTGGAAGACTCCCAAGTTCCATAAATGAATTTTCAGGAAGAAAATATAAGGAATTACTTTATAGATTTGAATTCCCTGAGCGACCAGGTGCACTTATGAGATTTGTAAATTCAATGAGACCTGAGTGGAGTATTAGCATTTTTCACTATCGAAATCATGGTGCAGATACAGGTAGGATAGTTATTGGAGTTCTAGTAAAAGAATCTGAAATAGAAGGATGGACAAAATTTGTCAATTCTGTTGGTTACAAAAGTTGGGAAGAGACGAATAATCCAGCATATAAATTATTTTTAGGTGCACAGTACGAATAGTCAAGGTATTTTTAAGTATGGCAAAAAAAAGATCGAAATTATCCAATAGAAATTATGAATAATGGACATGAGATCTCATTACCTGCAAGGATTGAAGGGATTCTCTATCTAAAAGGAAGGCCTACACCCTCTAAAGAGATGGCTGAACTTCTACAGGAAGATTTAAATAACGTAGAGAATGCACTTTGGGAATTAAAAGCCGGGTATGCACAACGTGATACTGCCCTAGAAATAAATGAAAGTAACGGTTTTTATAGTTTGCAACTAAGACAGGGGCTTGGCGAATTGGTTCAAGATTTACTACCAGCAGATTTATCTATAGCCACCCTGAGAACACTTGCAACTGTTGCATTAAAAAAAAGAATTCTCCAATCAGAATTAGTTGAACTAAGAGGTTCAGGTGCATATGATCATATTAAAGACCTAATTGAGAAAAACTTTATTGAACGTAGGCGTCAAAAAGATGGAAGATCATTCTGGATAACTCTCTCTGAAAAGTTTCATCAAACTTTTTCAGTAATACCTGATGATAATGAAGCAAAAGATAAAAATGCAGCCTAATATAATCAAAAATTAGTTACTAATGGCTGCTTCCGAAATTATTTCTAGGATTTTAGTTGTATTGGTGCAGGCTATAAGCATCTATCAATTCATTTTAATTATAAGAGTACTTCTTACATGGTTTCCAAATCTCGACATGAGTAATCCAATACTGCTTAATTTATGCGCAATTACAGATCCTTATCTAAATTTCTTTAGAGGTATAATTCCACCCCTAGGTGGTTTAGATCTTTCTCCAATACTTGCTTTTATTCTACTTCGTGTCCTTGAAGGTTTACTAACCACATCGGCTGGAGCATTTATGCAAGTGGTTCAGATGTATTGATTAAAAATCTATCTCTCATCGCCGCTCCCGGATATACGACCTCGTAATTTACGACTAAATAGTTTTTTTAAATTAGCGTCAGCAACTTCTTCTAGTTCAAATCCCAATTCACTTGCTAATTGAGAAACATACCAAAGAACATCACCAAGTTCTAATTTGATTTTTTCTTTGCTTTTATTATCAAAAACACCCTTATTGTCTCTCAAAATTTTTTTTACTTTGTCTGCAACTTCTCCTGATTCACCTACCAGTCCCAAAGTTGGATAAATCGCATTTTTACCTATATCAGGGTAAATAGCCGTTTTACGAGATTCTCTTTGATAATGATTAATTTCCATGAATCAGTTCTTAAAAACACAAAGTTACCAAACTAATGGCATCAGGATGTTATTTTTTGGATACCCCAAGTCCTTCAAATGACATTAATGGATCTAACTAGAAGGACAAAAATTGTTGCCACAATAGGTCCGGCAACTGAAGGTGAAAGTCAAATCAGTGAATTAGTAGAAGCTGGCGCAACTACATTTAGATTGAACTTCAGTCACGGTGACCATAATGAACATGCTCAAAGAATTAAAACGATTAGACAAGTTTCAGAAAAACTAGGTACTCACATTGGAATATTGCAAGACCTTCAAGGCCCTAAAATTAGACTTGGTAGATTTAGCAATGGTCCTGTAACTCTAAAAAATGGAGATAAATTTATACTTACTTCGGAAAAAATTGATTGCAACAATGAAATAGCAAATGTTACTTATAACAAGCTTGCAGAGGAAGTTTCCGCTGGGAATAGGATTCTTTTAGATGATGGAAGGGTAGAAATGAAGGTTGAAACAGTTGATAAAGAAAAGAATAGATTATTTTGCTCAGTTACAGTTGGTGGTGTGTTGTCGAATAACAAAGGAGTAAATTTTCCTGATGTTCAATTATCAATTAGGGCTCTAACAGATAAAGATCGATTAGATCTAGAATTTGGATTAAATCAAGGTGTAGATTGGATCGCATTAAGCTTTGTAAGAAATCCTTCTGATATGAAGGAAATCAAGGATTTAATAAAATCTCATGGATTTGAAACACCTGTAGTAGCAAAAATTGAGAAATTTGAAGCAATTGATCAAATAGACGCAGTTTTAAAACTTTGTGATGGGGTAATGGTAGCTAGAGGAGACCTTGGTGTAGAAATGCCCGCTGAAGAAGTTCCTCTTTTACAAAAACAACTAATTAAGAAAGCAAATAGTCTTGGAATACCAATAATTACTGCTACACAAATGCTGGATTCAATGGCTTCAAGTCCAAGACCAACAAGAGCAGAAGTTAGTGATGTAGCTAATGCAATTCTTGATGGTACTGATGCAGTAATGCTTTCAAATGAAACGGCTGTTGGAGATTATCCAATGGAAGCAGTAGCGACAATGGCAACTATTGCTAAAAGAATTGAAAGAGATTATCCATTGAAAGATTTAGAAAATCATCTTCCAAGTACTATTCCAAATGCTATAAGTGCAGCAGTAAGTAGTATTGCAAGACAAATAAATGCAGCAGCAATTATTCCTTTAACTAAAAGTGGTGCAACTGCAAAAAACGTTAGTAAATTTAGACCAGCAACACCTATTCTAGCCGTAACGAATGAAAAAAGTGTTGCTAGTAGATTACAACTTGTATGGGGAGTAACTCCTCTTTTAATCAAAAATCAAACCAGTACATCAAAAACATTTGATGATGCCATGAAAATGGCCAAAGAAATGAATATTCTTAAGGAAGGAGACTTAGTTGTTGAAACAGCTGGAACTTTGTCAGGTGTAAGTGGATCAACTGATTTAGTTAAAGTAGGTATTGTTACATCATCAGATAAAGCTAAATTACCTTTTCTTTAAAAGAATATGAGAAGAAAACTGCCTTTATCCGAAACAGGAATAATGGCTATAAACAATCTGCGAAATAATAAATTTAGAAGTTTACTTACAATGCTTGGAATTGTAATCGGTAATGCATCCGTAATAACACTTGTAGGAGTAGGAAGAGGAGCACAAAACCTAGCTGAGAACCAGTTAAGCAATCTTGGAGCAAATGTTTTATTTGTTGTTCCTGGAAGTAATGACACAAGAAGAAGAGGAGTGGCCTTCCCAAAAAAATCTTGTTTTAAAAGATGCTAATGCTATAGAGAAACAAGTTCCTTCTATTAGGAGAGTTGCTCCTCAAATATCAACCAATGAAGTTATTCAATTTGGCCCAAAAAGCACAAGTAGTTCAATTGCCGGGGTTACTAGTGAGTTTTTAATCGTTAGAAGCTTTGATATAGCTAAAGGACGGTTTATTAATGATCAAGATATGCAAGGCGCAAAGAATATTGTTGTATTAGGACCAGATCTTAAAAATAAGCTATTTAAAGACAAAGAAAGTTTAGGTGAAAGAGTCAGAATAAAAGATCAATCATTTGAAGTAGTAGGAGTAATGGAACCTAAAGGAGCTGTATTTGGAAACAATCAAGATGAAAATGCTTACATTCCATTATCTACAATGGTAAGTCGTATCACAGGAAAAGATCCGACCTATGGAACTAGTCTGAGTTTTATAAGTGTTGAAGCTATTAATGAAGAAAGTACGCAAGCCGCAAAATTTCAAATAACAAATTTACTGCGTCAAAGACATAAGATTATTAGAGATGACGATTTTGCCGTACGATCTCAAAAAGATGCATTGAAAATAGTTTCTACTATTACAGGTGGATTAACGTTATTACTTGCCGCGATTGGTGGGATATCATTATTAGTAGGAGGTATTGGAATAATGAATATAATGCTTGTATCAGTTAGTGAAAGGACTGAAGAGATAGGGCTTAGAAAAGCCTTAGGAGCAAGAAGATTAGATATATCTACACAGTTTCTTATTGAGTCATTAATACTATCAACGTTAGGCGGTATTACTGGAGCTGGAATAGGAATAAGTTCAGTTAAATTAGTCTATTTAATAACCCCAGTTCCAGCAACTATTGGTATAGGTACAATATTAATAACTGTATTAATTTCAGGATCCATTGGTCTTACCTTTGGTGTCTTACCGGCAAAAAGGGCAGCCAAACTTGACCCTATAACAGCTCTAAGAAGTCTCTAATTAATAATTGACAATATATTTTAAATAAGTAAATAATAATATTTATTTTTAATTTCATTATTAACTCTAGGAAGAATAACAAATTTCTACTGGTGATTTTTATAATCCAATGAAATTATCCAACGGAAAGGGTATGTTTCACCCTAGAATCTAATCAATAATTAAAGTTCTATGAATAAAAGGTGGAAAATTATTGCTTTATGGGTTGTTCCTATAGCTCTTGTGATTTTAATCACATTCCAAATAATTGGAACAGCTAATACGAGTAATAATCAGGTCAATAAAGGCACCTCAAATAGTTTGTCGCGTAATACAACTGTAACCAAAATAAGTTATGGAAGATTTCTTGATTATTTAAACGCAGGAAGAGTTACATCTGTCGATATCTATGAAGGAGGTCGAAATGCTGTTGTGGAGGCTGTCGACCCTGAAATTGATAACCGTGTACAAAGATTAAGAGTTGATTTACCTGGACTGGCCCCAGAATTAGTTAACTCTCTAAAAGATGGAGGTATTAGTTTTGACATTCATCCTCCAAGAACGGCACCTGCAGGTTTAGGAATACTTGGTAATTTGTTATTCCCCTTAATTCTCATAGCTGGATTAATTCTTTTATCCAGAAGGTCTAATTCTATGCCTGGTGGACCAGGTCAAGCAATGCAATTTGGTAAAACCAAAGCAAGATTTGCTATGGAAGCGGAAACAGGGGTCAAGTTTGACGATGTTGCTGGGATAAACGAGGCAAAGCAAGATCTAGAAGAAGTTGTAACTTTTCTAAAACAACCTGAAAGGTTTACTTCAGTAGGAGCCCAAATACCTAAGGGAGTTTTATTAGTTGGACCGCCCGGCACTGGTAAAACATTATTAGCCAAAGCGATTGCAGGTGAAGCTGGAGTTCCATTCTTTTCTCTTTCAGGCTCAGAATTTGTTGAAATGTTCGTAGGAGTTGGCGCTAGCAGAGTAAGAGATCTTTTTAAACGGGCGAAAGAAAATAGTCCTTGTTTGATTTTTATAGATGAAATTGACGCTGTGGGAAGACAAAGGGGCGCAGGAATTGGAGGAGGTAACGATGAAAGAGAACAAACCCTTAATCAATTACTTACTGAAATGGATGGTTTTGAAGGTAATAGTGGAATAATAATAATTGCGGCAACAAATAGGCCAGATGTCTTAGATTCTGCTCTTATGAGACCTGGTAGATTTGATAGACAAGTATCCGTTGATGCACCTGACATTTCAGGAAGACTTTCAATACTTGAGGTTCATTCAAGAAATAAAAAGCTTGAAGAAGATTTAACATTAGAAAGTATTGCTAGAAGAACTCCAGGTTTTACAGGTGCAGATCTAGCTAATTTACTAAATGAAGCTGCAATACTGACTGCTCGTAGAAGAAAAAAACTAATTGGTCTCTCTGAAATTGATGACGCTGTAGACCGCATAGTTGCAGGAATGGAAGGTCAACCATTAGTTGATGGCAGAAGCAAAAGACTAATTGCATATCATGAAGTTGGTCATGCTCTTATTGGTTCACTAGTTAAAGCACATGACCCTGTTCAAAAAGTTACTGTCATTCCTCGAGGACAAGCTAAAGGGCTCACATGGTTCAGCCCAGATGATGATCAAATGTTAGTCAGTAGAGCTCAATTAAAAGCTCGAATAATGGCTGCATTAGGAGGTAGAGCAGCAGAGGATATAATTTTTGGTAAATCTGAAGTTACTACTGGAGCAGGAGGAGACGTTCAACAAGTTGCTTCCATGGCTAGGCAAATGGTTACTAGGTTTGGCATGAGTAGTCTTGGGCCAATGTCATTAGAGGGAGAAAGTCAAGAAGTTTTTGTAGGAAGAAGTTTAATGACAACCTCTGATATTTCAGATGAAATATCAAAACAAATCGATGAACAGGTCAGAAAAATAGTTAAGCAATGTTATAAAGAAACCTTAGAAATAGTTTCATCAAATAGGAATGCTATGGATAAATTGGTTGAGATACTAATAGAAAAAGAAACCATTGATGGTGAAGAATTTTGTGAAATATTATCTAACTTCACTGATATTCCAAAGAAAGAAAGATTTATACCTGCTTTAAACAAATAAATTAAAACAACAATCAACAATCAACAATCAACTAAACAGGTTTAACTGGTCTTTTATTGAAGATATTATCAATAATTCCATATTCAACTGCTTCAGCTGGTGACATGTAGAAATCTCTATCTGTATCTTCTTTAACTCGCTCAATTGGTTGACCGGTTCTTTCAGAAAGTTCTTTATTTAATTTTTCTTTAATAAATAAAATTTCATCAGCTTGAATTCTAATATCACTAGCTTGTCCTCTGGCTCCTCCTAAGGGCTGGTGAATCATAATTCTAGAATGAAGCAAACTGCTTCGCTTATCCTTTTCTCCAGCACATAAAAGAAAGGCTCCCATACTTGCTGCAAGTCCAACACATACAGTGTGTATGTCAGGTTTAACATGCTGCATAGTATCAAAGATACCTAATCCATCATAAACCGAACCTCCTGGGGAATTTATATACAAATAAATATCCTTATCTGGATCTTCAGCTTCAAGAAAAAGCAATTGAGCCACGATTCGATTCGCAGATTCATTAGTAACAGGTTCACCCAAAAAAACTATCCTTTCTCGTAAAAGCCTTGAATAAATATCAAAGGCTCTCTCACCTCTTCCAGATTCTTCAATTACAATAGGAATCATCGATCATTGGTCGGTTTTCATGATCCTAACCAGGTCACGGGCTGAGCTATGGTCTCTTAAGAATAAAGTTGGATTAAATTGATTCAAAGATCAACAATCACAGACAGTAAATCAGACTTTTATAAGGAGTTTCCTTATGTAATACCTCCTATCTACAGAAAGCTGGCTGACGAATTATTAGTAGAACTGCATCTATTAAGTCATCAAAAAAATTTTTATATAACGCCAGTTTTCTGTTTTGGGTTAATAGATCTTTTTACTGTATTTACAATTGGCTATAAACCTAATGATCATATAACAATGATGTTTAATGCAATTTGTAATTGCAATGGCTTTAAAGCAGATGAAATAAATTCCAAAGCTGAGGAATTAGGAACAAAATTAAAGTCAATTAGACTTAAGAATTTATCAGAAAATATTGATTTGATAGATGATACAAATTCTAAAGAAAGCTATTACAGCCGTATTAATGCAATAGGTCTCTACAAAATAATGAAAGAAATAGGAAGTAACGAAAATATTGATTCCAATGACTTAGACACTGAAATAACAAAAATATCAACAATAATTGGATACCAAAATGATAGAGTTGAAAAAGACATTAGTCTTTATAAATCTAATATAGATAAAATGACTCAAGCATTAGAAATAATAGAACAAAATAGGAAAAAAAAAGGTAATTAATTTAATTTAAAAGGTATTACTTTTTTCTTCTTTTATCCTTCCAATCAATAAAACTAATATAAGTAACACCTATAGTTATAAATACAAGTAATGAAATTGATACTATTGATAGAATCTTATATAAAGAAAAATCAAATACCATTCTTATATCCTAAATATCAATAGAACCATCCCCATTTCTTCCCCAAACAACCATAGCAATTGAAAAAGTGAAGATTGCCGCCAGAGCAGCCCAACCTAAAGTAAATATCATAATAAATTAGAAATTATTATTTTAATATTATATCTTATAGAGAACATAAACTAAAATATTAAGCTAAATTTATTAAAATCAGAAAAGACTGCTTAGAATAACGAGTAAGATTATGGCTAGACTGGTCAAGAATCACAGCACAAATATTAATGGCCTTATAAAATGGCTAAATAAAATCTCCCAAAGTCCTGAAATTAAAACTATTACACCTGCATGTTTATCTCATGCCAATGGTAGGGAGGAAAAACTAACATTGAAAATAAGTCGTAAGACAATTGAGGGTTATAAATTAATAGCCAGAAAAGGTAAATTAGTACAAGAAGTATATCTTGTGACGAGACTTGAAGAAAAGAACTTATTTGAGTTAATTGAAAAAACTAATCCTTATGTGTCTGCGAAAAAGAAACGTTTTTAAAAACATTGCGTTTATTCTTACTTCCTTCAATTACAGAGGCCGATAAATCTCTAAGTAGATTTTCCTTAATCATATTCATTGCAATATCAAATTTTAGATAATTATTTGCCATAGAAATAAATAAATAATATTTATTTTATATTTAATTATAATAAAACCTAGTAACTTAATAATAAAAACCAATTTGGTTAACAAAAAAGAAAGAATACAAAAAATGAAACTAAAGAAATTTGATAGTGTTTGGTCTGTAAGAAATTAAAGCAATGAAATATTAAAGTTAATATTTTATTACGGTACTACATAGCTTATTTAATAAGTTGTTTTCAAAAGAATAATAAGAGGCTCTCCATCCCTTCCATTCATTAGAACCTTTAACATTAATGAGTAACTCAGGGCAATAAACAGCCAGGAATAGAGGTTTTAACTGGTCATTCAAAGTAGGTATCAAAAAAATATTTTTTTTAAATTTAATATTATTCATATCGATATATAAGGGTCCGTATGATTTAAATAATGTTGGTTTACTTGTAAAATCCGTATTAAAATTGATCTTTTCAGACGTTAAGTTAGCGAAAGATATGCTAGGTATGATAAGCCTTGAACTAATTATTCTAGAATGAGAGGGAGATGGTATATTGAATAAATTAAATAGAGTAAATAAAATATTAAAATAGAGCTTATTCATAAGAATAAATAGAATGTTTAATTATTTTTATCCTTAAATTTAATATTTAAATTTCATATTCATTTTTGAACTTATCTAAATTAGTTAGATATTGATTATACAGATTATTAGTATCGTCATTAAAACCGATTTCCTTATACAACTGATCAAGGGACATATAAGAAGACATTACGGGAAGGAATGCTGACTTGTATTCTTCTTGTATGTCTTCCTCGTTGATATCATGTATTATCGCAGTTATCAATTCTACCTGTTTTTTTGCTAATGAAATGTTTTTTTCAAGTTCAGGACTTAATTTTCTTCTTCTTCGGGGCATTGAAAATCTTATAGCCTTAAAAATACTACACCACTATTATTCTAAAAATCAATATTAATTTGTTCCATCCAGAAAAATCATGCCAAATAAGAGTAAATACTCATTTCAAATAGAAAGAGCGGTTTTCATTTTATTAAATATGGGATATATTTTAATTGTTAGTTATTTTGACATGTCAAAACTGAACAAATCTAGTCAAATGAATTTCATACGTCATAAATAAAAACAAATGAAAAGCAAATCAGATAACAATCAGACAAAACTACCTTGGTGGGTCGAACTATTATTTGTTCAAATTGGGCTTCCTGATGCCTGGCTTTCTAAAGTATTAAAAACAAAAAAAGAAACTAAAGTATTTATCCATGAGAATAAAACTAATATTTTATATTTGGTTTTAATAATTGCAACCATTTTATATCTTTATCCGATTGTTAAATATACATCTTCAAGTTCATCATGTATCACTAAAACTACAAGGTATTTGAAATCGACTAATGTTAGTAATATTGATGAAATCGATTTAAACTCTCTTGCCGTTGGCTATTGTCATGGTGGTACGCTACCGGAATAATTTTATTTTTTTCCGTCTATATCATAAGTTGGTACTTTTTCAGGTGAGCCTCCCTCTATAATTGGTATAAATTTAGTAAGGATTCTACCCATAATAGGGACCCAAAAGTTTTTATAAGCTCTTTTAAGCATAATATAAAATTAAATATATTTTATTTTAATGGTTTTTTATTACATTATCAGAAAATAAATAATTATAACCAAATCTACTAATTAATTTAAAGCTATTAGAGTTATTCAATTGTACCGAGATCAAGGGATCTGAAGTAATCAAATAAGAATATTTTGGAATAGACTCTAGTGAAGTTACAGTTTTAGTTGTAGGTAGATAATAAGATAAAAGTGTCTTAGTCTTAGAATTCAATTTTAATAAGTATATTTGGTTTTTATTATAAATATCAACAAATGACTTATCTGATATGAATTTCTTTATTGCTATATTTGGATTACCCATTATACCTAAATTATACAAAAGGTTTATACCTATAAATTGTGGAACAGTGATTAGTAATAGTAAACTGATTAAATTATTAGTAAAAGAACTAAAAATAAGATTTTTAATAACGTATAAATAGGAAATTATAAAGAATAGGCTTATATACAATAGATATTTAAACTGTTGTTCCGAAAATTCTATAAACTCATATTTGTAGATATAGGCTGAAGCAAAAAAAATAACGCTTAAGAAGGCAAAAACAGTTATTATTATAAATTTAATAGATTTATATGAATATGAATACTTAAACGTAAATGATTCAATAAGTATAGAGTTATATATAGCTAAATATGGCAGTAAAAACAAAAAATAATGAGCATAAGACTTCGACATTGACAATAATATCAATATAGAAATTAAAGGATAGCCATAAAGAATAAAAGGATAACTAATTTTATTATTGGTTTTAGTGAATATGAATAATAAAAAAAATATCAATCCAATTGGGAAAGTCAAATAAAATAAATTAAGTGGGATGAGATATATATTTCTAACAATACTAGGTCCAATTGATTGATTTCTAGCAAATTCAAAAAGGGAGGATATTCCAATATAAGAATGTTTTTTATATGCAAAATACAGATTTAATATAGTCGGTACAAATCCAACAATAAAACCAGAGAAGACAGCAATGTAAGAGTTAATGTTCTCTTTTTTAAGCTTCCAAAATAGAAAAGGAATTAATGATATACACGGAATAAATATCATATAGCTACGCAAAAAGAAAGCAAATGATAGAGAAAATGAACAGAGGAAGAGATATACAAATCTCTTAGTTTTAAAGTATTTAAATGCGCTTATTAATGAATAGACTGATAATAAAGTACAGGTAACATAGGCCATATCTGGACTCGCATATTTGGAATATTGAATCCATAAAGGCATCGATGATAGTGAAACAACAGAGATAATTGCCGCCTTCTTATTAGAAATATACCTGCCAATAAAGAAAACAAGTATTAAATTTATAACAGAACAAATAAAGCTAGGAAATCTGAGAGATAGTTCACCGTTACCAAAGAATTTAATTGCTAATGCAAATAACCAGTAACTTCCGAGTGTTTTATGATGAGCTTCTTCAAATGGAGGTGAAAACCAATTATCAGATTCTGCCAATAATCTAGCCCTTCCTGCGTACAAACCTTCATCATGAGCAATGAGACTTTGAGATGATGGATCAACGCCGAAGTAAAAAACTAAGTAAAAAATTAAAAATAATAATAATATTAGAATTTTTAATTTATCAGATTTGCTGATTTTTGATAATCTATAATTGATATAAAAGTTCCCTTTTAGTGTTCTTTTCATATCTTAATCATAGTAGCCTTGTAATGAAATACAAATACCCATTATTAAGAAGGATTTTATTTAGTTATATAGATAATTAAATCAGTTCATAAAGGCATCTAATTAGTAAATAATGTATAATAAGAAAATAAAAATTGATTCATTGAAATGGCTACGGCTAAAGAGAAAAAGGAGGAGGTGAAGGCCTCTCTAAAAATTTTAAGAGCTGAGTTAAGAAAAATGCACTTATGTGTAACTGAAGAATTAACGCTACCAGAGCCAACAGATGTAAAAAAACTTATGACACAAATGGAAGATCTTTTATCAGTAATTGAACCAAAATCCGCCAAAAAATCTAAGAAATCCTAATTAGAGTTATATGATTTAAGTTAAATATTTATTTAAACTTAAATCTAAAGAGATATGGCATTAACAGAAGAATACATAAAGATAGTGGATGTCCAATTAAAGTGTAAAAAAGAGTTGTTATCGTAAAGTAATCAAACAGCAATTTAAGATCAACTCTTAGTTCATAAATTGCTAATATATATAATGTTATCTGTATAAAATTATATCTAAAAAACATAAATATATGAAATTGCAAGATTATAATTTCTGTTCTATTTCGTTTTTAAGGCTAATTGATAATAATGATGGAGCGAGAGCAATACTTGACCATGAACCAGCTATAACTCCAACAATCAAGGCAAAGGAGAACCAATAAAGTGTAGAACCTCCCCATATTAAAATACAGACTAATGGAAGCAATGTTGTGCAACTTGTATATATTGTTCTAGTTAATGTTGCACTTACTGCATTATCTATCTGTTGTTTTAATGAAAACTTATTATCAAGTTGCCTTCTTTCCCTAATTCGATCAAATACAACCACTGTATTATTAACAGAGTAACCTGCAATAGTTAATAGAGAAACAGCAAATAATGAATCTATTTCAACTCCTTTAAGATAACCTAACCAGGAAAATACTCCACATACAATTAAAACATCGTGAAAAAGTGCCAGCAAAGCTAAAAAAGAATATGTTTTATCGTATCTAAAATTTATATATAATGCTATTCCAGCGAACGCAACTAACAGAGAGATTAAACTACTTCTAAGAAGTTGCGTCCCTAAACTTGGACCTATGATTTGAACCGAAGTATTTGAATTTGAAAAAGGACCAAAAGTATTATAAATACTATTAACTACGACATCAGATTGTGAAGCTGAAAGAAATGGTAAACGAATAGAAATAATATTTGAATTATCCAAGAACCTAATTTCAGAACGATTTAGATTAGGAGATTTAATTGATTGACTATCATTATTAATAAAATTAAGTGAATTTAGGTTTTGACTAATATCCTGCGTATTAATATAACTACATTTATTTCCACAATTTCTTTCTAAGGTTATCTGTGTTCCACCTGTATAATCAAGCCCTAAGTTTAAAGGACTATTAATATTGGGATTTACAAAGCAACTAAACATTCCAAATAATGAAATCAAACAAAGAAAACCTGATATAAACCATACTAATTTTCTATTTTTAGAAAGTTTTAGATTAGCTCGATTATCCATTGATTTATTATTTAATGTCATCTTTATTTAATGTTAACAGCTGGTACAGAGATCTTGTTAGGATTAACAAAGTTGCCTACACGTCTAAGTCCTTTATAAGACATTAAAAATTTAAGTATTGACTTGGTGCAAGTTAAAGCAGTAAATAAACTTAAAAGTACTCCAATCCCTAAGGTTGCAGCGAAACCTTTTACAAAACCCGTACCTAAATAAAATAGAGCTATACAACTAATCAATGTAGTTAAATGACCGTCTAATATAGAGGAAAATGCATTTTTAAAACTTGCATCTATAGAACGAATTAAGGTATTACCACGGATAAGTTCTTCTTTTAACCTCTCAAATATAAGTACATTTGCATCAACAGCCATACCAATACTTAATATGAAGCCGGCAATACCAGGTAAAGTTAACGTTACTGGTAGGATTGCATAAATTGACAATGTAAATAGAGCGTAAAAGGACAATGCCATAACAGAAACAAAACCAGCCAATCGATACACAAATATCATAAAAACACCGACCAACATCAAACCAGTTAAAGCCGAAAAAAGACTTAAGCGAACATTTTCAGCTCCAAGTGATGGTCCGATTGTTTTGATTTGAACTATTTCTACTGGCAGGGGTAAAGAACCCCCTCTTAATTGAACTTCTAAGTTTCGAGCTTCTTCTGCAGTAAAGTTCCCACTTATTGTTGCGGCGCCCCCTGTAATACCAGCATTTTTAAACTGTTGACCAACACTTGCTTCACTATATGAAAGACCATCAATCACAATTCCTAAATTTCTGGGGGTGCCAGCTATTGATTTTGTCAGATCTGCAAACTTTTCACCACCTTCACTACTAAAACTCAAAGTAACTTCCCAATCACTCATATTTTGTTCCTGTCTACGTCCAGCAGTAATTAGATCTTTTCCAGTTAAAGATGTACTTTCAAAAAGATTGGCAATATCTTTATTAATTTCGTTTCTCAGAAGAAGAAAAGATTCAGATTTAGAAGAATCATCGATTATAAGATTATATTTTTTAAATAAAGTAGCAATTTGATTATTCTCTTTAAACAACTGATTGATTTTTAATGATTCGTTATTACTAGTTTCTAATATTTTTATAATCCTAGAAACTTGAGATCTTAATGATTGAAGTTCCTTAAGCGAATCATTTGTCCCAACTTTTTGCACGCGGAATTCTAATAAAGCTGTTTCACCAAGAACTTTTGCCGCACCTGAAGGATCTTGTTCTCCTGGTAATTCAAGCAATAACTGATTAGTACCTATTGTTTGGAGTTGAGAATCCGCTACACCTAGGCCATTTACCCTTTTATCAAGAACAGCCTTAACTGCCTCAATTTGATCTGATGAGATTTTTATAATTTCTGTTGTTGGTTTAACTTCTAATGTTAATTGGCTACCACCTCTAAGATCTAATCCTAATTGAAATGGAAAGTTAATACAAACATATAAGCATAAAATTCCAAGAGAAATAATAAAACCGAGCCAATAATTTTGACGGCTCATATCTATTTATTAACTCCATTATATATAAGCTTTTCTGCGGCATCTACAATCTGATGTGGTTGAATGATTGTTAAATTCTCTAATTCCCCGTTATATGGAGTAGGTATATCTTGACTTGATAAACGCACAGGTTGAGAATCTAAATCATCAAAACAATTCTCAATTATTAAAGACATTAACTCTGCCGCAATTCCACCTGTTTTCATACATTCTTCAACAATTATAACTCGATGAGTTTTTTTTATAGACTTAGAAATTGTTTCTATATCAAAGGGTTTAAGACTTATTAAATCAATTAACTCAACATCTATACCTTTTTGATTCAATGTATCTACTGCTTTTAAACAATGATGACGCATTCTTGAGTAAGTAAGAATTGTGACATCATTGCCTTCCTTAACAAGATCTGCCTGATCTAATGCACACACATATTCACCTACTGGTAACTCCTCAGAGAGGTTATATAAAAGAACATGTTCAAAAAAGAGAACTGGATTATTGTCCCTAATAGCTGCTTTCATCAAACCTTTAGCATTTGTCGGGGTACTGCAAGCGACAATCTTTATACCAGGCACAGCATGAAAATAAGCTTCTAATCGTTGGCTATGCTCAGCTCCTAGCTGTCGCCCAACTCCACCAGGTCCTCTTACAACAGTAGGAATAGTAAAATTACCACCGCTTGTATACCTCAACATCCCCATATTATTTGAGATTTGATTGAAAGCGAGAAGTAAAAAACCCATATTCATGCCCTCAACTATTGGTCGTAAGCCTGTCATAGCTGCTCCAACTGCCATTCCTGTAAAACTATTTTCTGCAATAGGTGTATCTAAAACTCTAAGCGCTCCATATTTTTCATACAAATCCTTAGTGACTTTATAAGACCCCCCATACTGTCCTACGTCTTCACCCATTACACAAACACATGCATCCCTATCCATTTCTTCATCAATGGCTTCGCGAAGTGCGTTAAATAAAAGAGTACCTTTCACAGTTTTTACGGAAGGCCGGAATTACCGGTTTATTAATCCAAACTATCTCAGACCGTGCCTGATTACCCACCTGCGGCAAAAGTAGATAACAGCAACACAGAAAGCAGCATCCCTGGACTGAGCAATAAAACTAAAATCCCAAGGTCATGAAACGTCATATTTACACCTTAAATAACTTGTATATACATTAAATACTAATCAATTTTAACTGTTTTGACTTCGATTAAGCTGCGAATAAAAACTAAAAATAAACCTAATCCGATAAATCCAAATGTAAAAGTAGCAAGAAAGCTCATACCTATTATTAATGTCTTAAATCCAGAAGCAATACTTTGAGCTATTGGAGAAGAATAAACGGGGCTATGTTCCATAAAATAAGAGACAATTTTCCTACTTAGAAATAAAGCTAGCCAGCTAAGGGTAAGACTTGTTATGGAACCAGACAAAAAACTTAAAGGTCCCTTTTTTTGTTCAGGTACAGAGTCAATAACTTTTTCAGATTCCATTGAGGGGATTTCCTCCATCTCATTATTAAATCCATTTTTAGAAAAGTTCATTTTTTAATTCCACTCCAATAGCTTTCATTGAACACGCCCATGACGACAATCCAGCATCTGAAAACTTACTTAAGTTTTGTTTTCGGACAATTTTAGCTTGACTATAAGTAGAAAATAAAGCATAACAACTTGGGCCTGAACCACTCATTGAAACAAGTTTAGAACCTGGTAATTCTTTCAAGACATTAAGAGATTTTTCAACTTCTGGTGTTATGGGACTTATTGTTTTTTGTAAATCATTTTGGATATTTGATTTCTCATTAATAAATTTATCGGTAGTCCAATCAAAAATCCTGGCTTCATTTCTTTTATTCTCAAATTCCACATCTCTTGATAAATAACTTTCAGCGTATTGATCTTTATATCTCTTATATGCCATTGGTGTAGATATTTGAATTGATGGATCCTTAACTAAAATCACACCAATATTTGACTGTTTATTATTTACTGTTTCAAGTAGCTCGCCACGGCCAAAGCATAATTGCCTCCCACCTGAGACACAAAATGGAACATCTGATCCTATCTCTTTTGCCATTTCCTCTAATTCCTTTATATGATATTTAAGATTCCACAACCTATTAAGGCCAACAATAGTAGCTGCTGCGTCTGTTGATCCACCGGCCAAACCTGCACCTATAGGAATATTTTTAATGAGATCAATATTAACCCCTAAATTATCCTTTCCGGATTTCTCACGTAACAATCTAGCTGCTTTAACTATTAAGTTATCATCACCAACAGTTAACTCAACATTACTAGAACTAAGTGTTATTTTATCGTCTCTAGATGATTGCATTTTAAGTTGATCAAATAAATCAATACTCTGCATTACCATTGATAATTCATGATATCCATCATTTCTTAAACCAAGTATTTCTAAATGTAGATTTATCTTAGCAAAAGCATATGCAATCAAATAATCGTTTTGTGTTTTTTGATTAGGCATTCTCATTAAAAAAAGGAACTTTTAACGCTCTCGCAAAGGCCAACCATTCAGAAGGCGAAATTTCCTGAGGCCTTTGCTCTAGACTAATCCCTACATCAGCAGCAATATCATCTATTGGAACATTTGAAGTTACAAAACTTCCAATAGTATTGCGCAATTTCTTTCTTCTACCTGAGAAAGCTATCTTTAAAAGATTCTCGAGAAAAGTTCCAATACTAACTAAATTCTGGTCTTCTAATAGAAATGGCTTTATAAGAAGCACACTTGAATCAACTTTGGGTGCAGGTTGAAAACATTTTGCAGGAACATCACAAACATTTTGACAACTAGCCATAAGTTGTATTCTTACGCTAAGAGCACTAAAATTACTATCTCCAGGCAAGGCAACTAATCTTTCCGCAACTTCTTTTTGTATTAAAAGAACTAAACAATCATAACTGTTTTCTGGAGGACGACCTAATTCTCCTATTAATCTTTTCAAAAGAGGACCTGTAATATTGTAGGGAATATTGGCTACAACTTTATTAATAACTTTACCATTTTCAGGTTCCAAAGGAACAGATAAAATATCTCCCTGTTTTAAACTAAACCTCGGTTCATAATGAAACTGTCTATTTAAACCAATAATCAAATCTCTATCCAATTCGATGGCATGAATAAAGCCCGCTTCAGATTCAATTAATTTTGCAGTTAATGCACCTCTGCCTGGACCAACTTCTAAAACACAATCTTCAGCTTTTAAATTTGCTGCCAAAATTATTTTATTCAACACACTTTCATCTTTTAACCAGTGTTGCCCAAAACGCTTCCGAGGAGTATGCCTTTTAAAATTCAAATCGTATTCCTCCCCATTAATGACCACACATTAGGAATGATCACATATTTGTTTTAATCATCTGTAAGTTATTTAAAATAAGACTATAAAAAAACCCTTCATAAGGTTATAAATTTCCTAAGATGAGTTTTGATCCACATAGCTTAGAGCGTCTGAGAGAACTTGGACGAAAACTTCCTAAAGAGATTAGTGAAGCTAAACCATCGAAGCCCCATGATTTAACACATAATAAAAATCAAAAACTACACCCAGTTGAAATAGAGGAGGATCCTGAACAACTGTTTCACGAATTGATGGACATCAGTCATGATGGAACAGTGCCTGATCATCTAATAGATCGTCTTAAGAAACTTGAATCTCACGAATTAGAATTAAACTCCTCCATATCTAATAAAACGAACACAATTGTTACCTTAAATCCTAAGAAAGAAAGTAATAATGAAGATTCAAACCGATATACAGAATTCAATCAGCTTCTTCTTGAAGATGACATTTAGTTATAAAAAATATATCTTTTCTAATGTTAAATATATCACGTTACAAAATAATAGCAGTAGGTAAAGTTAGAAGAAAATGGATACAATCTGGTTTGGAAGTCTACTTAAATAGACTTCCTGGCCTTAAAATAACTGAGATTAAAAATAGTACTAAAGAAAAAGAAGCACTCGCAATTAAACAAGCCTTAAAAAAGAATGAACTGCTTATAACTCTAAACGAGACAGGCAAATCTTTTACATCAAAAGAATTTGCATCAAAACTCCAAGAATCCAACAATCAACTTCTTACGTTTGCTATTGGAGGTGCTAGCGGCCTTAGCCCTGAAATAAATGAAAGTGCATCATGGCAATTAAGTCTTTCACCACTAACGTTCCCTCACGAACTAGCGCGGCTTCTTCTAGTAGAGCAGCTATATCGAGCTCAAACTATTAGCCAAGGAGGTCCATATCACAGGTACTAACAAGAAAGGAGCTCCACTAGCCACCCCAGTAGGACATGTGTACTATAGTAGGCAGGTCATTATCTTGCTCATGTTTGTAAAGAGTTCAAATTATGCATCAAGAGGAGGAATTCCAACATTATTAATTCCGTTAGCAAGGGAATCTATTTCAGCAGGTTTTCCTTCTCCAGCGGAAGATTATTTAGAACTAGATATAGATTTAAATACACATTTAATCAAGAATCCGATAAGTAGTTTCTTTTTACGAGTTAGTGGTAATTCAATGAATAAGACAGGAATATATGACAATGATCTATTAATAATAGATCGCAGTATAAATCCGAAATCTGGAGATGTGGTTGTCGCATTACTTGATGGAGAGTTTACATTAAAAAGACTTATAAAAGAAAATGAAAATTATTACTTGAAAGCAGATAAGGAGGACTATCCAGCAATAGATTTATATGAATATACAGAAGTAACAATATGGGGCGTTGCTATTTATTCTATTCACAGATTATAAGACATATATATTCTAATGTCCAAAGCAATAATACAAATCGATGGTAATAACTTCTATGCATCATGTGAGCAAATGATTGATCCATCGCTTAGAGGAAAAGGATTAGTAATACTTTCTAATAATGATGGATGCATAATCTCACGTAGCGCAGAAGTTAGAAAAAGTGGGATTCCAATGGGTAAACCTTATTTCAAGTTAAAACAAAAATTAAATAAGCTAAATATAGAAGTAAGAAGTTCAAATTATGAACTTTATGGAGATATAAGTAATCGCCTAATGAGTATATTGAGTGAGCATTGTGAAAAGTTAGAGGTATACTCTATAGATGAAGCATTTGCTTGTATAACACGACCAAAGGATCAGAATCTAAATCCATGGGCTAAACACATAAGAGCTTTAGTTTATCAAAATATAGGTATTCCTATTTCAATTGGAATTGGGGTTAACAAAGTTCAGTCAAAAATAGCTAATCATATTGCAAAAAGCATAGAAGAAAATGCAGGAATATTTGATATGGGTATTATCCAAAATAAAGATCAGTATCTTAATTTAATTGAAATCGAAAAAGTCTGGGGAGTGGGAGTTAAAATGTCTAAATGGTTCAGGAGAAGAGGGATAACAAATGCACGAGAACTAAGAGATATGAAAAGAGAGGAAATCAAATACAAATTCGGAATTGTAGGAATAAGAATACAAAACGAACTTAAAGGTGAAATTTGTATTCCTTTAAATTCCAATTCTTTACAAAGAAAACAAATCTCTGTTAGTAGAAGTTTCTCATATCCAATAAGTAACTTAGAAGAGTTATCTCTAGCGATAAGTCATTATATTCTAATTGCATGTGCAAAGCTTAGAAAATACAATCAATTATGTTCAGAGCTTACAATATTCACTAATTCTAGTCTTTATTCTAGAGATTATTTCAGGAATGATGCGACTTCAAAATTAGAGATACCAAGTAATAATTCAGTAACGATATTAAAAGAAAGTTTGCTATTAACAAAAAAGATCTTTAGACCTTATAATAAATTAACGAAAGCGGGTGTGATAATGAAAAAACTCCAAAGTGATAAATACCAACAGAGAATGCTATTTAATACTAAAGATTCAAAATCAGATTTACAGTTAGAATACTTAGACAGTAAAATAGATAGTATTAATAAAAAATATGGATCTAATACTTTAAACTGGGCATCATCTGTAATTGAGAAAGACTGGAGCCCTAGTAGAAAAAAACTATCTAAGTTAAGAACAAAATGTCTAGAAAATATCCCAATAGTATTTTGTAATTAATTAAGAAATAAACTTAATATGAATAATAAAGTATTAGTGACATTAATATGAGTTAAGAAAGACTAAATATTTACGATATGGAATTCATAGATTTTCTAGATAAAAATGAGGTTGAGATAATAAGACTGATAGAAAAAGCAGGTTATGCTACGGAAGAAAATACACAACTATGTCTAATAGGTAAAGAATACGTAGGCTTTATAAATAAAAAGAAGAAAAAACTTATTATATGTACAAACAATGTAAAAGAAAGAGTAGGTTATAAAAATAGAATGTTAAAGAGAAAAGATAGTATCGATAAAATGTCAATTTATATAAAAAAGGCTCTTAGACATGAAGCTGTTCATATTGCTCAAGAATGTAACAACAGTAATTTATTAAATCTAAAACCAAAACTCAGACTTAATCCTGCCAAGCTAAATGCATTAAAAGGTTCAATAAAAATATCGGGAGAAAAAGAGAAAGAGAAAGAAGCTTATATATTAGAAGATAGACCAAAACTAGTTATAAATGAATTGGAAAAATATTGCCTTTGAAAATTAAATAGGGTTAGCTCTCTCTAAGTAACTGAAGTGAATTGTATTTAGTGCTATAAATCAATACCATACCTTGGCCAAAAGAAGGAAGACCGGTTAAAGACCTGAGCGTTTCAATTCTTACCAAAGCAGAACCACAAGTCTCGAGAATAAGAACTGGTAAAGTATATTTATTACCTTGCATGTACTGAAGATCGAGAGATTGTTTTATGGCTAATCTAGCCTTTGATATTCCAATCTGATTAATAAAAGTAGACCATAACTCATTAGATATACTATAGTTATCCAAGTCAAGTGGGATTGATTTTCTCATGTAAAATAATTACTAATAGAAGGTTAATATTAACTATCTAGCACATCTTTGTTGATCTAAATGTGAAATATTTTTTCTTTCAGCATAATACATTTGTTGGAAATTAATTGCATCATTATTGAGTTCCTGAAACATTTCAATAACACGTTTTTCCATATCGGAACAATCATCTTCGTTGATTTTATCTTCTTTTATTAGTAAAGCTATACAGTTTTCCAAAGTTTGTAATCTTTGAGAACACCAGGCCTCAATCAAATGTCTACATCTTTTTAATGATTTTTGTTTTTCTAAAACTGCCAAAGCCCCACGGATCTCAAAAGCAGGTTCGCCTAGTCTTGCCAACTTAAACTCATCTGGTTCTAGAAGGGGAGTAAGTTTTGAAGTCAAATTATTATTATTATTATCAATCAAGTTATCTAATAATTGTTTAGATAAATCAATATTAGCTAAAATGTTATCATCATTATTCCCACGATTAATTGATTCAATTGTCTCGGAACCAAAAATATCCTGCTCAATATTTGTAATAGATAACCAAATTAAGCGATGGTGATAAATGGCGAAATCATCAAGATCTCTTAACCTCAATTCTCTTCGAATATAAGATCTAAAGTTACCACATTGTATATAAATAAAAAGAATTTCTGCCTCACTTCTCTCTCTAAGACTTGCTTCACCAGCCTTCTCATGTCGGTTTGACCGACCATGCCAACGTTGACCTTTAATTTGATTACGAAGATCCTCTTCTAGCTGAAGGGCAAAACGAGCTTGACCTCCACTTAAACGTTCAGCTGCCTTTTGT
>QBWA01000011.1 GCA_003283745.1 Prochlorococcus sp. AG-315-B03 | reverse complement strand
AAGATAAAAATTTCGTCGGAGTTTATGGAGTTCCAAGGGGTGGAATATGTATTGCTGTTGCGTTAAGTCATTCACTGAATATACCTTTACTTAAGGAGCCAACTAATAATTCTCTTATTGTCGATGACATCTATGAAACTGGTTACACACTAGAAAAAACTAGAAATCTAAAAAATACAGAGACTCATGTATGGATTAGCAAAAAGAACCCAACATGGTGGAAAGCTTATAAAATCAAGACTGGTGATGAATGGGTTGTGTTCCCTTGGGAGGATGTAAAGTACGCTGAAAATGAAAGAGAAATATATCATGAAACAAGGGGTAAATTATTGTAATCACCACATAACTTTCTTATTATTAGTTGTTTCCTTAAGAAAAGAAGCTGGTCGATAACACAGTAAATTTTCTAGTTTAAATGCATACTTATAACTGTTGCCCTTTAAATTATTTAATAATATATCCTTTGCAAAACTAACTCTTTTTCTAATTCTAAGCAAACCAATACATTTTTTCCAAACGCCAGGATCATGGTAAATATCTAACCAGAAATCAAAAATATTTTCAATCACAGTCAAAGGTATATCATAAGAATAACTATCATTGAATTGATCTATTGAATATCCTTCTGTATTACAATCATTAATCAGAATATTTAAAGTACTACAAATTGCTTCTTTAATTTCTTCTGCAGCGTCTAAACCAACAAGCTCATTTCTGTAGCATTCAAGCAGTTTCGTGTCCTTTATGTTTACAGGGTTATAACTATCAGTATAACTAATCTCCCAATAGCCCTCATCGACATGAACACCTGAAGCTAGATATAGATTGACAGAATCATTCACCTGAAATGATCGGATTTGGATCTAAACCTTAACAAATACTCCCTTTAGTGACAAGTATTTGCCTATGCTTATAATTTTAGAATTTGAAGTCCTCTATAAATAATAATCTTTATGTAGGAGGTTGAAAATAATCAATTAGTTGTCAAAGTATATAGAGTCATCATTAACTAATTAATGCAGAAAATATTGTCAAAAGATTACATTGGTTTAACTAAAAGTTTTGGGCCTGGGATTCTCTTAGCTGCTGCTTGCATTGGGGGATCGCATCTGATGTCCTCAACAACAGCCGGAGCTCGATTCGGCTTTTCCTTAATTGGACTTATTTTACTTACAAATCTGATTAAATATCCATTCCTATTAGTTGGAACAAGGTTCACCGCAGTAACAGGCTTATCTCTTTTAGAAGGATTTCAAAAACGGAATAAATACTATCTACCTCTATATCTACTAATTGGACTAATTACTGGTACTTTAACTATATCAGCAGTAAGTTTTGTATCTGGTTTACTCTTAACAAATATAGTATTTCTCTCCTTATTTCCAGTAATGGATTTAGCGATTGCAGTGTTAATAATAGCCGCATTCGTATTAATAGTTGGTCAATACAAAGCTCTTGATAGATTATCAAAAATATTAGTTTTTCTACTTACATTATTAACAGGTTTTGCTGTAATCTCGTTATTAATTAAAGGGCCTGCTGGCTTGGTATCTTCTAGTTGGATAAATAGCAATCCATCTCCTTGGACCATTTCTAATCTTGCCTTTTTAATACCATTAATGGGCTGGATGCCTGGACCTGTAGAGCTTTGTGTCTGGCCATCTTTATGGATGTTTTCTAGAGCTAATGATACAAAACACATAGCATCAAGAAAAGAAGCTGAATTTGATTTCAATCTTGGCTATTTAATAACTGTAATTACTGCAATTTTCTTTGTAATACTAGGTGCTTACACAATGTATGGCACAGGCAATGAAATGTTTACAGGTAGCGGGGTTAGTTTTGCCCAGAATTTAATACGTTTATATACACAATCTATTGGAGGGTGGGCTAAATGGATAATAGTACCAGCGGCTTTTGCCGCCATGTTCAGCACAACTCTTACCTGCTTAGATGCGTATCCAAGGAGTATCTCATCAGCACATGGCTTGATTCAAAAAAAAGATAAAGGCCATGGAATATCTAAGAATGAAGCAAAACGTTTAAAAAACTGGATAATAATTCATGTTTTTGCATCTCTTACCGCACTAATTATTGCTAAATCTGGTGGAATTGGAGTTAAAGATTTTGTATTTGGTGCCATGACAGCTAGCTTTCTCTCCGCCCCATTATTTGCATGGATGGCTATGGATACAATGAATAGCAGTTTAGTTAAAAGTCAATATAGATATGGAATAGTTTTGAAGTCCCTTAGTTGGTTTGGAATAGCATTTCTATCAATCGTTAGCCTATTATTCGCATCAAACAATTTCTTTGGATTTATTAAAAAAAAAAAAAAAAAAAAATATTTAAAATTAAAAAAAAAAAAAAAAATAGTTTCTTAAAATAAGAATTAAAGAGTTAATATCTAACTAGAAGCAGAAGTATAATGCTTAAGTGCATATATCCAAAAAAGACGACTTACAACAAAAAAGAAGGTAGACAAGGCTAACCCTAAGATTATTATAACTAATTTCAATTCACCTAAAACTGCCTCTGCTGGAAAAGTCGTTAAAAAAGCTACTGGTAGAAGCAATGTAAAAATAAGCCTCAAGATTACTGGGTATGCTGTTATCGGATACCTTCCAGCGGCCAACAAAGCTCTTAGCACTTCTGTTGCATTCCATGTTTTAACAAACCAGATACTTGATGCTGCTATTAAAAACCAAACAGAATAAAGGATAACAAAGCCGATAAATAAGGAGACAAAAAAAATAAGAGTATTAAATACTGATAAATTGATACCAGTTCTAATTGCTGACCAGAAAACAATAGTTAGGCCTAAAATTATTTCTGGTATTCCTGCAAAGGAAAACTTTTTGATTGAAAGCCAAAATTGACTATCAATAGGTTTAAGTAGAACATAATCAAGAGTACCTTCTCTTACATAATTTACAATTTCAGTTAAATTGGGACGTAAAAGAGCATTTGTTAAACCATCCATAAATGTATAGACACCTTGAATAATTAAAGCAGCCTCCCAACTCCAATCTCCCAATTGCCTTCCATCAGAAAAGAAAAGTGATAAAATAAATATACTTCCTGAAAGAGTACCTAACATAGCTAATAATTCAATTAAAAAATTCAATTGATATTCAAGCTGTGAGGCAAAAGCCGTCGACCAAAATAACATAATTGTTTTAAAATAACGCTTCATTATGCTCCCATTGCTGTATATCTTCGTACTCCAAGTTTCCAAAGAATATTAACACTAGGAAGAAGAATAGCTATCCATAAGATTTGAAAAAAGAATCCATTTAATAAATCAACAGGCATGCCTGATAGAATTTTTGCTGGGAAATTAATTAAATAAGGGAAAGGTGTAAAATTTGCAAGAAATAGAACCTTTTCTGGGAAGGCAGATAAAGGAACTAATAAACCAGAAAGAAACAAGTAAGGAACAAATATCAATCTTTCCAATGCGCTAGATTTTTCTGTCCAGAAACAAAGAGAAGCAACTAAACTTTGAAGAAGAAAAGCTATAGAGAATGCCAAATGGGTTGATACATATGCTAAAAGAAAACGGCTAATTGAAGGAATCCAAAAGGATGATGGATTTAACACGAAAAATAAAATAGCAATCGCAATCGCAAAAGGAAGTCGAGTAGCCTGTTCAGCTAAGTGAGCAGCAACATATCTCAATAGAGGATGAAGAGGCTGTAATAAGTATGGTGATAAACGACCTGAAAGAGAGTCTTCCTCAAATGAAAAAACGACCCAAACAACAGAAAACTGTCTAACTAAAAAAGCACTTAGGAAATACCTAGCCAAACCAATATCATTTAGACCGAAACTATTACCAACATCATTTTGACTCCAAAGAGAAAACATAATAAAAGGTAAAACTCCTGAGAGAGCCCATAATGCGATCTCTATGCGGTATTCCAGCATATAAGCATATTGAGTAATAAATAAAGTCTTTATGACTTTAAAAGATAATCCAAAGAGACTCAACTAATTTCTCCTTTCAAAAACAGTTCTCCTATTAACTTATCAATAGGAGGATCGCTTATTTCTAAGTCAATGACTTCAAAATCAGATAATATTTTACCCACTACCTCTGTTAATTTAGATCTTGAAACTAATAAACATACAAAGCGATCATTTAATTCCTGTATCTCTCCGTAACTAACAAATTGTTCAGGAAAGTAGGCTTTTTTAAGCTCTACTCTAACTTCCCTTGAAGGTGATAAGGAATTAGCTAGTGAATCTAAATCTCCATCGTAAAATAAACTTCCATTATGAATACAAATAACTCTAGGGCATAATGCTATTATGTCAGCCATATAATGGCTTGTAAGTAGTATCGTAGCCCCAGTTTGTTTATTATATTCAGATAAGAAACTACGGACCCTAGCTTGTGCATTAACGTCTAATCCAAGAGTTGGTTCATCAAGAAAAAGAACCGATGGATGATGTAATAACGCAGCTAGAAGCTCAGATTTCATCCTTTGTCCGAGAGATAACTTTCTAACTGGGCGTGTAAGTTCTTCTCCAAGTTCAAGCATATCAGCCAATTCATTTATTCTCTTTTTTGTAATTTCATCAGACAAACCATAAACCGCCGCATTTACATATAAGGAATCCATGGGGGGTAAATCCCAAATCAACTGTTGTTTTTGACCCATCACCAAAGTGATCTCCTTAAGAAATGCTGTTTGCCTTCTTTGAGGTAAAAAGCCTCCAACATTAACAAGACCTTTAGAAGGATGAATAAGACCACACATCATTTTTAATAATGTAGTTTTACCTGCCCCATTGGCACCAAGAAATCCAACAATTTCTCCTGGAAATATATTAAAACTGACATCCTTAACAGCAGGTACTTTATAGGTTCTACGATTAAAGAAATGACTCAAAGTGCCTTTAAAACCAGGCTGCTTATCTGCTACTCGGTAGATTTTACTTAATTGATCAACACGGATCAACTCCCTAGGATTATCTTGCAAATGAAAAAAAAATTATTCCTTATTAAGATTAATCATTTCTTAGATCAAAAAGGATAAAATATATATGAAGAAAAACTAAATCTAATAAAAGTAAATGGGTGAACAGAAATATTTAATTGCTATAGCACTTGCAGAACAAAACAATCAAAGGATTATGCCTATTGGTGGTAAAACTATACCTATGAGTGTTTCTGAGGCGAAATTTCCTCAAAAAGAATCCGAAAAAATTATTCTAGATCTATTACTTAGATTATTCAATAGAAGTAGTGAAGGTGAACTTAAAATCACAGAAAAGGATACAAGTCTATTCGTAGCAGAAATCAGTATTGATGATATGCAAAATAATATACCAATGATCAAATCAAACTGGATAAACAATGGTCAGACTAATGAATTATTAATTAGATTAACTAGTGTTTGCAGTCAATTATGGAGTATAAATTACAAGAAATATGAAGGAATGGTTTTCACTCCCTTAAGCAAAGAGAACTTACCTTGAAATTTTAGACTGAGCCTTATCAGCTTTGCGAATAATTTTTTGAGCTTCATCTCTTGATAGGCAAGTTTGAGCTTTTGTTTGCAATTTTATTAACTTTGCGTGTTGCTTCTCTAGATTCATCAGTCAAACAATAGGAATAATGCTTAATTTATTATAATCTTAGCACAATCATATATAAGCTACAATTAATAATTATGGTATAACAGATATTGGTGCAATCTAAAGATTGTTTTTATAAATATATCTATGCAATACTGAGATATCTAAGTCTGAATACCCCCTTTCCATAAGCTTAGATTCCATTTCCTTTACTTTTGATGTTATTGGAAGAGCAACATTAATAGAATTAGCTAAATCAATAGCTATGCATAAATCCTTATGATGCAAACCTAATTTAAAACCTAATGGATGATCATTTTTCAATATTGAATTAGATCTATTTTCCAAAGGCCAAGAATTAGCTGCTCCTAACTTTAATGAATTAACTACAAGTTCCATAGGTAAATCAAGTAATTTTCCTAATGCAATCGCTTCTGCTACCGCTGCATATGTTCCTGCTACCAGGACTTGGTTTAATGCCTTGACTTTTTGACCATGACCAATGAAATCAAAATAGTTAATCGATTTACCAACAACATTAAAAATATGCTCAAAATAAGTGCAATCCGTTTTACTAGCTCCAATAAACAAAGAAAGATTTCCTGATTTTGCTCCTTCAGTACCACCCGAGACAGGACAATCAACGTAAAAAACATTTTTTCTCTTTAATCTTTGATGCAAAGAGATAGATTTGGCAGGGCTTATTGTAGAGAAATCAATAACAAAGGAGTCGGGCTTAAGTCTCTCTGATAGACCATTCTCACCAAATAACACTGATTCAACAGCTTCGTCATCTGTAACGCAAATCAATAGTCCATCACATTCAGAAAGAGTTTCAGATTTATTAGAGTAATATATATTCTTATCATTATTAAAAGTTTTATCTCTTTTATATAGTTTCAAATCATATCCACTATTAATCAATAGATCGGACATCGGCTTTCCCAATGCCCCTAGACCAATAAATGCAAGCATTAATGATGGTTTAATTTGATTCATGATCACAAATAAAGACTATGAGACACAAAAATAATTTATCTTTGTAATAGAAAAATTAATAAGTTACCAAAAAAAGAAACTGTGGTGCAATAATATTAAAGAAGTTGCATGTAAAAAAAGTGACCGTTGACTTAACTGATTCTAAGAACGCTACACACCATTGGTATCCATTCCTAAAGTATCAAGAAGAGTGTGCTGCAGCGGGGAAAGAGGCGACAGTAAATGATTGGATGAGATCAACTGGTAAATTACAAGCTAGAGTTGATTTCGAAGAGGCTAAGAAAGCTGCAGAAGCTGAAGCAGTAAAACCAAAAGCAACATCAGTCAAGAATGAAGAATAAAATATTAATTAGATAATTCATATAATAAAAACAAATACATTAAATATAATTAATTTTAACTATAAATAAAAAAACTATAAAAATTTGCCTGATAGAACGTAATTTACTAATATAAGATTTTAAAAATAACCTAGGAAAACTCAGCAAAAAATCCATTGCTGAAATCTTATCTTGTTCTCATAAAAAAGTTAAATGGCAGAAACAAAAATTTTAAATGTCCTTCTAGCTCCAAATGGCCAATTAAGTGGCCATGGTCAATTAAGAGAATCAATGAGTGAACGGCGCACACGTTTGGGTGATGATTATCCAATGTGGTATTTAAATTCATCTTTGGTAAAAGAATTCAAAGTTTCGGAAATTGAAGGAATGGAAGCAGTGATAGCAGAAGACAAATCTACAATTTCCTGGTTAAAACTAAGATTTGGTGGTGAAAGATTCACAAAATCATTTGCCCCTGAGGAACTATGGGAAAAAGCATGTTTTCTGCCTGACCCAGCTGAAAAGATAGATATAAGTTTCAAGAAATAATTTTTAATGCTCAAAGTAATTTCAATAGAGTCATAGGCAAAAATGAAACCAAGCCACAAGATAACAATCCATCATCGGCAAGAAGGTAAGACATACACTTTCGATGTTCCAGAGGGCGAGTATATTTTAAGAAATTTCGAATCAAAAGATGAAAAGGGACAAATAATTGGAGATAGACTGCCATTTTCATGTAGAAATGGATGCTGCTCAGAATGTGCTGTGAAAATAATCTCAGGCGATATGGATCAACAAGCCTGTATTGGTTTATCTAAAGAAATGAGAGATAAAGGCTTTGGTTTATTATGTGTCTCAAAAGCTACTGGTCCTTTGGTTTGTGAAACACAGGATGATGATGAAGTCTATAACGCACAGTTTGGAAAATATTTTAAACGTATTGATACAAATGCCGGTAATCCTTTTGATATATAAAATAAGACAAATTCTATATATTATTAATTATTTGTCTGTCCAATAATTCAATATATCCTGACCATTAAAATTAACATCTCTATCATATCTAACAGCATTTGTCTCTTCCATTGGTAGGGCAAATTGCTTAAAGATTAAAGTAGCAAATTTAACGAATTTCACAGGTTTTGTTAAACCTTTAGCTCCCACAAAAGCTCTGAAAGATTCGATAATTTTATATCTCAAATCCCAAAACTTACTATCATCAAGATTAAAAACCCATGGGAAAGCATTTTTAGATGTGTGATTTGTTCTTTTTATAACTTCCTCATCAAATTCTTTAGGATCTATACCAAGCAATTCATAAAATTCTCCTCTTTCGCAAACCGTCAATGTGTGAGTAAGAAAAACACTCCATAAGAAGAAACGACTCAATAACTTGCCCCTAAAACCTTTAGTAATTCCTGGCCAACATCTCATCATTACGGTGAAGCAATCACCATGTCTATTTTCGTCTTGACACCATGGTTCAAAGAAATCAAAGAGAGGTGCGAAAGCTTGATCAGGATTGGCCTTAAGGTGTCTATCCATCAAAATATATCTCCAGTAGCCAATTTTTTCTGATAAATATACAGAGTAAATAACCCAACTTATGGGGAACCAAGTAGCTGCTCTTTTTCCACCTAAATGAGGGAGATCAACCTCAATCCCCTCTGCAACTAGTGCCCTACTAAGGAAGCCAGCATGTCTAGCTTCATCTCTTGCCAAAAACTGGAATAGTTTACCAAGATCCCTATTTCCTTCTTTCTTTAGTCGATTAGAAATTTCCTTAAATAGTAAAAACCCAGAAAACTCTGATATGACAGATCTAACTAAATAACTTTCATATACTTCTTTAGACTTCTGAGGTAAATCTTGCAATCTATCTAGACTTGCTTTTCTATCAAAGTGGGTACAGTTATAATCAGCTTTCATTTCTGAAAGCATTGCATCAAACTCTTCACGAGCATCAGTTAATTCGGTCTTTGCAGCCTTCCTAAATTCAGTTACGTAAAAGCGAGGTGTTAAAAGGTTTTCATCTAAATGTGGAGGCAACTCATTTGTTCCGCGTGTATCAACTCTTAGTTTTGGGGAAGAAGCTGTTGCGGTCATTTCTCTTTATCAAGCAAGAAACTAATTGTATTCCTTAATTTGGGAAAAAGGTGAATTTATTATCAGGTAGTAATAGACCTTTGTGATAGAAAAGCTGAAAAAGTCAAAAATAAAACATCTAATAAGAGAATAAATATATATAAAATACTAAATTAAAGAATATTAGACAATAAAAAATATAAATTGATTACAACGAAATAATTTAATTATAGGTAGTAAAAATTACAAATGAATTAGAAATAGAATGAATAATAGTTGAGCAATTAATTACATAAAGAAAATAGGATTGAACATAAATTATCTAAAAAGGTATTAACTTAAAGATTATTAAAGAATTAAGAGTGAGCAAAAGAAGGGGAGCAAGGTATGCAACAATCTTAAGAAAAGATTAAGCCATGGCAAAAGGTTATTGGCTAAAGCAAGCCAAAATCGAAAGCACCGCTCAGTTTATTGAATACGTGAAGACTGTTGTCCCTTGGCTTAGATCAGTTGGAGGTACGATAATTGCAAAAGACGTAAATCAAAATTCAGACTTAAACGAATGGGACGGTGGTCAACTAGGGGTTATCGTTGAATTCGAATCAAAAGCAGCAGCACAAAGGGCTTTCAACTCATCAGAATTCCAAGAATATATCAAATTCAGTGGTATAGAAAACCAACTGAGCCTATCAATTATTGGCTGAAAAAAACAAAATAACTATTTCTAAAACCAAAAATATATTTCTAAAATCAACATATGATTAAGGATTCTTCAAAACTTAAAAAAGGGCAAACTCTTAAAGTTGAACTAACAGAGGTAGAAGACCGATTATCCAAAAATGTTCTGAAACAAATTCAAAACGATCCAATAGTTGAACTAGTGGGATACAAAATGGTCGATGGAAATCAATTTGGATTAGCAGTAAAGCTAAAAAGTGGTGATGTAAACTGGTTTTTCGAGAATGAACTATCTGAACTAATGTAATTTATACCTATTGAAAGTTGATAAAAAACTATTGCTATATATAAACAAACAAAAATTATTTAAACTCAAATCAATATATAAAGTAGATTAATAGAGAATATAATTTAAATTATGCCTTATAACCAAACAACAGTTTTAATTGGTGGGCTAATGCATATACCACTAATAATAATATTTTTCAGATTTGTAGAAAGCAGACGAATAGCTGCTACCAAAGGATAATTTATTATCCCATTAAGATTAAAATATATAAAAGTAAATAAAAATAAAGTTGTTTCGAATATTTCATTGAATTATTTGTTTAAAATACAAAAAGCTTTTATCTAAAAATAATCGAAAATATAATGTTTTCAATTAGAGTAAGTCTAATAATTATTGAATAATTGATGAATTTAATAATAATATCAGGACCTTCTGGTTCAGGCAAAAGTTATCTCGCTAAAAAGATATGCAAAGAATTTAAACATATCAACTTAATCAAAACAGATTCTTACTATAAAGATAATTTTATAATTAAAATCTTATCAATGTATTTTAATGATATTTACGATAGGATTATTAGTTTAAAGAAAAAAGAATTAAAAGGTACACTAATCTCAATATTAAACAAAGAAAAATTAATATATAGGTACAATTACGATTTCAGACGTAGAAAGTCTACAAAGAAAGAAATAATTAAACATAGTGATCAATCAACGAATCAGATTGTTATATTAGAAGGAATCTTCGCACATAGACTAATTACAGATTTTGAAAAACATATATTCATGAAAATTTTATGTATTGAAGATAAAAGCCTATGCTTCAAAAGGAGAATTCAACGTGATCTAATAGAAAGAGGTAGAGAAAGAAAAGAAGTGGAAGAAAGATTCCAAAAATCGTGGGAAATATTTCATAACCAGTCTAATAAATACAGGAAGGGGAATAATCTTATTTGCCTTAAAAAAGAAAACAAAGAACAATTTATTAATATTATCAATAGAATAGAAAATCTAAATTTAAAGAATAAAAAAAACGTGGACTAGAGAATTATGTAACTCTTGTCCACGTTTTATTAGTTTGTCCTACCTAATTCACTTATTAGCGGTTATTTGGATCATTAAAACCATCGTAATTAGGGCCAACAACGACAGCCATAACTCCAAATAGAGCCATAAATGCGATACCTAGTAATGGTGCAGTAGGAGCTGGTGTGCTTAGTAGTCCAGCGAAAGTAAAAGGAATCATGGCCTTGTGAAAGATGGAATATTAATACCAGCCAAAAGGAAAGATATCTATTGAAATTCTAGTTTGTAACATTTATTTCTCAGGGAATCAAGCTATAACTAGGATATGAATATGAAACATGAAGACAAGTACATTAAAAGCCAAAGGACAATAAACGAAAATAATCCATTATTTATCGCATAAAAAAATTGTCTAAAAACAGGAAACCTTATAGATAAAAGGAAATCTACAGAGCTCGGAGGAAAACGTTAGTCTCAAATATGCATTAACAAATAGAATATAATTGAAAAAAAAAATTAATTAAGTTAATCTCAAAATAAAAAAAAACTATAAATGAACAAAATCACGAGGCCAATAACTCCAGTTGCAGAGTTTGAGAAGGCATGTATTAAGGCAAACCTAAATAACAAAGAACAAAGAATAATTGATCATATAAGATTCACAGGAGTTTTTACACAACCTTCTCTGGCAAAAGAGTTAGGATTAGAATCCAAACCTCCTATATTATCTTTGTTGTGTGATATATGTAGGAAAATAGGGGCTAATATGCCTGATCACTTTAATAAAGTTAGAGAATGGTCAAAGTATATAAGCGAACATAAAGTAAAATGGGATGGCGAACTAATTTGTAGTCTGGCATGGAATAAAGATGGAGAAAGGCTAACACCAGAATCAGGAACCACATTGTTTCATACATTTGCAGTACATAAGGAATTATTTCAAGGATTAGAATGATTATCTGATGAAGAATATTTAGTTTAAACCAAGATGATAAATAATATTAAAATGAATAAATTATAAACAAATCATTTTAGATAATGATCAATAGATCAAACACATAAATATAATGTTACAGGCTATCTAAATCTATGGATTTGGCAATAGCTCTCAATAAATCAGCAATTTCATTATCGGAACAAGAGGTCTCAATCTTTAAATCTGCGCATAAATCCCTTATGCCTACATTAGTTGACCACCAAATTCCTGAGGTTTGGGTATCATCAAATTGAAATTTAGACATCAATAAGGAAGGCAAATATATCAATAAACTCAATTAAGAGTTAAGAGTAAAGAATATAAATCATAATGATTAGCGAGAATTAGTTGGTCTGTTGTTGATTTCCTTTAATTCATCTGGTAAATCTAAATCAAAACTCTCTAACAAGTTTTTCAGAAGTTTCTTATTACTAATATTGTTTTTGTATGGCTTAGTATTTAAAAGATAAATAATCAGAGAAGAAGCAATAAAGAAGATTATAAGTTGAAATGAAAAACTATGAAGCATTTTGGGTTATATTTTCCATATTCTCTTACAAAATCAAGAAAAAACAAATAAATTTACTTATTGATAAAATTATCATTAGACAATAGCTACCCATAACTAAATAAAATACTTAAGTCGTTGCTATAATTGATCTTTTATAGCAAAAACACAAAAAGCGAATTAACAAATAAAATCTTTTGAATAATAAATTTTATTTCTTCTTAAATTCCAGGACGTTCTAAAGAAATAGAAGGCTTAGAAGAGTCAGGTTTCTTAGCATCAATGTATTCATAGGCCTATGCATCCAAGAAAAAGCTTTTCAAGTTAGAAGACCATATATTCTCCAGCCAGCCCTTAGTAGATCAAGAAGAAGTACGATCTATTGAATTAGACATAAATAGTATGCAGCCTACTTAAAATTATTTAGGGACATCATTTAACGTATGAGCATAAATGCGTGAAGCTAAATTATATAAATATTATTATTAAACTGATTATTTTTATTTAAAGAAAAAATTCAAACTTAATATATATTATAGATATCGTCTAAAATCATAATATACATATGATTTAAATAAAATAAAATGATTACCAACATCGAGTATATATTTTTAATAACCTTCTTGTTAATTTTTGGTGGATGGGTATGGAAAGCACTTATATCATTATCACAGGGAAGGCCAGTAAGTTTTAATTTATTAAATCCATTAAATCTCAAAGCAAGATGGCCAAAAGTTAATAAAGAGGAGATAGAGAAATAATATATGAATATTTACTTAAGAGTTGAATGAATAAATCATTCCTGAATAATTAAGTTGATTTAATTCAATATAATTATAACTTAAATACTCTAATCACCTCCAAAAACATGAATGAAATAGTTTAAACTGCTTTAAGTTACAAAGGGAAATATATAAGTTAATTATGAGTAAATAAAAAAATTAAATATTTAGTTATTTTCAAAACAAAACTTTAGATCACAGAATTTATAAATCAGCTATTATTTGCTAATTACTAGACACTAAAAATGAAAACTAAAGAGTTCCTAGAAAAAAACAAATATCTTATTTTGGGTAGTATCAGCTCCATTTCTATTATAATCAGTTCACTTTCAATGCTCTCAGTATCAAGATCATTCAAAAAAGTCTCAAATTCACTTATATCAATTTCAACTTGGGCTGACAATCAAAATGTATGTATAGAGAGAACTTGGCGAATAGATGGTAAAAATACTAAGGGAATTCCATGGAAAGTTTGGAGTTGCAATGGAGGGGGCGAATAATTATTAGATTAAAATGTAATATAAAATTAATATTCACCCCATCTTCTACTTATATCAAACCCCCATTTATTTGCTAGCGATACGAGATCATCATGAGTTTTACAATTAACAATTAATTCATGTCTTTCAGGACATTCTTTAATATATTCAACTAATTTATTCAATTCATTTATTTTTTTCAAGAACTTCTCATAATCCTTTTGAGTCATTTTATTAAATAAAAAAATTATATAATTTCAATATTAATCAGTTCTTCTCTCTTTTATTATCTATCTGTACTTTAATATCAAATCTAGACCATATGCCAATAAATATCAGCAGAAACCCAATACAAGATGTAAGCGGTAAAACTTCCAAGTCAAACTATTGATTTTATAGGCCTAATAATAGCCTATCATTGATAATTATAAAAAAAAATAATATAGATTGTTAAGAATCGATTAATAAATTCATCCCTCAACAATAAGAAACAAAGAAAAGCTATAAATACATTTTTTTATATGGCTGTTGCCAGATATATCTATCTATATTCTTATCTTTTTTCACAGCGACACAATTAGAGGCTATACGCCATAAAGATTTATAAATAGGTGAAGGATTAAATAAATAAACTTCTGGAAATGATTCCTTAATTATTTTAGTAGCAATAACAGCATGATAATGAGGAATAGTAGGTTCAATATGATGTATTACATGTGTCGATCCAATATTATGATGAAGTAAATTAATAATATTTCCATACGGTCTATCAATAGATAAAAAGGCCCCTCTCATATAAGAGAACTCATCTCCTCCAAGATGAGGAACATCTGTATCTGTATGATGTAGCCAAGTATAAATAACAAGCCAAACATTAACTATAATTAAAGGGCATAGATAAATAGTAATCATAGAATATATCCCAAATTTAATTGTCCACAGAAATAGCATGCAAAACATAAATAAAATCCCCCAATCAGATGCCCAAACTTTTTTAGACCAAATTCCAGGCCAAAGTTTTCTCGAGAATGGAGCTATAGGCCAGAAATGGTTACTTGTCCCATAGCGAGGTCCTCCTGTTTTCCCAGCCAGTAAATAAGCAGGCCAGCCAAATATCAAATGAAGCACTAATTGCATGGATCCATAAATAGTTTTACCTAAAAATAATGAGGACTCCATCTCTTTCGTCCCTCCAGGATTTTCCAAATTCCCATCACCAAAAATAACAAGAGGCACATGAGTCTCACCATCTGTAACATGATTAGTAAAGGCATGATGAACAGCATGAGACCTTTGCCAAGAGAAATATGGAACAAGCAAAAATGAATGCAAAACGTATCCAACAAATGTCTGTAATTTACGATTATCAGAGAAGGCCCCATGACCGCACTCATGGGCTATCACCCAAAGACCCATAGCAGTTGTGCCAGACAAAAGAGAGTAAAAAAACCATATAGGAATCATGCTCTTAGTTAATGGAATCGAAAGACCAACAAGAACAACAAAAATTTGAATAACTACACTCAAAGACAAATAAAAAAGAGATGTTTGGGTCTTACGGCTAAAGCAATATTTGGGTAGAACTGATCTAACTTCTGATCTCGAAGGAATATCACCCAAAGATATATTCAATGCTTGTCCATTAAGGCCAGAAGGCATAAATGACAGAATATCGGAGGATTCACTCACTAGATTTTCTTTAAAGGTCAATTTCTTCAACTTTTATTAGTAGTATGTTTAAAAGCTATTAAAACGTCACTTAAACAGATGGCAGCGAAGGTAAGTAAACACCGACATTCATTAAAGAGGTATTAAAGACTTTTTGAACATTATAAACATAGCAAGAAATAACCCTATAAAACAAAATACTTTCAACTAGAACCCATGAAATCATATTGAGAAAAACTAAATTTAAAATACAAAAAGAACAATTGTATTGAAATTAATTAATCATCCTTGTGAGGATAAATAACAGTCCCATCACTGTTTCTAACTGGCTTAGAATAAAGAACTCTTAACAAACCTTTAGTATCCATATTCGGACTTGTAATAAAGAAACTAATAATAAAAAAAGCACCAAATACGATAATCAAGAAAATGATCAGAGGGTTTAATCCCATTTCAGAAAATGATAATAAGAATAAAATCATTGAATATTGAACTGATAAATAAAACATTGAAAGTGAAATTGTTTAGAAAATAAATAAATAATAATAACAATAATAATAATAATGAAGTATAAAAATAAACTATATTAAGATTAATTAGGTTTCATGTCAGTCAAAATGGGGCTAACATCATATATTATAAAAACAAATCAAAAGAAATTTATTAAAGAAAGCTTTATTTACAACAATACTTTTGATGGAATGTAGCGTATATTAGATGATGATAAAAGCCAATAAACCTGGACATAACCGAAATAATAGAGATTTATATTAGTTTAGTATTATTCAAATATTAAATAAACAATTTCAAAAGGAATATACTATGAATATTTCAGGCAAGATATCAAAAGTGGTAACATCAGAAGAAACTATTAATATAAATCCAGTGGAAATTAAATATGAACTATAGAAAGAATATATATAAATTAAAAAAGATTTAAAGCTGGTTTACAATGTATGGTTTGTGAATGATAGAACCATTTAAAAGATAAACCTGGTAACTTTTTTTATTATGCTTGAAACTAATACTTTGTAATGGCTTCCCATTTACAATATGAAGAGCACATCCACCCTCTATTGAAATGCATTTATGTAATTTATCTTCTTTAATTAATTTCTCAATATAAGGCTTACGTGACACTTCTTCATCATAGTGAGGACAGCAAGTACCATCAACAAAATCTAAGCAAGGTAATACTTTTAATTCATCATTCCATGAGTCAGTAATACCATTTGTAAACCAACAAATTGCACCAGCACTAACTCCACTCATAATGACTCCATTCATATAAGCACGTTGTAAAACCTTATCAAGTCCCCACTCCTTCCACACACCTAACATACTTTTAGTATTACCACCACCAACATAAATAATATCCTGAGAATTAATATGAGATTTAAAGTCTAAAGTGCGTTTAAAAAAATCGATATGTGATGGAATACAGTTCAACTTGAGAAAAGTCGAATAAAAACGAACAATATAACTATCATTATCGCCTGTTGCTGTTGGTATAAAACAGACTTTAGGTAAACTTTTATTAGATAGACTAAGTAAATATTTTTCAATTAAGTATTCTCTTCTATTTCTACCAAATCCACCACCACCTATAGCCAAGATATGCTTATCCAAGACAATTATATAAAAAAGTATTATACTTTAGTCTATTATTGGTAAAAACAAAAATCATGGAAAATGATTGGTTACATGAGTTTCAGAGATATATTAAAAAATTTACATTGCTTATACTTAGTGTAATAATTATCATTACTTTGATAGTTTGTTTGACATAATTAATTAGATATTTATTATAATCAATAGGAATTTAAACTAACTACAAATATTAATAAAAAATACCTAACTTGGACTATCATCAATATCTATCAATCAAATTTAGATTAAATTAAAAGAAATCATGCCATTATCAGCAACTTACTACGGATCTAATGGATGGCTTATAGAATTAGATAAGTTGAAAATATTGATTGATCCATGGCTTATAGGATCATTAAGTTTCCCTCCCGGTGATTGGTTTTTTAAAGGTGAATTAAATAATGAAAATAAAATACCAGAAAATATCGATATTATTCTTCTAACCCAAGGGCAACCAGACCATTCACATCCTCCCACACTTAAACAAATTAACAAATCAATACCTGTTATTGGATCAAAGGAAGCTATAAAAATAGTAAATCAATTGGGATTTAAAGATTTGAAAATATTATGTCCTGGTAATAAGTTCATAATGAATGATCTAGTAATTGAAGCCACCTCAGGAGCTCCAGTTCCTAACGTAGAAAATGGCTATATAATTACACACAAATCAGATTCAATTTATATTGAACCTCATGGTTTTCTTGATCAAAGAATCAAACCAAGGCAAATAAATGTTCTGATAACCCCTGTAGTTGATGTACAACTACCAATAGTTGGAAAATTTATAAGAGGTAAATCATCATTAGCTAATCTTATAAAAGTATTCAGTCCAACTACTATATTTGCATCAACTATAGGCGGTGACGCAAAATTTACAGGTATCATAAGTAAATTACTAAGTACTGAAGGTTCACCAACTAAAACATCATTAGAGATTGATACCCTAATTAAATTTATAAACCCTGATCCTGGTATTAAATACGATTTAGAAACACAGAAAGAAATATAAGAAAAGAAAAAGAATCTGAGACATTAATTTTCAACCTCCTGTTTAATATAAAAATCCACAACTTCATGTAGCATTTTTATAACAACTAAGTTGGGACAATTAGTTCTCTCTTGAAGTCTTAAACAGGCTTCCTTTATATTAACAAAAGCATCCTCATATATTTCTGAAGAATATTCATCAATAGAATCACTCTTAATCATATTTAAAATTATAAATATTTTTTTATTATATAGTTAATAAAATATAACACAGAAAAAAGCAACAAGAATATATATATATTAAAGGCTAAATAAAATAACTATGGATTTATTAATGCTGACAAAGCCTTGAACTGATTACGATATTTAACAAGTGTTTTAAGGTCCTTAAAACCATCATTCTTTAAATTAGCTATGAAAATCTTATCATAGCCGAGTATAGTTTTAGATTTTGAATTAGTCTCGTCAGGTTCAAATAAAGGTTGCGTTTTAATTATAAGATCATGATATAGATCTAAATCATACTGGGATGTAAAAATAGAACCATCATTAGCTACAAAGTTTTCTTTTTTTAAATTGGTAAGGAGAAAAAAGACCAGGAGAACAAAAACTAGGAATATAAAAACACCTATAAGAATAAAAGTTGTATCCATGAAGAATTAAAAACTATTTTAATGATAAGATATTTTAAAAGAAAAAGGGGTTAGCAACCAAATCCAATTAGATAAGTTCTTATTTAAGAATAATCAAGAAGAAAAGTAAAAACTACAAAAAAGGCAATTCTGCATTATTATCAAAAAATAGTAAAGATTATTTAATCTTAAATCGCAATAAATTGTTTCGAATTACAAGTTCAACGATAATTATACTTATACCTTGTTAATAGACAAATCCTGGTATAAAATATATAATTAATAAAAATATTATCCTAATGGAACATATTATATTTATATTAATAGTGGGTATTACAATATACCTGATATATACAATATTAAAAAAGAGAGAAAAGAAACAATTTCTAGAAGCAAGTAAAAAATGGGAAAGTGTTGTTGAAGAATTAAGAAAAAGAAAATAAAATTATTATTCTAATAAATAAATATATCTACTAAATAATAGACATTAAATAAGAACATTAATTATATTCACCAGGTACATCATTTTTCCTAACAGTAACTTTATCAACCTTCTTTCCAGAAAAACGAAGCAATTCATCACCAGAGAAAACATACCCCCTTTCTAAGGCGATAAGGGCAACATCATCTGCTGTCGAAGATGAAATCACTTCGTCTCTTAATGAATGGTCATTTTGCATTTTTAGTAAGAATTCTCTAATTTGATCAAATGACATTACTTATTCAGAAATAGACTATATTGTAAATAATATAAAACAAGATTCATTAACCTTGTTATCAGAAAAAAATATCAAAATATTTGTTAAAAATCTAATATTATAACTTTAAAAATTCATTCTATATAAAAAAGCTAAAATAGTCTATCCATGCAGAGGTTATATTTATTTATATGAAATAATAAAAAGGATGTTAATAAATATAAAATCTAATTAAATTAAGATTATGTAATAGAGAGAATAATACATAATGGATAGTCAACTCAAATCAAAATAATGACAAAAATTACTTATCAAATATAAAAAAATACAATATAAGATTGATATACGTTAGAATAAAAGGAAATAGTCTATTTACAATGAAAAGTTTTACGAGTTTATTACTACTAATCTTTATTTTAACATTACCTGCATACGCTTATCCTGAGAATCAAATGGATGATTGTATAATAAGTGCAAAAGATAATCCAGCAGTTACAAATATTTCAGAAGAATCAATAAGAAACTATTGTGACTGTGCCCTTACTGCAATTATTGACGAGCAAAAAGACATCAGAGAATCTGGATATGACTGTGCAAAGAAAAACTTTAATTAAGGCGAATAAAATAATAACTAAATGATTTGATCCTATAATTAACTTTCACAAAAAATGAAACTATAAATAATTTAATTCAAGGTTTTCTTTATCATAAATAATTATTATTCATAGCTAAACATAAATGGTTGATAAGTAAATAAATAATAATAAAATAAACAAAACTATATAAACTGTTTAAGATAGAGTTTAAAAGAAAAAAACTTAATAATAATATGATCTTTCATACTCCAAAACTTAGGGTAAAAGAACTGGCAGAAGCATTAAAGGTTGACTGCTCAGAGGTTATCGCCACCTGCACCATTTTAAGGATTCCAGCCTCTTCGCCCTTAACTTCCCTATCAATAGAACAATGTAAGAAAGTTACTGAATTTTATGAAAAATGAATCAAAATTTATCTAAATTTGAATAGATAACTGTTGAGATTTTAAATACGTATGAGTTGAAACTTAAATAATTACATATCATTTGCTTCTCTAAATAATGCATCTTGTTCATCTGATATTTTCTTCAAGTGAACCATTTTTTCAGGATCAAAATGGTTTATAACCGTCTTACCGAATTCAAATATCTCCATATCTGAAAGACCTTGATCTCGAAGACCTGCAAGGATGACAGACAAATCATTAAAAGCGACCTTAAATAACTCTTTCTTATCATCAGATTTTAATTGATTCATTTATTTTATCTAAAAAGCAATAATTTAGGTATATTTTAACATATTAATCTAGCTATATAAATATCAAAGAAATTTCCCAAAGGAATAAGTAAAAATGATATTAAATATCAAATAAATATTTATGTATTGAATTTATTAAAAAATAATATTAATAGTTTAATACTGATGAATTAAATTTAAAATAAAAAGACTAATTTAATTAAAGTGAGTCTAATAAAGAATAAAAACTATAAAAGCTTTATTAGAATTTGGTATGGTCCAATTTTTTTGTTGAGTTCCCTATTTTTTCTTGGGGCTGCGGGATATCGTCTTACAGAGGGATGGGACTGGGGAGACTGTCTGTGGATGGTCCTTATAACAATAACAACAATCGGTTTTGGTGAAGTTGAAGTCCTGAGTGCATCAGGAAGAATCGTAACTTTCCTGATTATTGGCGGAGGTTTAATCGTAGTACAACTAACACTTCAAAGGTTCATACAATTATCAGAATTAGGTTATTTTCATAAAGTTGAAGAGTTAAGATTAAATAGATTAATCAGAAGAATGCAAAATCATGTGATTCTATGTGGATTTGGTCGTACGGGAAAAGAAATAGCTGGACAACTTAAGGCAGAGAACATCCCTACATTGATTGTTGAGCTGGATTCAAATCGAAAAACAGATGCGGAGACTCTTGGTTTTAATGTTCTTCTAGGAGACGCAACGCTGGATGAAACATTAATATTGGCAGGTATAAAAAAATGTAGAAGTCTTGTAGTTACATTACCCAATGATGCAGCAAGCCTATATGTTGTATTAAGTGCAAAAGGTTTGAATAGTCAGTGTAGACTTATAGCTAGAGCAGCGACAGAAGAAGCTTCAAATAAATTAAAATTAGCAGGAGCAAGCACCGTAATAAGCCCTTATGTCGCCGCAGGGAGAACAATGGCGGCATCGGCTCTGAGACCAATTGCCGTAGATTTCATGGATTTACTAGCAGGATCAGATTGTGAAATAGAAGAAATAAAACTAACTAAAAATGCTGAAGAAATTTCCAATTTCGAAAATAATATTCTAAAGAAAAAGGACTATAGAGGATCAGGTGGGGCTCTGCTTATAGCAATTAAAACAACAAAAGGTTTAATTAGTAATCCTGGAACAAATATTAATTTAATGCCTAACTCTGATTTGGTTTTTTTAGGAAGTAAAGAACAACTTAAAAACATTAGAGAACTATTTAAACCCATACTTGAAGAACGCTAATTAATGATCTAACAAATAAATTAGAAGACGACTATAACGACTATTTAGAAAGCGAATCGAAAGTTACTAAATTCTATAAGTAATAGAGTTAATATAAGCCTAAATACAACAATCACGAAAGATTAAGAAAGAAGGGAATTCATTAGAAATATTAAATAAAGAAAAGAGAAATTTTCCAAAAGAGAATAATAATGATATAGATATAAACAAAAAGTGAATAACAGCCAAAAATTGGCATATAATTTATATTAACAAGTTAGAAATAAAATGATTGGTTCAAATCAACCTTGGCGTCTTTGGTTGTTTGTTATAGGTTTAAATATCCTCGCTTTCATTGGTGTCATTTATTTACGATCTAAAGGGATTGATCATTATGCCTTCAGGGGGAGTTCATAAAAGATATTTGAGGTAGACTAACAAAAAGCATAAAAATAACTCAATAAACATTATGGACAAAAGAAACACAACTGAAAATAAATTGAAGAAATGGCTTGATAATATTCTTATTATAAATTTATTCATAATAATTATTGGTGCTTTCTTTTTTCTAGGAAGTGTTTTACTTAGTGCCAATGGCAATGGAAATCTCTATGGTCTTTTTCAAAAACTATGGTTTCCACTTTTTATTCCGGCTCTAAGCTTATTCTTTACAGCAATATTATCAGAGGCAATCATCTCAAACATAACAAAAAAGGTAAATTAACAATTCTAAATTATCAGATTTTCAAATCAAACCAACTAATATTTAAAAATAAAAATTAGATCTAAAGTGGATTGTTAATTTTAATTGTCAGGGATAAATATTTAAGTAAAAGATATTAAATATTTCATGATACTAATAAATCTTATACCTTAACAAATCACAATTAAATCAAAGAATATAAAGCCATAATCAAAGCGACCTGATAATATTTAGCTATACAAATAAATATTATGGAAGAACTAAGTTTCAAGGATTTAACCGAAGGTGAATTAAATAGCCTAAAGGATATATACATAGCGAGTCGACTTAATTCTATGAATGAAAATGATCTTAGACTATTTGTAAAACAGATTATAGAAGATCAAATCAAAGGAACCGTTGGAAATGCTGAAGAAAAAGAAGCATGGTTAGAAATGAAAGAACATTTTTCAGAGAACTTTCCGGGAAAAATCGAAGAAATAAAATCAAGATGGAAAAGGAAAGATAAAAATGAAAATAAAAGTCCAGAAGAAATAGAATTTGATAAAAGATTAAGCCTTCTAGAAAGACAACAAGAAAATCAAGCCCCCAAAGATATGTGGTAGATAATAAAAAGTATTAAGTAGTTAGTTTAAGAAATAAAAACCATCTAAAAAATATATTCATGCGGGAAAATAATATTGTAAGAGTTGGGATATAAAGTTCAGTAAAACGGTAAATATTAAATATATAATTGCCCTTTGAATTCTAAATCCACACTCATTTAAGAAATCTAGTCTTACACCTGATTTTATTAAAAATGAAATGAACATAAACAAAAAAGATACCTTCTCGGTCAAATAAAGAGAATTACTTATAACAATCCTCAAATTATAGAAAATCAAGAAATTTAATATAATAAATATAGAGAATATAATAAAAATATATAAAAATAATCTTAAAAATATTCTTAAAGAAAAATAATTAAAATTATTATTAAATAAAATTATCCTCTTGCAAGATCTAACATTTGAAATGTTCAATCTAAAATATTCTGTTTGAGGTATACGAACTTTCTTATAACTGTAATGAAGTTGCTTTTCTAATTCTTTATAATTAGATACATAGGATTTAACTAATACCTCATCAGGTTTTAGTTGCCTCATTCTATTAATAATATTTTTAGTAATGCCAATCTTATATAAGTCACCATTTCTGATTAAATAAATCCATCCACTCATTTAAATAAACTAATTAATATTATGCCGCAGTTCTATCATTAAGGGTTTTAAATCTTTCTTCCATTGTTGGATTATTTCTAGTTAATTTCTTAACTGTTACTTCCTGGGCTTTATCATTTGCCAATCGAAGATTCCTATCCGCTCCAATGAGTGCATCCTTGGTTTTCTGTAAATGACTAATAGACTTATCAATCTCACTAATTGCTGAATCAAATCTTCTTGAAGCTAGACTATAATTTTTGCCAAATGCATTCTTGAAAATTTCAAGACTATTTTCAAAATTAGTAATATCTATATTTTGTTCTTTTATACATGCAAGTTCGGCTTTATATTCCAAAGACTTAAGTGCAGCATTCCTAAGAAGAGAGATAATTGGGAGAAAACATTGAGGACGAACAACGTACATTTTTGGATACCGATGTGAGAAATCAACTATTCCAGAATTAAATAAATCACTATCAGATTCTAATAAAGAAACTAGAACAGCATATTCGCATCCTTTTTGAAGACGATCCTTATTCAATTCTTTTAGGAAATCTTCATTTTTCTTCTTTGTTGATCCACTATCACTTTCATTTTTCATTTCAAACATAATTGAAATGATTTCATTATCTCTATGATCTAAATCTCGAAAAATATAATCTCCTTTACTACCAGAGGATACATCATTGTCTTTTTCAAAATAAGCTTTCGGAAAGGCGGTTGATCGTATTTTATTAAATTCATTTTCACAATGTTGTTCAAGTGATTCCCCAATCATTTTTGTAGAAAGGCGTAATTTCATATCTCTTAGTCTTTCAATCGCATCATCTCTCTCTTTAATTTGCATTTCATATTTTTCTTTAATCGATTTTTCCGATAACTGTTTTTCAAGCTCAGCCTTATCTAAATTACTTTTTAATTCATTATATCCCTGCTTTAATTTACTAATCGCACTAGAAACAGCTATTTCTTGAGCATATTGATTATTTTCTTTAGTCTTCTCCAGCATATAAGCAATTGAATCACGCTCTTTCTCAGCGGAATTTTTAGCTTGATTAACTGCTAATTGTTTATCGGCTTCAGACGCAGATAACTTTGACTGAAGATACTGAATTTTATTATTTTGAATAGAGGAGTTCTCCTGCATTTCGATTTTTATATTTTGAATAGCTAGCTGAATAGATTTATTCTTGTCTTTTTCCGCTAGCTCAAGTCTATTTTGCAATTCCTGCTCAAATTCAGTGTCTCTGACTTGCTTAAGAATATCTGAATAATTATTCTGATCAATTTTGAACGAATTCCCACATTCTGGACAGTTGATTTCATTCATACAAAAGAGGCTGGTAAAAAACTCATTGAATAGTATCTTTTTATCCTTATATTCAAAGTCAAGCAAGGTTTATGCTTCATTCAAAAGACTTAAATAAAATACTGACACAAAATTTGCTATAAAAACTGAAAATCCATATAAAATTGAGTTTAAGCTATTAAAAGTCTAACGAGTCTCAAATAGCCTTTAACCAGAATATTAAGAGGCTCGAGGATATCTTTCCTTAGACCTTTGCAATTCAAAAAAAATAGCACTTATTCAAGTTTATTTTTGTCATTTCATATAATGCCACAAATATAAAAATATTAGTCTTAAGGCAAAAACTAATTTAAAACACAGAAAATCAAAGAAGGGCAGTAAAATTAATCATTCCATACGAAAAGACTAAGAAGCCCTTTTAATCCTGTGTAAACAATAAAAAAAACTAATTATTAGAAAAAACAAAATAGATCTTTATATTAGAGAGTTTAAAAAAGTAAAAGAGTAAAGTCAATAAAAAACTATCTAATAATTTTTGCGAAGTGTTCAGAAATATCAAACAATTTTAAAATATGATTAAATCAGTTGATACATTTCAATGTTCTTATCACACATTGCTCTTGCACACTCAGAGTTTGGTCTCAGTCATTTTACGACTGATCTCATCTTGGTTCTTTCTTTTGCGGTCGTTACAGCTTTACCAATGTCCTTATTACGTCCACACATACAAGAAAAGAATGTAAAGAGTTCAACATTTCAATAATTTATCTATAATTCTAAATGGAATAAAACTCCCCAATAAACAAATTTGGTAATTTTCAATTAATTATAGTAATAAAGTACATACTATTAGGAATAAAATTTAGATTAACTTTAATATTCCAGTAAAAAAATTATGCTATGGAGATATTCTTGTTAGCTCCATTGTTCATGAGTGGTATTTTACACATACAAAACGAACAAACTAATAAGAAGAAAGTAGATTCATATAACAGAAAGAACTGTAAGCATGATATTAAAGATGTATAAAATCATTCTAAGAAATCACACATTAGGAAGAGATAGAATAGTAAAATAAAACCAATGTATATTTATTATGTTATCTGAAATTATATTTATCTATGATGGTGAATGCCCTTTTTGCAACCATTTTGCCCAATTACTAGAGTTAAAGAGTTCAATTCCTAGTCTAAAGATAATGGATGGAAGGAAAAACATATCAACACTAACAACTCTTTTTAAACAAGGATACGATTTAAATAGAGGAGCAATACTCATAAAAGAAAACGAAATCCTTCACGGTTCAAATGCAATAAACTTTATATGTACACAAATAAAAGAACCTAATGATTCACTTCTTGAGTTTATACGAGTAATTTTCGCATCTAATAAAAGAACTAAAATTCTTTTCCCAGTCCTTTTAGTCGCTCGGAGACTATTACTATCTATTAAAGGGCGTAAATGGCAACCCGTTAACGAAAGAATCCATTTCTAATAATTCATAGATACTATATATACATGACTATAAAATGAATTTGTTAAAGGAAACATCTTTAAAGAAATAGAAATATATACTTAGTATAAATTTCTATTATATATTCTACTGTCTCATCAAAACCAAGATCAACTGCCCAACTTACAATCTATTTAGCAAATAATCAATAAATTCATAATTAAGAAAACATAAGATTCTTTTGTCGTTCCAGATTATTTCTACGTTAATTGAATGCTTACAATTAAAGGACTTTAAACAAACATATTATAAATAAATTTATATTTAAATACATATAACGAGTTTTGCACTTCACTTGCAACCTAATATTTTTATCAGTAGATTAGAAATAATTCAAATAGAATCATATCTAATAAAGCGCTATATGCTTATAGAAATTTTCAGTCATAGCAATGCCTTGCTAGTTTTAGGATTGTTTTTCTTGGTTGTATATTTTGCTAGGAATTCCAACCAATCCAATATAAAAAAAGACTGAGTTAAAATAATCTTTTTTAGCAATGAATCTAAAAAATGGGAAAAGGAACTTAACTTTGCCATATATTTTATTTTTATTTCATTTAGTTGAACCTTTTTTTTCTTCATATGAAGGGAGATTTTCCATCTGAATCAAGAAAAAAGAGTGTCATTGCTGTGAACCGGGTAGAGAGCGATTCAATCACCTGCAAAAGAAATGCCTTATCAAAAAACAAAAAGGGGAGCAGTAGTTATCACTAATTGCCGAGTTAGAACATCAAATAAGATACATTTATTAACAATCCTTTTTAATTAACGAGAAAAGATATGAATTGATGGATATATAAATAAAAAATCAAATATCAAAACCAGTAAAAAAATTAAATGCAGTAAACACCATAGTTCATCGTTTAAGGAGAACAAGCCTTGATATGAGAATTAATTGAAATTAAAATTAAATTAGAAAAGGAAGTCAAATCTGAAAAGAAATACAAAAAATGGCAATTATCAAAATTGTTTAAAAAGCCAAAAATAGAAGGAAAACTGAAATAAAAGAAAATAAAGGAAAATGTTTTTTACATTAATGTTGGATTCTAAAAAAGAAAATACAGAAAACATTCAAAAGGTCTGAAGCCAAAATGAAAAATAAAAAAGCATGAAAATTTCGAGGTAATGAATCCCAATACTATGAGTTGAAACTAAATAGAAGGGGCAATCCTTCCTCAATATATAGGAATTTCATTGTATAAAAATAGCCAGTAAGCTGTAAGGCTTACTGGCTTTAAATAAATGAAGTCAACTAACTTTGAAGAATTTAGCCTTCTCCTTCTGGTACCAAACGGAAACCTTTACGTCCCATCTTAATCTCAAAATTGTCACCTGGTTTGAGATCTAAAAGAGCTGTGTATGCCTTTCCTATCAAGAGGTTTCCGTTTCCTTGAACGGTAGCAACATAACTAAGCTTCCTTCCACCTTTACCAATGCCGCCAGCACTTTCAGCTGCAAGGTTAACTCCTTTAGCTTCAAGTAGAGCTTCATAAAATGCAGTGTAGTTAAGACGTTCGCCGCCTCCTTTTTTTGTGGAAACATATCCACATGCCTTTACGAGATCAGATTTTGAGACATCGCCTAAGTCCTTTACCTTGGCTAATAGATCCTTACCAGTGAGCATGATAAATAATTGGTTGTACTTTCTATACTAACTTATATTTAAGAATCAGACAATATTTATATTAGTCCTAGACATTATCAGTAAAAATTATGGCAACCGAATCAACTTGATAAACTCTCAAATTCAAGGTTGTACATAATTACCTTCTTAGATCAGGACATAGATTCCATGTGAAGATCCTTATTGATCTAAAGACTGAGAATAAATCCAGATATGCATTTGTCTAATACAAAAAGCTCAAATACTAGTAATAGCTTGATAAATGTATAAAGTAGAACAAAGTATTCAGAGGTAAAAGAATGTATTAAGCAGTCATCCTCAGTCAGTTTTATTCGATTAGTTAATGAAGCTCTATCATTGATTAATCGTTATAAAGAAAAAACACGAAATCTACCCTAACAAAAAAAAGCAAAATGAATCTCTCAAAAGTTCTTGCCATTTGTATAGTTTCTATATTTATCCTTTCTGCATTTGCTGGATTATTTGGAACTCTTTTAAATTCCTAGAAAATCACAGTATCATTAACTTATTAAAATACTCAAACCTTTTTGTAGATCGGTCAGAATCAATAGAATTATCAAACCATATTAATTACAAGAGTATTAATTGAAAAAGCGTGCTATTCAAACCAAACTTCATTTCTTAATAGTTGCCTTTAGCTTAGGTTCGAAAACTGCTCCATTACATATCATCACTGCTATCACTTCCTTGCCTTCATCATCCATTAGCTGAACAGCACTAAGTTGTTTTAATGTTTCTGTCGTCTTTTTAAGACAACTATTCCAACTTGAGGCTCTTTTCGAGACAGGTAACAATTCAACAGCAACGCAAGTAACAGATACTGATATTA
>QBWA01000010.1 GCA_003283745.1 Prochlorococcus sp. AG-315-B03 | reverse complement strand
GAGTAAATAAAAATTTCTTCGAAATTAACTTTATTATTCCGTTTGATTGATGCTCAGATGATTCATTCGTATTTTTTTGCTGTTTCCAGGCAAGCCGCGTGATAGATTCCGCGGGCCTTTGCAGAGAGCTTAGGTGGCTTGTTTTGATCCGAAATTGTCAATGTCATTAAGAAACTCCTCACGGAGGGATTTTTGTGCCATCTGAGATGATTGGAAATCGTTCAAGTCACGAGACCCTGCTGGATAGTGATTCTGTGGCCTCAAAGCCTGGAGTTCAGTCAGATGAGTATGTCGAACTACAGTTTCGCATTTATAAGCTGACACTTCTTTTGACACTTTTTGCTGTTGGAATAGCTGGTTTCTTTTGGGGAACTCAAGCTTGTGTAAGTCTCTTAATTGGGTCTTTGTCAGGAGTTTTTTATTTACGCTTGCTTGCTCGCGGAATTGGAAAACTTGGAACAACAACAAAAAAGGTCGGTAAAATCCAGTTAATTGTTCCGGTTTTACTTGTTGTGGCAGTATCTAAAATGCCTCAACTTGATTTATTGCCTGCTCTTTTGGGGTTTTTGCTTTACAAACCTGCCTTGATAATTCAATTTCTATCTATGCCTTAGGAATAGATAGAAATTGAATTGTATATGTCTTTTTTGTTTCTCTTCAAAAATTTTTCACGCCAACTATCTTTAAGGTAAATGGGTTCAATGCCATTTGTTTTTCCTTTTGCTGAATTAGAGGTGGGTCAACACCTTTATTGGCAATTTGGAAATCTAAGAATTCACGGCCAGGTCTTTATGACGTCATGGCTGCTAATAGGTGCCTTGCTTTCCTTAGTGGTAATTGGCACTAAAAAAATGGATCGAGATCCTAAGGGTGTTCAGAACCTTTTGGAATTTCTTTGGGATTACATACGTGATCTTGCAAGAACTCAAATAGGTGAAAAGGTTTATAGAGATTGGATGCCTTTTATAGGAACCCTATTTTTGTTCATATTTGTGAGCAATTGGGGTGGAGCATTAGTTCCTTGGAAGTTGATAAAACTTCCAAGCGGTGAACTAGGCGCACCAACAGCTGACATTAATACAACTGTTGCTTTGGCTCTATTAGTCTCTCTTTCATATTTTTATGCAGGTTTGAGTAATAAAGGATTGCGTTACTTCGAGTATTACGTTCATCCCACACCAATAATGCTCCCTTTCAAAATTGTCGAAGACTTTACAAAGCCTCTTTCTTTATCTTTCCGTTTATTTGGAAACATATTGGCAGATGAACTTGTTGTAGCTGTACTTGTTTTTCTTGTACCTCTGGTTCTTCCTGTTCCAGTTATGTTTCTTGGCTTGTTTACAAGTGCTATTCAAGCTTTGATTTTTGCCACTCTTGCTGCTTACTACATTGGTGAAGCAGTAGAAGAACATCATTAATCAAAAGTTTTGCTACTGAAAATTACTTTTCTTTAGCTAATTCACTGCATTAATGGGGATTAATTCTTTCAGAATCATCTCAAGAATTATGAGATGCACCCCTCGCAGGTATAAACTCCCATTCACAACTTATCTAAGCGTTTTAAAGCGCTACACATCTTTAGCTGAATTATGGATTCCACTATCGCCGCCGCATCAGTTGTTGCAGCTGGTTTAGCTGTAGGCCTTGGCGCTATAGGCCCTGGTATCGGTCAGGGTAGTGCTGCACAGGGTGCAGTAGAGGGCATAGCCCGTCAACCAGAGGCTGAAGGAAAGATTAGAGGTACTCTTCTTCTTTCTTTTGCTTTCATGGAATCACTAACTATTTATGGTCTTGTGGTTGCATTGGTGCTTCTATTCGCTAACCCTTTTGCTGGTTAATTGATTCAAAAAAGAGGCTGTTAAGTTAATTAATTTGATTTTCTCAGTCTCTAAATTTTGAAAAAATAATTAGCACAATTGCCTTATTCCGGCTTGCTTAATGTTTTGCACCCCTACCTCATGACAAGTTTGCTTTTGTTTGGTGCTGGAGGTCTTTTCGACTTCGATGCAACACTGCCGCTAATGGCGGTCCAGGTTGTTATCCTCACATTCATCCTTAACGCTCTTTTCTTTAAGCCTGTTGGCCGAGTAGTTGAAGAAAGAGAGGATTATGTCAATACAAGTAGAGCTGAAGCTAAAAAGAAGATTGCAGAGGTTGAAAAACTTGAGAGTGATTTAAAAAATCAACTTAAGGAAGCAAGGATTGCTGCTCAGAAAGTAATTCTTGATGCTGAGGAAGATTCAGACAACCTTTACAAAGAAGCTTTGGCACTTGCAACATCAGAGGCTAATTCATCTAGAGAAGATGCAAGACGTGAGATTGATTCACAAAGGGATAAAGCTCTTAATCAACTAAAAAGTGAAGCTGATAACCTTGGCGATTTGATAGTAGAAAGATTACTGGCACAAAAATGACTTCTTCTTTAATTATTGCTTCTCAAGGCTTTGGCCTGAATTTGAATTTATTTGAGACTAATATTATCAACTTAACGGTTGTTATTTTTGGTCTTTATAAGTTTCTTCCTGGCTTTGTGGGAAAAATTCTTGAAAGGCGCAGAGCTGCAATACTCTCAGACCTCAAAGATGCAGAAGAGCGTTTAATTCAAGCTAATAATTCTCTTTCAAAAGCTAAAGAAGAGTTAGCTTCTGCAAAACAAAAAGCTGATAAAATCAGAAATGATTGTAAGGCCAGGGCCGAATCGATTCGCTTAGAAAGTGAGAAGAAAACTGTTGAGGAAATGGCTCGAATTAAACAAGGAGCTGCCTCTGATTTGAATGCAGAAGCGGCAAGAGTAACAAGTCAATTAAGGAAAGAAGCCGCTCAACTTGCTATTGAGAAAGCTTTAGCAATACTTCCAACTAAATTAGATTCAAAGACTCAGGATAATTTTCTTAAACAGTCCATAAAAAATATGGGTGACAACTGATGCCTTTACTTAATACGATTACTACACCTTATGCTGAAGCTTTTCTTCAAGTAGCTGAAAGTCGTAAGGAAGTTGATGAAGTAATTGATCAATCAAAGTCTATTTTGGAACTTTGGAATAAATGCCCCGAATTTAGTGATGCAATGGCATCACCTGTTTTAGAGGCTAAAGAAAAGAAAGCAGCTTTAGAAAAACTTTTTTCAAAGGAAGTTACTCCATCATTTCTAAATCTTTTAAAACTTTTAGCAGATCGACAGAGAATTGGATTGTTGAATTCTGTTCTTGAACGATTGTTAGAGATCTATAGAGAGCAACGAAATATTGCTCTCGCAACTATTACTTCAGCCTCTGCTTTGAATGAAGACCAGCAAAATGATTTAGTTAAGAAAGTACAATCAATAGCAGGAACTAATAATTTGGAAATCGACCTCAAAGTCGATCCAGAATTAATAGGTGGCTTTGTAGTCAACGTTGGTTCCAAGGTCATTGATGCCAGTATCGCTGGACAAGTGCGTCGACTAGGTCTTGCTTTGGCCAAGGTGAGTTAGCTCATCTCCAAAGTTTTTCTTTCTCTTCTTTCCTTCTCTCTACTCTTCCCACACTTAAGTTAATCCCATGGTTTCTATACGTCCCGACGAGATCAGTTCCATCCTTAAGCAGCAGATAGCTGATTATGATAAGTCAGTCTCTGTTAGCAATGTAGGTACTGTTTTACAAATTGGTGATGGTATCGCAAGAGTTTATGGCCTTGAAAAGGTTATGGCTGGAGAACTTGTTGAATTCGAAGATGGAACTGAAGGGATTGCTTTAAACCTTGAAGATGACAACGTTGGCGTTGTTTTAATGGGTGAAGCCTTAGGAGTTCAAGAAGGAAGCACTGTTAAAGCAACTGGGAAAATTGCATCAGTTCCAGTTGGGGAAGGAATGCTTGGAAGAGTTGTTAATCCTCTTGGGCAGCAAATAGATGGGAAAGGAGAAATGGCGACAACTGACTCAAGACTTATTGAGTCAATAGCTCCTGGAATTATAAAAAGAAAGTCTGTCCATGAGCCTATGCAAACTGGAATCACATCTATTGATGCAATGATCCCAATTGGAAGGGGACAGAGAGAGTTGATAATCGGTGACCGCCAAACAGGAAAGACTGCAATAGCAATAGATACAATTATCAATCAAAAAGGCCAAGATGTGGTTTGTGTTTATGTAGCTGTTGGCCAGAAACAAGCTTCCGTAGCCAATGTTGTTGAGGTCTTAAGGGAAAAAGGAGCTTTGGATTACACCATTATTGTTAATGCTGGAGCTTCTGAGGCTGCTGCATTGCAATACTTGGCTCCTTACACCGGTGCAGCAATTGCAGAGCATTTTATGTATCAAGGTAAAGCTACACTTGTTATCTATGACGATTTAACTAAGCAAGCCCAGGCTTATAGGCAAATGTCATTACTTTTACGTCGTCCACCTGGTCGTGAAGCTTATCCAGGAGATGTATTTTATTGTCATAGTCGCTTGCTTGAGAGAGCTGCAAAGCTTTCTGATGCAATGGGAGCTGGCTCAATGACTTCTTTACCAATCATTGAAACTCAAGCTGGAGACGTATCTGCTTATATACCTACAAATGTTATTTCAATTACAGATGGTCAGATCTTTTTAAGCTCTGATTTGTTTAACTCAGGTTTACGTCCTGCAATTAATGTTGGTATCTCAGTGAGTCGGGTTGGAGGTGCTGCTCAGACAAAGGCCATTAAGAAAATTGCGGGTACTCTAAAACTTGAGTTGGCACAGTTTGATGAACTTGCAGCTTTCTCACAGTTTGCTTCTGATCTTGATGAAGCTACTCAAAAGCAATTGGGAAGAGGCAAAAGATTAAGAGAATTACTAAAGCAACCACAATTTGACCCACTTAACCTTGCTGAACAAGTGGCAATAGTTTATGCAGGAGTAAAGGGCCTAATTGACGAGGTTCCTGAAGAAGAAGTCACCAAATTCGCACGTGAATTACGTGACTATTTAAAGACTAATAAGGCCGATTTTATTAACAACGTTCTTTCAGAGAAAGTTCTTAGTGAAACATCTGAGTCAATGCTTAAAGAAGCAATTAGCGAGGTTAAATCCTCAATGCTTGCGGCTTAAACCTATAGCTAACTAAGAGAAAATTATCTATGGCTAACCTTAAGGAAATAAGAGACAGAATTGTATCTGTCAAAAACACACGAAAAATAACAGAAGCAATGAGACTTGTTGCTGCTGCAAAAGTACGTAGAGCTCAGGAGCAGGTTCTACGTAGTAGGCCTTTTGCTGATCGCTTAGCACGAGTTTTAGAAAACATACAAACAAGAATGAAGTTTGAAGCTTCAGATTCACCATTGCTCAGAAAGAGAGAGGTGCAAAAAATCACTCTCCTATCTGTTACTGCTGATAGAGGATTATGTGGAGGTTATAACGCGAACATTATTAAACGGACTGAAAAGCGTTATGCAGAATTAAAAGGACAAGGCTATGCCCCAGACTTAGTTTTGATTGGGAAAAAGGCTATAGGTTACTTTCAGAATCGTTCTAGTCAGTACAATATAAGAGCTACTTTTAAGGAATTAGAACAAGTTCCTACAGCTAAGGATGCTGGCTCTATTACTAGTGAAGTACTAGCTGAATTCCTCTCTGAAACGACAGATCGAGTTGAGGTGATATTTACTAAGTTTATTAGTTTGGTAAGTTGTAATCCAACAATTCAAACTCTTTTACCTTTAGATCCTCAAGGTATCGCTGAATCAGACGACGAAATTTTTAGACTAACTACTAAAAATAGCCAATTGATTATCGAGAAAGATTCTTCCCCTGCAAACGAACAACCAAAATTACCATCTGATATCATTTTCGAACAAAGTCCTGATCAATTATTGAATGCACTTTTACCTCTTTATTTGCAAAATCAATTGCTAAGAGCATTGCAGGAGTCTGCTGCCTCTGAATTAGCCAGTAGAATGACAGCTATGAATAATGCTAGTGATAATGCAAAAGAGTTAGCTAAGACTCTTACCATCGATTACAATAAAGCTCGTCAGGCAGCGATTACTCAAGAAATATTAGAAGTAGTAGGCGGTTCTGCTGTATAAGGTTCTATTTTGTCTGGATTTATTATTGTAAAGTGGCTAGATTTATATAGATTACAGTGAATATTAAATTTATAGAAATAGAGATTGATTGGCCTTCTGAAATTAAATTAGTATCTTTAAAAACGTATATATTATCAAAGTTAAGTAAATATGGTGAACCTTTAAGATGGGCAATAAGTTCCGTGAGCAATCCGTCTGAAAAATGTATGCAAAAAATAAGTATAGAAGCAGTATTTTTAATAAGTAAAGAAGATGAAAATGACAATAATACTGATTTGCTCTGAATTGGGTTATGTCAACAAATAGACCCATGCCAACTTTATTGATCATACCTACTGGCATAGGTTGTGATGTCGGAGGATATTCGGGGGATGCAATCCCAACTGCTCGTTTATTGGCTGCGGCTAGTGGATGTTTGATTACTCATCCAAATGTGATGAATGCAGGTTCTTTATATTGGTCAGATTCTTGTATCCATTATGTAGAAGGATATAGTTTAAACCTTTACACTTCTGATCAATTGATGCTGAAGCCAGTACGACAACAAAAAGTAGGTTTGTTGTTAGATGCTGGGCTAGAACCTGATCTTAAGAAGCGTCATTTACAAGTTGCAGATGGATGTAATGCAAGTTTGGGATTAGATATTGGTCCTTGTATTACCACAGAAAGAGCTTTGCGAATAAATTTAAATAGAGGATTGACTGGTTCTAGCTGGGGAAATATTGAGGAGCCAGATATTCTCTTGAGGAGTGCTGAAAAACTTAAGCAGTCAGGTGCAACAGCAATTGCTGTGATTACTCGTTTCCCTGATCATGGAGAGAGCCTAGAAACTCAATTATATCGTCAAGGTAAGGGTGTGGATGCTATTGCAGGTGCTGAAGCTGTAATTAGTCATTTTTTAGTTAAGAATTTACTTATTCCATGCGCTCATGCACCAGCTTTATCAGTCTTACCTATTGACTTTGATTTAGATCCCCGAGCATCAGGAGAGGAAATTGGTTATACATTCTTGCAAAGTGTTCTCGTAGGTCTTAGTCGTGCTCCAGATCTTGTCCGGAAAGTAAATCTAGATTTGAAGGACAATCCCTTTACTCAAAGAACAAATCTATTGAGTATTAATGATGTCGGGGCAGCAGTTGTGCCCCAGGGATCCCTTGGGGGGGAGTCTGTATTGTCTTGTATAGAAAGAGATATACCTTTGGTAGTAGTTGACAACCCTGGGGTTCTAAATGTTACCTCCATGAAGATGAGACTCGATGAAAGAACTTCTGAAAAGGGGCTAAAAGTTTTATTTGCAAAGAATTATATTGAAGCTTCTGGTTTGGTTATGGCTTTGCGAGAAGGAATTAGTATCAAGTCTTTACGCCGGCCTATTAATACTGTAACTGAACTGAACTGAACTGAACTGAACTGAACTGATTAGGTATAGTATTTATTTTGATGCTATTGGTTTTTTCCATCCACTCCCAAAAGCTTGATTACTGATTTTTAAAAGAGGAGGTGCTTGATGACGTTTAAATTCAGCTTTCTTTATTAAGTTGGCAATCCTTTTGACAATCTTAGGGTCAAATCCTTTTTCTATTAGAACTTCAATAGGTGCATGATCTTCAATGAACCCTTTGAGTATAGGGTCGAGCACAGAATAATCTGGTAATGAATCACTATCTAACTGTTCTGGCCTTAGCTCGGCACTAGGAGGCTTATTTCTTATATCGATACCTATGATCTCTTCTTTGTTAGGTAGGAAAAAGTCCTCTCTGCATTGTGAGGATGATTCACTATCTATCCAATTACATAACTCAAATACACTGGTTTTGTAGAGATCACCAATCACAGATAGTGCTCCATTCATATCTCCATAAAGAGTGCAATATCCTACTGCTAATTCAGATTTATTTCCTGTAGATAAAAGTATGTGGTTCTTTTGGTTTGCTAACGCCATAAGTATTGTCCCTCTAATACGAGATTGAATATTTTCAGCTGTGATTCCAGTTGGAATTCTCCCGGATGTATCTTTTAAAGTTTCATTAAAACAATTCATGAGATCTGATATTGGCATGACTTGTGTAGTCGCTTTTAGCTTATTAGCTAACTTGTCTGCATCTTTTTTAGAGCCCAATGAACTCCAAGGAGACGGCATTAAAATGGCTTGAACATTAGAGGCACCTAAAGCGGCAACAGCAATAGTAAGAACTAAGGCTGAGTCGATACCACCACTTAGTCCAATAATTGCACTTTTGAAATTGCATTTAGATGCGTAATCTTTTACTCCAAGAACAAGAGCTCTGAAGATCATTTCTTGTGATGATGGTGATTTGTTAGGTAGTGAATTAATTCTGAGTGAATTCACATTCCAAATCTTCACTGATTCTGTAAATGCTGGGAGCTCTTCTTGTAGCTCTCCTTCTTTATTAAGCGCGAAACTTGAACCGTCAAAAATCAGTTCGTCATTTCCTCCTACTTGGTTTAAATAGATCAGAGGACAGGAAAGACGAATCGCTGCTTTTGCCGCTATTTTTTGGCGCAAGATATTTTTTGATTGGATAAATGGAGAGGCTGAAAGATTAATTAATAGATCTATATTTTGTTTTTCGAGAGATTTGATTGGATCTGTTCCTGATATCCTTCTGCCTTGCAAGTCATCTTCTACCCAGATGTCTTCGCAAATAGTTATTCCAATCTTCCATATTTTTCGTTGATTAAATAATTCTAAAACACTACTTTTTTCTGAAGAACGAAAATATCTTTTTTCATCAAAAATATCATATGTTGGAAGAAGTTGTTTTCTTGCTATTACTCTCCACTTACTTTTCTCTAAAATAACAATTGAATTATAGAGTCTAGGAATTTGGTTATCTTTGGTTGGCTCAGCAATGCCAATTAATACAGATAAGTTTGGATTAGTTTTATGTATTGCTTTAGATAACTTAGTTAATATTTTTTTTTCATATTCAAAAAGGAGTGGATTGAATAATAAATCCTTTGGTGGATAGCCAATAAGAGAAAGTTCTGGCGTAAGGACGAGATCAACTTCTCTATTTTGAATATTTTCACATACCTCTAATATTTTCTGAGCATTACCTTCAAGATCTCCAATTACAGGATTTAGTTGAGCAAGGGCTAATTTCATTTTTTATTATCAGCGGATATTCCGTAAAGATTTTCTTTTATAAGAATAGAAAGTATTGATTTTGGGATTAATTTTTCTTGTGGACTGTCCCTAAAGCTTGAACTAGAGGATGCAGGTATTTTAAAAGGCAATACCTCGACTCTTCCTCCAAGTTTTTCAATTTCTTTTAATTGGTTCTCATTTATTGGCCATCCGTCTCTAATTGTGATTCCTATATTAGTTCTTTGAAGAATTGATTTGGCATTAAGCCATTTTGGAACTTGTTCAGCAAGATCACTTCCAATTACAAAAATAAAATTGGCATCCGGCCAAAATTTTTCAGCTTTTATCAGTGAATTGATAGTCCAAGGACTACTAAGATTTTGAACTATTTTTATTTGGGGATGTGATATTTCTTCTACAAGAGTTCTTAAAAGTTGGGATCTTTTTTTAAGTGAAATAACATGAGTTTTATCAGGATTATCACTTGCCCAAGTGATTACCTTCGGGAAGTTTTTTGCTAATGCTTTTAATAATGCCTGGTGTCCAAAAGTAGGAGGATCAGCACTTGTTCCAAATAAAGCTATTGAATCTTTTTTTGAACTCATGGTAGTAAAACATTTTTTTCATTATTTTGAAAAGGTGTATGACAATTAAAATCATCAATCATCATTCTGAGATCTGTATTTTTCTTGATAAGGTATTTCAACATTAAACTAGGTTGCCCATTCTTCCTATTTGTAGTATTCAGAAAATTTTCTGCTGCCAGACGCCCAGTTGTTTTTGTCGTATGAACAGCTAAAGCTACTTGAGCAACTGCTATGGGTAGGGAGGGAGTAAGGCTTAATCCTCCAGTTAAAGGTGAGGCGAAAAAAAGTATTTTTTGAAGAAGACTCAAGGTAATTTGTATCCCTAGTTGTGCTCCACCGAGTAATGAGTTTTGGAGTGAGAGCTTCTTTAGTAATTCCCTAGCTGCAGGGCCTCCAATTTTTAAACCATATAAATTACTTAATTGAAGAACGAGTGCACTGTCACATGCGATGCCAGTAGCTAGATCAAATATTAAAAGAGGATTAATGGCAACGCCAGATGCTTTTATTGCTGCAAACTTCCCAATTAAACTTTGAGCATGTTCTTTCTTTCTTCTGAGCCGGTCCTCTTTGAGTAATTTATAGAAATTATCTGCAGTTCTTAAAACATTAATACAGAGAAGTAATTCTCCTTTGTTCTCTATAATGGACTTTAAGTTTTCTTGTAAAGTGATTACTTTGGGACTAATAATCTCACTTCTAACAGTACCATCAGCTTTCATTTCTGCTCTCCTTGGAGAAGATGCAGCAAGAGAAATATCAATTGATTTTTTATAAAATGATAATTTTCTTTGAATATTGGAGAGAAGCTCCTTTGCTTCTTCTTTATTCCATTGATCACAACGGTTTAATATTAATAAAATAGGTTTATTATTATTTAAAAGCTTTTCTAAAGCCTTTAGTTCGATTCTTGTGATATCACTATCCAAGACAAAAAGAATTAAATCAGTATCTAATGAATGCTCAAAAGTAAGCTCTTCTGTTCTTTGTTCGTTAATTTCGTCAATACCTGGAGTATCAATTAGCTGAACCTTATTAAGGTTATTAAAACTTTTTCCCCATTCATGAATTTTTATTTGTTTGGTATGTCCATTGTCTAAACCTGTTGAGAACAATTGCTTTTTAATTAATGCATTTAATAAACTTGATTTACCAACGCCTACTCGACCAAAAACTGATATTTGAAATTTTTTTGTTTCTAACTTGCTAAGTTGAAAGTTAATTTTTTTGAGTATAGGTTGAAATTTCTCTATCTCATAATTAGATAAATTTAAGCTCTCTTGCCATTTAGTAATTAAATACTTGCATTTTTGGGATATACGTTTTTGATTCATTTTTTATTTGACTTCCCCCACCAACCTGCTAAAACTGCCAAGACAGCTTCTGCACCTATTAACCCAACAAATCCTCCAAACTCATCTACCACTACTCTTACACCATTCTTGTTATCATCAAATCCAAGTAGTAGCCTATCAACCCTTATCATTTCTGGTACGAATTCTACACTTTCACATAGATTTGAAGGTGTTAGATGTGAGTCTCCTTGAACCAAAGCTGTCAATAATTTCTCACGGTTAGCTACACCAAGTACTTTATCTACTTCTTCCCCTAAAACTACCCACCAAGTTGAATTGTTTTCTATTAAAGTTTTTTTGACTGACTCAAGAGGAATTTCACCAGCTAGTGTTGGTGCCGCAACTCTTGGCGTCATAAGATCTTTTGCTGTTAGATCATTTAATTGAAAAACCTTTGATATCATTGCTGCTTCATCTGCTTCTATTCGTCCTATTTGAGAACCAAGTTTGACCATTTGTCTGATTTCCTCTTCATTAGTAGTGATCTCACTTTCTGAGGTGATGATAGGAAGTAGACGTTCGAGGAATATCAGCAACGGTTTCATGATGATACTTGAGAAATAAAGAACAGGAGCGCTTGCCAGACTGATTTGTAGAGCAAGTCTTGTTCCAAGTGCCTTTGGTACTATTTCACCAAGTAGTAAAACAAGTAGAGTCATTCCAATAGAAAAGATCGGCATTAGAAATCCGATCTTTTCTTGAAAAATGTAACTTGCGTAGCTTCCGACCATCAAGCTACCAAAAATATTGAAACTGTTATTAGCAATTGTTACTACAGTTAAAGTTCGTCCTAGTCGATGGCGAAGTTTTTCTAATCTTTTTGCACCTAAGACCTTAGGACTTCTTCTTGCAAGTTCATGCACTCGTAATGGATTGACCGCCAGTAAGGCTGCCTCAGTGCCTGAACACATTGCAGAACCTATTAAAACAACCAAAAAAAGAGTTATTAGGATCAGAAGGTCTTGGCTCATGCCTTGGGGGTTTTTTTAGTGGTAATGATCTTTTGCTTTTATTTTTCCACTAAGTTAGTTCTATTGCCATCCTTAAGAGTAATAAGGGGTATTTTTAGTGGCTGATTCAAGTGTATTTTGTCGAAGAAGAGACAAGTTTTTTTCAGCTTTAGGGGATTATGCCGCCATTATCCCTGCTGCTCAATTGGTTACTCATCATGCTGATTGTGAGTACCCTTTCAGGCAAAACAGTGACTTTTGGTATTTAACTGGTTTCGATGAGCCTAATGCTGTGGCATTGTTCTTGCCTTATAGGCCCATAGGTGAGAGATACATTCTTTTTGTATTACCTAAAGAGCCAGGTGCCGAAGTCTGGAATGGTTTCAGGTGGGGAACACAGGGAGTCTTAAGCAATTTTGATGTCGATATCTCTCACCCTTTGAATGAATTGCCTAAGCGTTTGTCTCATTACCTCGAAGGAGCTGAAGGAATTGCTTTCCGTATTGGAAAGCATTCTCACTTAGAACCTTTAATTTTAAGGACTTGGTCTGATTATTTAGAAAAACTGCCAAGAAGTGGTCTCGCGCCACTATCAATGATTGCTCCATGCCCAATACTTCACAATATGAGACTGCGTAAAGATTATTTTGAGATAGAAAGGATTAGATTGGCGGCAAAAATTTCTGCTGAAGCGCATGAATTAGCCAGAAATTATGCTTGCCCAGGAATGAATGAAAGAACTTTACAGGCGGCTATTGAGAAATATTTTCTAGACAAAGGAGCTAGGGGACCGGCTTATGGTTCAATTGTTGCATCTGGTGATAATGCATGTGTTCTGCATTACGTATCGAACAATTCAATTATGAAAAATGGAGATCTTGTTTTAATAGATGCAGGTTGCTCTTTAGATGACTATTACAACGGTGATATTACAAGAACATTTCCTGTTAATGGTCGATTTTCCTCAGAACAAAAAGCTTTATATGAAATTGTTTTAGAAGCACAAATAGCAGCTATAAAATCTGTTCGACCAGGAAAAAATGCAGAGGATGTACATTTAACTGCCTTAAGATGTTTGATTTATGGGTTGATTGAAATTGGTTTACTTGTTGGTGATGTTGATTCGATTATTGAACAGCAATCATATGCTCATTTATATATGCATAGAACAGGACATTGGTTAGGGCTTGATGTTCATGATGTTGGAGCTTACCGGTTAGGTGATTATCAGCTAAATCTCGAGCCTGGGATGGTTTTGACTGTTGAACCAGGAATTTATATTAGTGATCGATTGCCAGTATCTGAAGGACAGCCTGAAATTGAAGAAAGATGGAAAGGTATCGGAATTCGCATAGAAGATGATGTATTAGTTTCCAAAGAAGGTGTAGAGGTTTTAAGTGATTGGGCTGCTAAAAAATTGATTGATATGGAAGATTAGTTGTGTTTTTTAAACGCTAACTCTTCTCTTAATACAAAAAAAGTCCTAATGGCTGTTAAGTTAGTCTCTTGTTAATTAGTTGAATGCTGGAAATGATGGTTTCTGAAGAAGCTGGTACTGCGCAAGAAGAAGTTGTAGCAGACAGTAATGACGCAACTGAAAAGTCAGATAATCAAGAAAAGACTGTTTCGAATGAAACAAAGTCTGGACGACCCAGTGTACTAGGAGGAGCTGCTGCACTCGCGACCGCTACTATTGATGCAGATGGAGTCCCCTCTGGACACACCCCTAAAGCAGATGAAGGTAGATTTTTATTGAAAATTCTTTGGTTACCAGACAACGTTGCTCTGGCAGTTGATCAAATTGTGGGAGGTGGCCCTAGTCCTTTAACGGCATATTTCTTTTGGCCAAGGGAAGACGCTTGGGAAACTTTGAAATCTCAGTTAGAAGAAAAGAGCTGGATTACTGATAATGAAAGGGTTGAAGTTCTTAATAAAGCCACAGAAGTGATCAACTATTGGCAAGAAGAAGGAAAAGGAAAAACTTTAGAGGAGGCCAAAATTAAGTTCCCAGATGTCACATTCTGTGGAACTGCTTAATTCTAATTTCAGTAAAGCAAAGAGAAAAATTATTTTTTAGTAAAGATTTGAACCTGTTAAAACACTAATCTTGTTTGGTGGCTTGAAACCAGGCTCTTGCTTTGTTGAAGTGTTCTTGGGCTTTTACTTTTTCTGTAGAATTCTTTTGACCTTCAAATTGAGTAAGTTGACTTTTAGCTTTCTCTAGTTCAGCCTCAGCTTTCGTTGAATCAATATTTGTACCCATCTCAGCGCCATTTACTAAAATAGTAACCTCATCAGATTCAACTTCAGCAAAACCTCCCATAAGGGCAATTGAGTTCCAATTTCCATTTTTTAAAACCCTTAATACCCCAATATCAATGGCAGTCACCATAGATATGTGACCTGGTAATACTCCCAGAAGCCCTGTGGTGCTTGGGAGTATTATTTCTTCAGCTGTACCATCAAATACGCTCTGGTCTGGGGCCAGTACTCGAAGGGTGAGAGACATTTCTTGAGGTCTTGAGTTGAATGGGTTTTGATATAAAAATCAAGTTGGAAGCAGAAAAATAATTAGTCCTTTGCTTCGGATTCTATTTTTTCAGCTTTAGCTTTTACTTCATCAATATTTCCAACAAGGTAAAATGCTTGCTCAGGTAAATGATCAAGTTCACCAGCAAGAATCATATTGAAACCTTTGATTGTATCTTCTAGTTTTACGTACTTACCTGACATCCCAGTAAATATTTCAGCAACAAAAAAGGGTTGAGATAAGAATTTTTCGATTTTGCGAGCTCGATCAACGGTTTTTCTATCTTCTTCTGACAGTTCGTCTAATCCAAGAATTGCGATTATATCCTGCAATTCCTTATACCTTTGAAGTGTAGATTGAACTGCTCGGGCTGTGCGGTAGTGCTCATCTCCAACTACAGATGGTTGAAGCATTGTGCTGGTTGAGTCAAGAGGATCAACAGCGGGATAAATACCCTTAGCAGCTAGAGCTCTTGCTAAAACAGTAGTAGCGTCTAAGTGCGCAAAAGTTGTTGCAGGAGCTGGATCAGTCAAATCGTCTGCTGGAACATATACAGCCTGAATAGAAGTAATTGAGCCCTCAAGTGTTGAAGTAATCCTTTCTTGAAGTGCTCCAACGTCTGTTCCTAATGTTGGCTGATAGCCAACTGCTGAAGGCATACGACCTAACAGCGCTGAAACTTCAGAACCTGCTTGAACAAATCTAAAAATATTATCAATAAATAATAGAACATCTTGATTATTCACATCTCGAAAATGTTCGGCCATTGTTAAGGCCGAAAGTCCCACTCTCATTCTTGCGCCAGGGGGCTCATTCATTTGCCCAAAGCATAATGCTACTTTAGATTTAGTTAAATCATCAGCATTAATAACACCAGATTCTTTAAATTCTTCGTAAAGATCGTTTCCTTCTCTAGTTCTTTCTCCAACCCCTCCAAATACTGAAACTCCTCCATGTTCTTTCGCAATATTATTAATTAGTTCTTGAATTAAAACTGTTTTACCTACCCCTGCTCCGCCAAATAATCCGACTTTCCCTCCCTGACGATATGGTGCAAGTAAATCAATAACTTTAATTCCTGTCTCAAATACTTTTGGTTTAGTTTCTAAGTCCGTGAGGCTCGGAGCCGGACGGTGTATTGGAGCCGTGGTCGCATTATTGAGCGGACCTTGCTCATCCACAGGTTCTCCAAGAACATTGAAGATTCTGCCTAGTGTTGCTTCTCCGACAGGAACTGAAATTGGAGAACCTAAATCAAGAGCTTCCATCCCTCGGACCAAGCCATCAGTGCTGCTCATTGCAACAGCTCTAACGCGATGATCACCTAATAATTGTTGTACTTCAGCTGTAAGAGCAACGTCTTGTCCCGCTGGGTTTTTCCCTTCTATTCTTAATGCGTTAAGAATGGAAGGGAGTTTTCCGGCTGGGAACTCAACATCTAAAACAGGGCCAATCACCTGTCGGACAATTCCCTTCGTTCCAACGGAAGCAGTAGCAGAAGCGGCCATAAGATCACTAGAAACTTTGTGAGTATGCGCTGATTTGCATACTCTCTATCAGCGGCCCAGACTACCACTTCGCAGGCAATTTTTTTAAGTGTTCGGTCAACCGCACAGAAATACTGTGGTCGAGAACCTACTTGTGCGAATAAGTTACGTAAGTTCGGTGACGAGTAATACTCTTTAACCGTTGGCGCAAAGCGCTTTATTTTTTTGTTGCTCCTGCATTAATCCATGGCAGCTGTATCCCTCAGCGTCTCCACTGTTAAGCCACTTGGAGATCGTATCTTTATAAAAATCTCTGAATCTGAAGAGAAAACTGCGGGGGGCATTTTGCTCCCCGATACCGCTAAAGAGAAACCTCAAATTGGCGAAGTTGCCCAAGTTGGGCCTGGCAAACGAAATGACGATGGCTCTCGTCAGTCCCCTGAAGTAAGCGTGGGTGACAAAGTTCTTTACAGCAAGTATGCCGGAACTGATATCAAGCTTGGCGGTGACGAATATGTTCTTTTGTCTGAGAAAGACATTCTTGCAATCGTCAATTAATTACTAAACCGTCAATTAATTACTCAACTTTTTAAAGGTTGAGATCCAAACCCATTCATCTTAGAAATTAAAGGAAATCGCCTCCTATGGCTAAGCGCATTATTTACAACGAGCAAGCCCGCCGCGCACTCGAGCGAGGTATTGACATTCTTGCTGAATCAGTGGCCGTAACTCTTGGTCCTAAAGGTCGAAATGTTGTTTTAGAGAAAAAGTTTGGGGCACCTCAAATCATTAATGATGGTGTCACAATCGCTAAAGAAATAGAACTTGAAGACCACATTGAGAACACCGGTGTTGCTCTTATACGTCAAGCTGCGTCAAAGACTAATGATGCTGCTGGAGACGGGACTACAACTGCGACTGTGCTTGCGCATGCAATGGTCAAAGCAGGATTACGGAATGTCGCTGCAGGGGCAAATGCAATTACTTTAAAAAAGGGAATTGATAAAGCTACTGATTTTCTCGTTCAGAAAATACAAGATCATTCAAAACCTATCAGCGACAGTAATGCCATAGCTCAATGTGGAACTATTGCTGCCGGTAATGATGATGAAGTTGGCAAGATGATTGCCGATGCTATGGATAAAGTTGGAAAAGAAGGTGTTATTTCATTAGAAGAAGGAAAATCAATGACTACCGAATTGGAAGTCACTGAAGGTATGCGTTTTGATAAAGGATATATATCTCCTTATTTCGCAACAGATACAGAAAGAATGGAAGCGGTATTGGATGAGCCTTTTATCTTATTGACTGATAAGAAAATAGGTTTAGTTCAAGATCTTGTTCCAGTACTTGAGCAAATTGCAAAAACTGGAAAGCCTCTTTTGATTGTTGCTGAAGATATTGAGAAAGAGGCTTTGGCTACTTTGGTAGTTAATAGGCTCAGAGGTGTTCTTAATGTTGCAGCAGTTAAAGCTCCAGGTTTTGGCGATCGAAGAAAAGCGATGCTAGAGGATATGGCTGTTCTAACAAATGGCCAGTTGATAACAGAAGACGCAGGGTTGAAATTAGAAAACGCATCCCTTGAAATGTTAGGGACATCTCGTAGAGTGACCATTAATAAAGATTCAACGACAATCGTTGCAGAAGGTAATGAAGTTGCAGTGAATGCACGATGTGAACAAATTAAAAAGCAAATGGATGAGACAGATTCGACTTACGATAAAGAAAAGCTGCAGGAAAGACTAGCCAAGCTTGCTGGTGGAGTTGCTGTTGTAAAAGTTGGTGCTGCAACTGAAACTGAAATGAAGGATAAAAAACTTCGTCTTGAGGATGCAATCAATGCAACAAAAGCAGCGGTTGAGGAAGGCATTGTTCCAGGTGGTGGAACTACATTGGCTCATCTAGCACCAGCACTTAATGAATGGTCTGCAAGTAACCTTTCCGGAGAGGAACTAATAGGTTCAAACATTGTTGAAGCTGCACTTACTGCTCCATTAATGCGAATAGCAGAAAATGCCGGAGCTAATGGTGCGGTTGTAGCAGAAAATGTTAAATCTAAACCACTTAATGATGGTTATAATGCTGCTACCGGAGAGTATGTAGATATGCTTTCTGCAGGTATTGTTGATCCTGCAAAAGTTACACGTTCAGGTCTGCAAAATGCTGCTTCAATAGCAGGTATGGTTCTTACAACAGAATGTATAGTTGCTGATTTGCCTGAGAAGAAAGATGGAGCACCAGCTGGTGCAGCTGGTGGAATGGGAGGTGATTTTGATTATTGATTAAATTCAGGATTAAGTCAAACATCAATTTCAGTGAGGGACAAGGTTTACGCCTTGTCCCTTTTTTATTGTCTGTTTAAAAAGATTTGGAATATTTCCAAGATGCCTTATCGATACAAGAGCAAGTGATTTATCGTTGAGAATAAAGTTCAGAACACATTTAGTAATACCAATAATAGGTATAGAAAGGTTCTACGTTGCCTTGTTATTGATTTGATGTTCAACTAATTCCCAGTCTTGATATCGAAGTTCGTGCCATGTCTCCAAAGCACATTCGTAATCAAGTCTTCTTGTATTTTTTCATTCCCTTGGAGTGCCATCTTCGAGGTAATACCAAAGTTGTGTGTACTCAGTACGTGCAATCATGACTGATTTCGGATCACGAATAAAGAACAAACAAAATTCTCTAGTTGGAGCAAGTAACCATCTTGCTGGAGTTGGCAATGCTTCTCTGACTGGTTGATTCATAATTCTCTCTTTAATTCGCGGCATCAAAAAAGCACCCCTCCAAACTTGACCCTTGGATAGATGCTTTCTGAGTAGGACGGATTGCGCGAGGACGTGCCCTAGTACAGATATACTATTAATTAATTTTGGGAGTGTCAAGCATATAAATTGTTCGTTATTGCTAATAAGGTAAACTTATTAGATTTTGCAGAATAGATACGAAAGTAAAGAATCCATACCTTCCCTTCTATATGCATATGGAATTGATCCAAAGGACAAGCAAATAAAAAGAATGTGGAGACAAGTTAAAGCAACTATGACTGCAAGGATTAAAGAATGGAGGCAATCAATAAAAAGATTGAAGGACTTGAAAACGATCAAATCAAAGATGCTCTTTCAGCCGAAGAATACGAATACATGAAGAAATTTCTTCTTGAAAGGAAAAATGTTCTGACAGAAGAAGTGATTACATTGAACGAAGAAAGATTTAAGTATCTGGACAAAGACGATTGACATTCAAATCAGAAAAAGGAAAATCTTTTACCCAAGAAGAGGCAATAGACCTTTTAGTGTCATTGAACGCAACAGATGCCAATGCAGAAAAAAAGTGGAGAGGTTTCTATAACTCTTTATCGCCGAGAGAACTTCAGGACGAATGGTATGAGTATTGGGACCCTTGATGGAAGTTCCTTCACTCGCTGAATTGAAAGAGAAGAGTGGTCTAGAGACTTCTATCTTTTAATTAATTCAAGTAAAAATGAATTAATTAAACTATTATTAACTCACCATAAATAAATTATTTATTTATGGTTTTTTATAAAAAATTTGAACATAATTTCCATTATTTTAACCACCCAGCGCTAAGAATAACTGCTAGGCTTAAAAAGATTGCTAGGCATGTCCAAGTAGCTTTATTTAGGGACGCTTCAGCACTGCTAGCACTGCTAAACATTGAACTGCCACTTGCAGCAAGGCCACCCATCCCATCACCTTTTGGACTATGTAGAAGAACTAAAATTATTAACAGAATTCCTGAAAGCATCCATGCCCAAGACAGAAGTGAAATAATCATTTAGCTTTTTTAAGCGGGTTGAGGAATAAGGGGAGATTTTTGAGGAGAATTCACAGGCTCTATTAGACTTGAGCCTGTCATTGCAGCTGGCTTTGGTAAATCTAATAATTGTAGAAGAGTAGGTGCTAAGTCCGATAAGCCTCCTCCAGTCTCTCTGAGTTTAATATCATTTCCATACCCAGTTAATTTGCGTTTTTCTCCTTCAACAAGTATCACTGGAACTGGGTTTGTTGTATGGGCGGTCCACGGTTGACCATCAGGTCCCTGCATCATTTCAGCATTACCATGATCAGCTGTTATTAGTATGGTGCCTCCCATTTTTCCAATTGAATTTACTAATTGGCCAACGCAGCTATCAATTTTTTCAATAGCTTTTGTAGCAGCCTCCATGATTCCAGAATGTCCAACCATATCTGGGTTTGCAAAATTAATTACTACTAATGAATATATCCCACTATTTATTGCTTTTATGCAGCTCCCAGTTAGCTCATCTGAAGACATTTCTGGCTTTAGATCATAAGTGGCCACTCTTGGTGAGGGTACCAAATGTCTAATTTCTCCTTTTAATGGCTTTTCGATTCCACCATTTAAAAAGTAAGTTACATGGGGATATTTCTCAGTTTCTGCTGTTCGGTATTGATTTAAACCATGAGAAGAGACTACTTGACCTAATAAATTGTTTAATGGTTCAGGAGGGAAAGCGACTGAAACTGGAAGTCCTGCTTCGTATTGAGTAAAAGTTAATACATCGATGTTTATTTCATTCTTTCTTTTAAAACTTTTAAAGTCTTTAATTTTTAGAGCTTTTACTAATTGCCTAGCTCTATCTGGGCGAAAATTAAAAACTATTAGACCATCCCCATCCTTTAAATAAGAGGAAGTTAGTCTAATAGGTTCTAAAAATTCATCTGTTATTCCTTCTTTATAACTATTCTCAATGATTTCTTGAGCTGATAATTCACTTTTTATAATATCAGGATTAGTTAGTAGCTCATAAGCTTTGGATGTTCTTTCCCATCGATTATCTCTATCCATAGCCCAATATCTTCCACAGATAGATGCGATTTCTCCTACACCTGAGGTGTTAATTGTTGTCTGAATTTTTTCTAGATATTTTGCGGCACTTTTTGCAGAGGTATCTCTTCCATCGGTGAATGCATGCAATGAGACATTCTTTAGATCTTTTTCAGCTGCCCATTCTAGTAATCCACACAAATGATTGATATGACTATGTACTCCCCCATCAGAGCAAAGCCCCATAAGATGCAGAGTTCCTCCTTTATCTTTTAAGTTTTCTGCAAATTCATTTAAGGCTGAATTGATATTTAATTTTTTTTCTTTAACTGTATTACTTATACGAACCAATTCTTGTTGAATTATGCGCCCTGCTCCAATAGTTAAATGACCAACTTCAGAGTTTCCCATTTGATTATCGGGAAGTCCAACATCGGCTCCACTTGCTTCAATAAGAGTATGAGGATAAGCATGCCATAGGGCATCCATTATCGGGGTGGAGGCTTGTTTTATGGCATTATGTTCTCTTTCTTCTCTATGCCCCCATCCATCAAGTATCGCTAGTACTACTGGCGATACTTTTTTTTTGTGTGTTGAAATGGCTGGATTATTTATTGCCATTCAAAGAAATGGATTTCCGGTTGTTGGGTTTCCTTCGTATCAAATTACTTCCTAATAGGCAATCAGGCTAATACTTCAAGTTTTGGTTAGCTTTTCCCAATTAGATTAAATAAGTATTTCAGTGATTCCTAAGAAAAATGAAATTTCTTGAGAGTTAAAAAAATGATAGATCACAACATACATAAAGAGATTGAAATTCTCTCCAAAAAAGAACTAGAAAGAACTCTTAGAAGATTGGCATCTCAAATATTTGAAAAGGTCCAAAGTAATAGCTCCTTGTTACTTGTTGGAATACCAACTAGAGGAGTTTACTTGTCTAAATTGTTGGCCCATTATCTAGAGGATTTATCTGATCAGACCATTGAACATGGTTGCTTAGATCCAACTTTTTATAGAGATGATCTTTCACGAGTTGGTACTCGAATGGGGCAAGGAACAGATTTACCCTCAACTGTGGAAGATAGAGAAGTAGTTTTAATTGACGATGTGATCTTTACAGGAAGAACTATAAGAGCTGCTCTTGAAGCTCTTCAATCTTGGGGTAGAGCTAAAAGAGTAATGCTGTTGACAATGGTTGATAGAGGGCATAGAGAAGTGCCAATTCAGCCAGATTTTTGTGGAAGAGTTGTGCCAACAAGTAAAGATGAGTCTATTGACCTTCGTTTGAGAGAATTAGATGGTGAAGAGGGTGTATTTTTATGTAAAAAAATATCAGACAATTAATCAAGCAAAAACTATTTAAATATTATCTAATGTTGCCTAAATTCATAGTCTTTATTTTATTCTCATTTCTCAAATCTATACCTTCAATTTGAAGTTCGCAATTATTATTAATAGTAAATCTAAATTTAATACAATCTTGTCCAATTTGTCCGGGTGGATCAAGAGGAATAGAAATAACCATATTGTTTAATTGTGTTATCTTGTCTTTAGACTTGATCTCATTAATTGTGGGTAATCCATTTACATAAAATATTTCATGGGAGCCTTTTTCTTCAGGTTCTCCAATTATTAAATCTATATTTAATTGATTTTCTACGCTTGCAGCTAAAATTAGTTCAAGAGGTTTTATTGTTGGCCATGGTTGCCCAGCAAAGAATAGAGGATGCCATATATGTTTTTTATTTTTCTTGTTCCAACATTTCAAAGATACACCTTTATTGAGTACATCTCTAATCTTTACTCCAGGGGTTAACATTAATGCTCCTAATGCAATAGCCTCTACAGGAGGTGGTGTTATAAGAGGTATTGTTTGGCATAGATTTCTTAAGAACTTTTGAATTAGAGGTATTTGGGATCCCCCACCTACTAAAACAATACTATCAAGATCTTTTAATTGACATGAATTACGTCTTGCGGCATTAATTGTGTTTTTAAAAAGACTTTCAATGCTTTTAAGAAGTCCTCTTTCTATCAGTAAGTCTTCAAGCCCTTTTTTTGAAAGTCTTAGAAATATATCCTCTTTTGAATCAATTCTCAGATTTTTTGAAATAACTTTTGTCTCTTTTAAATCTCCTTTGCTCAAATCACATTTTAGTTCTTCCACAACATTTAAGATAAGATTTGTTTGCTTTATCTCAGGTAATAAATAATGAGCAATCCATCTATCTATGTCTCTTCCACCTAAGCGTATTCCTGCTTTCCCAAGAACTTTTGCAGTGCGAAGAACTTGTGTACTTTTACCTTCTAAATTATTTCCATCAAATCTAACAAGTTGAGCAATTGGAGAAGCTTTTCCTTCTCCACCTTCTAAAGCCACAATTGACATGTCAATTGTACTGCCGCCAATATCCACAACAAGTAACTTTGAGCCTGGAGGAAGACCAGCACCCAAAGCAGCAGCAGTGGGCTCGTCAACTAGAGCGATTTCTTTTACTTCTAAAGAATCGCAGACATTAATCAACCAATTTCTGTATGCACGGTATGTCTCGACAGGAGCGGTTAAAACTAATCTGTTAATTTGTCTTTTTCTCGAGACTTTTTCCCAGATTGTATTAATTAAAATCTCTCCAGCTTTTTCTGGGGGAATTATTGAATTGTAAATATCATTGATTTTAGGTGATCCTATCCATCTCTTGAAATCTTGACTTAGACTTTCTGTTCTTTCTTTTTTATCTAAGTTTAAGTAAATAACTTCCTGCCCAACTAAAAAATCATCATTTTTTGTTGATGATTGCCAAATTAAGCTAGGTATTTCTCCAGATCTTTTAGTAATTGGTGGTAAATCTAAAAGCTGAGGTGGTTCACCATTTTCTTTTTGAAAAACAACAACTGTATTAGAACTCCCTAAATCAATAGCTAAGGTTCCTTGCTCTGTTTCACTCTGTTCAATTGGTGATGGATTATTTAATTGATTAACTTTATTGGGTTCCATTTTTTTTTTAGAATTCCATCTTAAGGGTTATGAAAATAAGTAAGCTGTGGTTATTTGATATTTTAGAAAGGCTCCTAGAGATATTTCTTTTTTTGAATTATATGGAATTGAACGATTCTCTCCTATTATGGATCAATAGTATTAATGTTCGGTGTGATCAAGTCAGACTCAGGTATGAATTCTAAGGATTTAGCTAAACGAGGTGAAAGCCTAATTAGACACTCCACTAACCGATATCTCACAACGGTACGTATTGCTTTCAGAGCTAAGCAAAGAAGATTTGATGACTTTGATGGATTATTGGAGGAATCAACAGTTAAACCAGTTCAAAGAGCAATAATTGAGTTAAGTGATGAGCAAGACCAACCTGATCTATTGCCAGGATAATTGATAAAAAAAGAAGGTCCTGGTTGGAGATTGATTAGGGATCCATCAAGAGGTTATTTTTCTAATCTTATTGGGGGTGAAAATTGGGCAATAGAATTGAGTGATTCAGAATGGGATTCTTTTGTTCAAGTAGTTTTGGATTTGCATCAACAATATCTAGATGTTCAAGATCAACTGATGGGTGAGGAAGATATAACTTTAGAGATTGAACGTAATCCTTGGTTAGCAATTTTGAAAGGTGATAGGTATGGATGGAGTTTAAAATTTATTTTGAGTCAAAGTGAAGCTTTGCATCGTGGCGCTGAGATTTTTTGGCCGAAAGATGTTACTAGATTTTTGCTTAATGCTATAGAAAAAATTTGATACTCTTATTAAGAGTGAAGTTATTTATTTTTATCTTTTTCTATAAAGAATTATTTTTTGAAGTCTATCTTATTAGATATATTTAAATACTTTTTAGTTTTATTAGAAGGTCATTTGCAATTGATTTATTTATTGGCATTATTGAGAGTCTATTACCTTTCCTTACAACTGTTAGCTCTTCTGGAGTATATATTTCTGATAATTCTTTTAGAGTAATTATATTTCTAAACTCACATATGAATTTAGTTTTTACGCAGTCCCAGCGAGGATTATCTTCTTTTGATTTCTTATCATAATATTTTGATTTAATATCAAATTGAAATGGATCAACTAGACCTGTTTCTATAATTTCCATTAGGCCAACTATTCCAGGTGGCTTTGTATTTGAATGGTAAAAGAAAGCTTGATCACCAATTTTCATAGTCCTCATGAAGTTTCTAGCTTGATAATTACGTATTCCATCCCAGAGTGTTTCTTTTTCGTTTCTCAAGTCTGTAATACTATAAGCATCAGGCTCACTTTTCATTAGCCAATAGTTAATATCAGTCATACCAAAATATCTATGAAAAAGCTTGAGTTATGCTAAGTATTATATCTCGGATTTTTCATCTTTTTAGATTATTCCTTATATGTCATTTAGTATCTTTGCTATATTATTAGCTTTAGTATTTTGTATAAAATCTTAGGCCGCAACCTTTTCTATATCTAAGAGTTGGGCAATGGATCGATCAACTACATCACCCTTTTCTTTACTTCTGACATACTCCATATAGTCAATAACAATGGGTTCTTTTTTATCTTTCTTATTTAGATAATCCAGTATGACTAGGAATGTAGGAATAATTGCGAAAGGAAGACAAACCAGAATAGTAAGCTCGTTAGACATTTTTAATGATTAATACATTTCAAACTATCGAATTCGGAATCTCTGGCAATAGAGGAGGTAAGTTTATGAGGAATATTTGATAAGAGAGAAGAGTTATTTCCATACTTGGTTATGATTTTAATCTTTTGATAAGTTTTTGAATTTTTAATAGCACATAAAATATCATTTTTAACATTTTTCTGACTAGCTTTGATAAAGATGAAGTGATTGATTTGACAAGATTTCTAAAATATTCAGTTTTAGCTTTTCTTCTTTTTCTTATCCAATTCATGCCTCAGTCAGCCAAGGCTTGTGTGGAGGGTTTGGACTGGGGGATGGGGATCTCAAGTTTAGAGAGTCATCTTGGAGTGGCATTAAAACCTATTCAAGAAAAAGAAGGAATAGATGTTTTTGAAGTTAGGAATTTTCAGATTAGTGGCTTGCCTGTGAATAGTCTTCGTGTACTTGTTGAAGAAGAGTATGGTTTGAAGCAAATTGTTTATGAAATTGATTATGAAAATATGACTGAAGTATTGGCAGGGTTAAGACACCGTTTTGGTTCTCCAGTTGGTACAAGTGATGATGTTGATGGTAGATCTCCTCAACAGCAATGGATTTGGCACACCGGAGAAGATGTTATTACTGCAATTAAGACTGAACAAGGAAAATTTATACTTTCTTATCGCCCATCACTTTTAGACCCTTCCTTCCTTTGAAGGTGCTATTTAGTAATCAATAAATTGGGTTTTAGTCTTAAGTAGCTCTTTTTGCTCTATTTCTACCGACTTGACTTAATTGTTCATGATCTTCTCTAGCTCTTTGCTGTAGAAGTGCTACGTCTTTTCTGGCTCTTTGATCAGCGCGGTGAATATCTGCTCTAGCTCTTTGGTCGAGGAGCTCTACATCTTTTCTAGCTCTTTGATCAACACTTTCGATATCAAGTCTGGCTCTTTGGTCTAGGAGTTCTACATCTTTTCTAGCTCTTTGATCAACACTTTCGATATCTAGCTTGGCTCTTTGCATCATGCTTGTCATCGACTCTGCCATCATTGATAGAGCTGTGGCTCCTTCTTTGTTAGAAGAGGGTAAATACCCATCTTTATCCACTCGATTATTGGAATTTTTTTGATTTGTATCCATTGAGTCTTAGAGGAAACGGCCGACTATCAAAAATTAAACCAGTTTGCCTTTGATTATTATCTGTTTTTTGGAGAGACTTAAATGAAAACTTTCAAAATAAAAACGAGTTGTAATAGTAAATGTTTTGTCATGCTAGAAGATTAATTGTTGAGCAATGTAGTCCTTGAGTCCTCTTTTGATAGATGAATAGTTTCATAGACAGTCTTTTCTTTAATCTATATCTAAAATAAAAGTTGGTTTTTATCTAGGAGTTAAAAGCTTGTTTTGACAGTCGATTATAGAGAAAAACCATTGTTTGGAGATAGATTGAATAAGAAGATTAATAATAGATTTTGCACTGGTTTTTCTAAGAGAGTAAAAAATATCTATTTTTCCTCTTAAAGCTTAGATAACTATGCGTTAGCCTTGGTTTTGGATGTAAGGAAGTTAGCTGTGTTAATTAGCCTCATTAATGCTTCAAAAGACTTTGGAATAAAAAATCTTTTCAGAAATCTAAATCTACATATTAATAAAAAGGAAAGACTTGGTTTAATTGGTCCAAATGGTTCTGGGAAATCCACTCTTTTGAAGGTTATTGCAGGGGTTGAACCTTTATTGGAAGGAGAAAGACAATGTTCATCATCATTGAAGATATCTTTAGTAGGACAAGAAACAACTTATGAAAGTGAAAAAAGCATTTTGGAAGAAGTGCTTGAAGGGTGTGGAGAAAAGAGAAAATTATTGCTTGATTTCAGTGAACTGAGTAGAAAAATCGCACAGAGCCCACAAGATGAAAATCTTCTAAAAAAACTTGGGCAGACTAGTGAACTTATGGATATTGCTGGAGCATGGAATTTAGAGCAGCAATGCCAGGACATTCTAAGAAGACTTGGCATTAAAGATTTAGATAAACCAGTAAAGGAACTTTCTGGTGGTTATCGGAAAAGAGTTTGTCTTGCTTCTGCTTTGGTATCTAAACCTGATATTTTACTTCTTGATGAGCCAACTAATCATCTCGATGCTTCTGCCGTTGAATGGCTTCAAAATTGGTTGGATAATTATCATGGAGCCCTTGTCCTAATTACTCACGATAGATATGTTCTCGATCGAGTTACTACTCGAATGATTGAAATCGATAATGGAGAAGCTCGTAAATATTCAGGCAATTACAGGCAATTTCTTCAACAGAAAGTTGAACAAGAGCAATCAGAAGTTTCGAAAAAGAAGAAATTTCAAGGGGTTTTAAGAAAAGAATTAGCTTGGCTAAGACAAGGTCCCAAGGCAAGAAGTACCAAACAGAAAGCTCGTATTCAAAGAATTGCTGAAATGCAAGCCAAACCAAAAGTTCAAGCTAAAGCTCAATTAGAGATGAATTCTCTGAGTAGAAGAATTGGAAAAATAGCAATTGAAGCAGAGGGTGTCGGTCTATTGCGTAATGACATAAATAACAGTTCGATGCTTTTAGATGATTTCACCTATAGCTTCAGTCCAGAGGATCGAGTAGGAATTATTGGTCCAAATGGAAGTGGTAAATCATCACTTTTAGATCTTATTGCAGGAAAAAGGTTACCTAGTAGGGGAAAAATAAAAATGGGAGAAACAGTTCACATTGGTTATCTTGATCAACATACAAATGATTTAAATCAAGGAAATGGGCTAAATCGTAAAGTTATCGAATTTGTAGAGGAGGCAGCGGTCAGAATTAATCATGGAGGATCACAAATAACAGCCTCTCAACTTTTAGAAAAATTTCTATTTCCTCCAAGTCAGCAACATAGTCCGTTATCAAAGCTTTCAGGAGGAGAAAAAAGAAGGCTTACTCTATGCAAAATGCTCATACAAGCTCCGAATGTATTGTTACTAGATGAGCCGACAAATGATTTAGATATACAAACACTAAGTGTCCTTGAAGATTTCCTTGAAGATTTTAAAGGGTGTGTTGTTGTTGTCTCTCATGATAGATATTTCCTTGATCGAACTATTGACCGAATCTTCAATTTCGAAAATAGTAAATTGAAAAGATATGAAGGTAATTACACTAGATTTTTGGAATTAAAAACTTTAGATGATAGTAACAACCAGACAAAAGGAATTAAAAATCCAAATATAAAGAATGAATTGCAAAAAGAATCAAAATCTAAAAATAATCCAAACCGGATTAGCTACAAAGAGGCAAGAGAATTAAAAGATTTGAATAGCAAACTGCCTCTTTTAGAGGAGAAGAAAATACTTCTAGAAAAAATGATATCTGGAAGTGAAGGTAGTAATATTTCTGAACTGAGTAATGAGTTGGCAGAACTTATAGATTTTATTCAAGAGTCTGAAGATAGATGGCTTGAATTAAGTGATTTATCTGATTAAGAAAACTCTTTTTTAATCGCTAAGAAATAGATTTATTTGATGAGGGTTGAGAAAAAAGATATAGATTGTATATGGGTATGAATGAACAGAAGACCCAAAAAAATAAGTTTTCTTTTCCTATATCCCTAATTCTTCTTATGGATAAAGAAATTAGGACGAAAAATGAAGGGATGCTGTATATATAACTCCAGTCGAAAGATGAATTAATGGGATAAATGTTATTTGGATCAGTGATCATTGTGCTTGAAGAAGAAACAGTAATCAAGGCTCCAATTAATCCATCTAGAAAGTAGAAGTGCCAGAAAGGAATTCTGCTGGTCTTGTCTGAGTAATTAAAAATCTGAGTCCA
>QBWA01000009.1 GCA_003283745.1 Prochlorococcus sp. AG-315-B03 | reverse complement strand
AAAGGATGCAGAGATCAACAAAAATGCCACAAATAATAAAATTATGAATTAGAAGGTAGTAAATATTTTAAACAGAACTAAAACTCTTTTTTCAATATCCTCATTATTATTTAAAAATGTCTGCTAGTACAACTGAGAAAAAAGGAAGCCTAACAAACCTTCTAGAGGAAGCCTTAAGACAACCTCCCATGTGCGAAACTGAGAATTTCGCATGGAATGCCACTCCCATTGGCATAGCAGCAGTCTACAAAGGTATCGAGACAACTAAGCCACCATATGAACAAGCAATAAAAGAAGGTGAGGAATTAGCAATTGACTTAAGCAGAGAAGAAAAAGAATTCCATCAAACTGATAGAGGCTTAGCTCTACTTTTTTATTCTTAGTAAGAAAAATCAACTCTAGATTTAGAAAAATATTTTTTTTAATTGGAAATTATCGTACTAATTAAAATACCTTCTTCTAATTATCCTCTACCGAAGAATCAATAACCCACTCTTCTTTTATGCCTAAAAGAACTAAAGCTCTATCTTCCCAATCAGAATCAATCGACCAATCGAATGGAACCTCAAAAGATAAAACAATCTCGTCTTCATTCTTAATATAGGTTCTATTTTGTGGAAGAGCTTTATCAATAAAACTATCTTCTAAAGATAGTAAAAAATCATGTTCTAATAATTCACTATATCCTAGAAATTTTAAATTTTCCTCAAATCGAAGCTGAATCCTAACATTAAAGGAATGAGCCTCATCCCAGTCAGAGTAATGACTGTAATAATCATCCCAAGAATTAGGCATGTTAATAAAGCAATAATTAATTCTATAAGTTAAATCAAGTAATGGTTAACTGTTAATGAAAAATTATATCTATATGAGATTTAAAGTGTATTAATTGTAGCAGATGATTAAGCACTGAATAAATTACTACTTAGTGAATTAAAAAGAAATCAAATTAAGACCAAGTGTACAAAATAAAGGGGGCATCGAAATAACTATCTTTAATTGGAAAATATATAAAGGGTATTATCTCTAAATTATAGTAGTAATAATAACTGAAAAGAATATGATAGAAAAATAATTATCAAGGGATTCCAGAATTAACGCTATAATTAATTTAAAGTAAAAAAAATTCTAAATTAAAATAGTTGATAATTAACGCAACAAAGCAGACGAAGATGCGGAACATATCTTAAATGAAAAAGAAAAGTGTGACACATGGATGCAGGACGGGAATAAGGTTAGTTGCTAGAAGAGCATTCAATTAAATGGGAAGAGGAGTCCTAACAAGAGATTGGAGATGCTGAGAAATCATGCGGCATTTGGACCAATCGAGAAAGGCTTCACACAAAGTAACAAATATGTCATATTCTGATACGAGTCAATTAAATAATTTGTTACAGGAATTGATGATTTAATGAATTAGTAAGTTTTCATGAAACATAGATGACTCTTCCCCCTAACAAAAAAAATTTATCAGTCAACATCACTAATTCATATAATCGCAATGGAAATGAATCCTTTCAAGCCATGCCTACATGTAATAGAAAAAACACTTCAAGTAATTAATCCTACGCAGAATACAAAAAAGGTTAATCTAAATGTAACACACGTGTTCAAAAATACAAATCTAATATTTATTTAATTGAAATTACTCTTGCAAAAAAATTTCTTTAGTGCATATTAAAGAAAATCTATTTAGAATAATGGTTTTAGAACTAAATCATTCAGAAAATAATAGTGAAATAATACAAATAAAGCATCATAGAAAATATGAAGATAATCTTAATCTAAATGCATCTAACATAATACAAGGTGTATGGGAGTATATAGATGAGGAGCGAGAAGAAGCCTTATAAGTTTAATTCAGGAATAAAGGGATTTTTAAAAAGGAATTTATATACTAAAACTCAATATAATTTTTTAAAGCTATAATTTTTTTTTCACTAGAAGTGTCTGTTTCAATAATAGGTATAATTCCATTTTTTTTATAGATACATAACATTTTTCCAATGACATCATTCGCATAATCAAGAGAACTCAAGAATTTTTCAGAACAATAAACACCCTTCCATGGTCTAAATTTAAACCGAGCATTAAACAACTTAGAAGGAACTAAAATACTCGCATATAAAATTATTTTAGGACTTCTGGGATTGGCTTTATAGTAGAAATTTAAGATAGTGTTTAAAACTAAAATATTTTTGCTTAATTCTATATAGTTTGTACCGAACTGAATCCATATTGAATGAACTAAACCCGAATATAGTTTTAATTTTAATCTTCTTAATTCTTCTAGAAACAACAAATCTGGCAAGTAAGGATTAAAGGCAACTCCGATAGGTTCGATCCCTTTAATAATATTATCCTTTAGATAATTTATTGCTGTTACACTATCAAGTGACAACTTCCTTGCTGAACCTGATACAAGTAATATATCCTCACATTCTAATCTAATGGATAATTTTATAAAATTAATTAGCTTATTAATTGTACGATCTTTAGTTGAATTAAACTCATACTGGATACTAAAATGAGGTATTAGATTAATGCTTGGGAACTCACTCCTGCAAATCTGAATTGAGTCCAATAAAAACTTATTATTTATATTTGCTTTACATGGAATATTGATTTTTTTTATATTATTATTTATGTAAAAATAGAGTTTTTGCCGTAATTGATCAAACGTATTAAATGAAATCTCGAATCTCAAATCATAAATTTTAAATAAGGAATTCATTGAAATTAAAAGATAATTAGATAATTAGATAATTAGATAGCCTATGTTATAAAGTTATTAATTATAAAAGATTGAAGCATATTAATATACTAGAGTGGTTAGAGCTATAAAAATATTAAAGAATAAATATAAAATAACTTAGATGAACAATAGTTAGAATAAAAATTATATTAGTAACTATTTCTAGATATTATAAAATTTGGTTCTAGAAGCTAAAAAATATAATGTAATATAGTTTTAAAATAAAGGTTACTTTTCATGACTAAATAACCTAATATTGGCATCTTCAACTAATAAGGAAGATAAATCCTTAACATTAGACAAAAAGCCTTTTTGGTTTAAATACATCTTTCGTATTACCTCATTTATTTCCAATTCCAACGAAGTATTTGAAATCAGCACTATCATTGTCCAACTACTGATAACTGCTGAAAAAATAATAATGAAGTTAATAATTCTGGACAATGTATTAAATCTATTTTAAAAATTCATATATATATTCACACAATAAAAAGCAAACGGCAATAAGAGATTATTAAATTATTATTTGAAAATAAGGTTAAATAATCTATTAGTTATACAAAAAGTATTACTCAGGCACTTTTAAGTTTCTTAAAATTAGCCATCGACCAATCCGAAGAAACCAATTGATTCCAAGTTTTTAGAGAATCATTTTTTGAAGCTTTTCTTCTACTTTTAAATTTAAGTGGATTACCGTCTGAATCAAGACCCCACATATCAATAGAGAATTCAGAGTCTGTTTCTTTACTTGCATTATCCTTAGAATCAAAATGTATGGCCCATTTATTATTAGGATCAACTAGCCAACCTCCTGAAATATCAAGACTTTTCATTTTTGAGTGAAAAAAAATATTATAATTTTGTTTCTAATGAAAAAAGATGATCTCGTCAAGACTAAAAAATAAAGCAATGATAAAGAAATTATTTCATCATAAGAGCACTAAGGAGTAACGGATGAGACCTTATAGACTCAATAACCCAAGGTGCAGGAATAAAGAAAAAATAGGTATAGTATAAAAATATAAAAACTATTTCTAAGATGTCTTCTGAAGCTGGAAGCCCTCAATGTAGAGGGTTAATAGAAGCAAAAGAAAGTCTCATACGAGCTATGAACTCTCTTGGTGCAGTCGAAAATCTTGAGCATATTCAGAAAAAATTACGTGAAATTTATACTGAATTAGAGAAAGTGCACGAATCTAGAAGAATTAAAGAATCTAATACAATTAAGTAAAAAGCCATTTAAACTGATTAAAGAACATAAATAGTTCAATAATTATTAAATAGAGATGGTAAAAAATCAATAAGATTAAAAACAATTTAAATTACAGAAAAAAGAGCTAAATATAAAAGCTCTGATATCTTATAAATATTTTAAAAATTCATAATGAAAATTGATGATCTTAATAGTTTAAGAACTGCGCCAATTCTAAATGAAATAGATTCTAAAATAATACGAAAAGAATTAAAAGTTATAATGAAAAATGCAGACTGGTTCACTGTTGGGATAATGGCACCGTCCTTTAAAAATGGCCTTAATGTAATTAGAGAAATGGAAAAAAGGTTTAGATGGCAAAAATTAAAGGTCTCAACAGAAGTATCAATGGAAGGACCTATTTTCCTAAAGGCCAATCAAAATAGTGGTGAAATCCATGCAAGGATAGAGTATGGGCTTGGCGAAGGAATAATAATCAGTTGTCATAAGAATCAGGACTCAGTTATGGCAATCACTCTTGGACCCTTTCCTTTAGATTTCTTTAGTTGAAAAAATTCAAATATTAAGAATAGATCGATATATAATTACATTTAGTTCTTTAAATTAATTGCTTAATACAGATTAGAATAACTAAGGAATTCTATAAAAATTTGCAACAATATAAAAATCGAGTAATAATAACAAAAAATGATTGACTCATATATGGATTTTATAAATTTACATTCATGAAAACCACTAAGGAAATATCTAAGTTCATTTTTAAAAAATGAACTCTTCTTGTCTATTAATTTATAGATAGACAAGCATAATTCTTATATTTAAAATCCTAATTTCATATGAATAAAGAAAGAGCTAAGTTTTATCAATCAGGAGATGGTTCCTACTTTTACAGTGCCGATGATGCTGAGAAGTGGGATTATTTAGATAAAATGGGACAACTCAATCTATTACACGTTTTAAAAAAAGAATGGGAACCAGAAGAAAGCAGTCAAAGTAAATTAAGACAGACTCTACAAAAATTAAATGTTGACGAATTTGAAGATTTTATGGCTGATATCCTTGGGATCTGCGAATCATTCGAAGAAATGGTATATGAATATGAGGGGAATATAAATTTAAACCCTGAGTATTTAGCTAAAGTATATCCTAATGAGATCGAAAGCCTAAAAAAACTAAAGCAACAAATCCAGGAACATAAAGAATGGAAAGAGAAACACCAAGCCTCATACTCATTCTTGACAAAAAAAAGTTTAGAAATTAATGAAAATGATTGAAGAGATAACTAATATCATCTAAATAAGGTTATTTGTTTTTTTGTAAGACTGGTATCTCCGAATTCAAACAATTGAAATAAATCTATTTCATTTTTTTATTGTTTTCAAAAAAATGATTATAGAATTAATAGAAAATAATACATGAATAAAGTATATAAAACAATTTATCATTGAAGTTATATTATAGTAATTTCATTATTTATATTAATAAACTACAAAATAAAAAGAAAATATTAAAACTACTTATAGATAAAAAATATATCTTCTATTTATTTTCTATTCACTAATTAAAGGTACCGTAGGATGGTCAGCAGGATCATCATTCAAAATTGGGGCACAGACCTGCCTACAAGTCATACCTTGCTCATCTTCAATACAAACCTCCAAACATTCAAAGTATCTATCTTGTGCATTTTTCATCCTTTTTTCCCTATGGGTTATAAATGTACATCTTGATAATTAATTATGTATAACAAATTAACAAAACTTCTTTAGGTAAATCCACTTATTATCTGTCTTCTAACTGAAATAATATTTCTGAGGATTTTCTATTTGCGTCACAGGCTAAAGCACATTGAGTTAATTCTTTATCAGCTAAAAGGTCTAATATTCTAGCCATATCAACTGAAGAGAGCTCTCCATCTGAACTCCATTTTAAAGTAGTTTTTCTTTGAATTGGCTTGATCATTTCCCTCCAATGAAAACTGAGTCAAGTAATAGCATAATTTTAATGCAATCAAAAATTCCTAAAGATTATTAATCGATTTGAGATGGAAAAATTAATATTAGTCACTAAGTATAAATGCCACTTAACAAATAACTCAGAAGTCTAAAAAGCAGTAAACATCAATAGAGAGTATAAAATAATAGTTTTTTCTAGCCTAACTATCTAGAGTAATAAATAACTTTATAAATTTCAAATTGGAAAAATTACTAGTTTTATTTTTAATAGTAATTACATTACTCTTTCAAGGAAGACCAGTCATTGCGGAAGATATAAATGAATTTGAGAGTTCCATATCTAATTGGAATAATAAAATCGCCTTAGCATCCAAATATTTAAAAAAAGCAGAATCCGCTTTAAAAGAAGGTAATAAAAGGATGGGATGCATCAACCAAAAAAAAGCAGGAAAGCTTGGAGTTGAGGCCAGCGAATCTCTCATAAAGGCCTTTGAACTAAAGAGTGCAAGTAAAAGAGAACTTGACAATTTTGAAAATGGTTTAAACAAATGGAAAGAGTTAAGAGATTTCTGTTAAAAAGCAATCCACAAATTTCCGACAAAAGGTATCTACTAAGATTTACTTCCCTTTTTGAGTGGAAACTTTAATTTCTTCAACATGAAATTCTGTTTCTTTAAAATCAAAAAATCTAGACCTATTATCATTCAAATAAAACCTTGAAAACTGTTGGGTCTTATTCTCAAACATTGGGAATTAAAAATAAATATAATAATATTTTAATAAAAAAACACAATACAATGAATATAATAATGAAAGTGGATCCCCGTACACAGAAAAACTTATTACTGTAATAAGGAATTTAAATATAAAGATTAACTTCTAATTTTCATAAAAAATTCTAACTAACAAACTCTTTATTTTTCTTTTTAAATTTGGATTATGTCTAAATTTAAATATTTTGCTTAGCTTATCTATTCATCAAATTAATTAATAAAACATACTATTCCATAATTGCTTGAATAACATGAACCCAATTTCTTTTTAATTAAGAATAATGATTAAACAGACGAAGTAGAAAGCTTTTAACTTGATCTAATTGAACACTTGAAAATAATTCTCAATTTCTTGATCTATTCAATCTTTTTTATCTCCTAGATTTTTCATCACCCTTTAATATAAAAAGAACTAGAAGAGGACCTATTCCCATCAAAGGGACTAAGAGGTTCATAGCATAGTTATGAGTTTGTTCCATTATGACATGGATTATCTAGAACTGATTTTAATCAACTTGTCTTTAAATGTAATAAGTAAAAGTTCTTATCTATCTAAAACGTTTAGAAAATCTATAGTTATTGGTATTAGATTATTATCATAAGGAGAAAATTAAAAAACATCTATCATTAATAATTTACTATTGATAACACAACTTTAAATCTAGAAAATACTAATATAGAATTTTCAAAATGATATTCAGACTTTTATATTTCATTTTTTATCTCATTATTTTTAAAAAGTAATTCATGCATTATTTATCGAAAGAAATTACAATATTGTTCCACTCTTGACCCAACTCTTCCAGAGTTTTTTATTCCAAGTAAAGTTGCCGCCTTAGTACCATTGATTTCAGTTGCATAGTAAAGAGCACAAATATTCTTTGTTTCGTATATTCTCTCATCAGCATTGCTAGGAATTAGAAGACATGAAGTTAAAGCGATTAGGAAGAAGCGTTTCATTTTTTATTTATATTAAAAGTTAGTAAAGCATATTTCTCATATCATTTTTCTAATCAAGACGGGAGAAGAGTTTATATTTTCTTGTAATTTACAATATAAAAGAAGAAAACATAATGGAATCAAACTTGCAAAAGAACATAAGCATTAATAATCATTGCTACGCCCAAGTCTATAAAATACTTGGTCCAGAAATATAAATAAGAATTCTTTAAAAATCTACTCTACTAAAGAAGGTTGTAGAAATACCTGGGAAATTCAATTAACCAATAACGAACTAATTCATAACATAATTTTAAGGGTTAGTACCGCCATGCCGTATGACCCAAGAAGCATCGACCTGGAAAAACCAGAGGGGGGATTCAAAGTGAAGCTTCGTTTCCGGAACTAGCCGGTATACGTTACTTTCACGACAGACTCCCCAAGTCGAAAGAGAGTCAGATCAGAGCACTTGGAAAGGCCATTACCAACAAGGCAGTACTTTCTTCAATCTAAACTAATTTGATTAACAATTAGGCCAAATTGATCTTATTTTTTTTAAAACTTCAGTTGCTTCAACTTTTCGAGATATAGCATCATCCTTCTCTAATAAATATGTAACATGACCAAGTTTTCTCCCTGTTTTCTCCTCTTTTTTTTCATACCAATGAACATTAATACCAGGAATAATTTTCAATGCCTCTAATCGGCCATCTATAGAAACAGGATAATTACTTGGTAACCCAAGTAAATTAACCATTAACGCACCAGGTACAGTCATTTCAGGCATTGGAACAGGTATACCTGAAGAGATACATATTTGTTGATCAAATTGACTACTACTACAAGCCTCTATGGAAAAATGTCCTGAGTTATGAGTTCTAGGTGCTATTTCATTTACAAGTAATCCATCCTTGCCATAGAAAAATTCGATAGCTAAAACACCAACATAATCCAACTCAGCTAACAAAGATGATGCAATATTCTTAGCCATTAACTGGACATTATGATTTATATGAGCAGGAGCAATAACCCAATCACAAACTTGATTAGATTGAGAAGTTTCTGCTATGGGAAAGCTACGGACAATACCGTTTACATCTCTTGTCGCGACAATTGACAATTCTTTCTCATAACTAACCCATTTCTCAATAAACCATTTTACATCATTATTTAGTGCGATCAATTCTTCTAATTGTTTTAGGTTTTGTATGATTTTTGTTCCTTTTCCGTCATAACCCCCACTAGCAGCTTTGGCCATTACTGGAAAGCTCCATTCCTTAGGAAAAATAAAGCTTGAAGATTCATTTATTGGCATAGGCATCCATTCTGGACATGGAATATCGAGATGGTTTAATAACTCTCTCTGCGAAATTTTATTTATCAAAGGAGTTATGGATTCAATTTTAGGAAAAAATGATACCCCTTGATTTTGAAGAGTCATCAAACTAGCGATATCAACCCATTCATTTTCAAAAGTTATAGACCTGCACTTTTCAGCTAACAATTTTGTACCTTCTACATTTGTGGGATCTGATAAAACAACTTCTGAAGCTACAACTGCAGCAGGATCAGACTTTGAAATGGTTTGCACGACAACATCAACAGCTCTTTTTTTTCCTGCTGTTACAAGTAGCTTTGCTAGCTGCCCGCCTCCAACAACCCCAATCATTAATTCAAATCCTCATTTTTTGAACATTTTCAAGAAGTAATGCTTTATAAGAACATTACTGACTATACAAACAGATAAAATAAATCCATCTCCAAGTGATTTTAATAAAGAATACCCTTTAAACACAACCCATTAGATTTATTTAAAGTAGAAAATTTTTTGAACTTGTAATAAAAGTCATTCTGTAACTAAACAAGTATTGTTAATGAGAGGTTCTTAAACCTATCTTCTAGCTAAGTTTATTTTATTATCAAAGAGATTTCGCCTGAAAATTTAGGCAATTATTTTTACCTCATACAATTGTGCACAAAGAAAATCGACGTATTCAAGTTTCACTAGCTAATAATCCATATGAGGTAGTAATTGGAAGCAATTGTCTCGACTGTATTGGCGATGAATTAGTCAAAATTGGTATCAAAAAAGGAGTTAAAATACTTGTTGTTACTAATAAAATTGTTGAAGAAAGCTATGGAGAACGAGTCCTGAATAGTCTTAACCAACATCAATATAAATCTTCATTACTTTCAATAGAAGCTGGGGAAGAGCAGAAAAATCAATTATCAATAAACTCAATTCACGATGCAGCCTATGAAGCCCGGATTGAAAGAGGTTCATTAATGATTGCTCTTGGAGGAGGCGTGATTGGCGACATGACTGGTTTTGCAGCCGCTACTTGGCTGAGAGGAGTTCAAGTAATACAAATCCCAACTACTTTATTGGCGATGGTAGACGCATCTATTGGAGGCAAAACAGGAGTAAACCATTCGAAGGGTAAAAATTTAATAGGCGCCTTTCATCAACCTAAATTAGTTTTAATAGATCCCTCAACCTTAAATACTCTTCCAGCTAGAGAATTCCGAGCGGGGATGGCGGAAGTCATAAAATATGGCGTAATATCAGATCCAGACTTATTTGAGCTCCTAGAGAATCATGAACTTATTTCTGATTTATGTAATCTAAAAGAGAAATTGCTAGAAGAAATTATCGAACGATCTGCAAGCTCAAAAGCAAAAATTGTAGTTCTTGATGAAAAAGAAAGTGGTATCAGGGCATTTTTAAACTATGGGCATACTTTTGGTCACGTAATAGAAAACCTTTGTGGCTATGGAACTTGGCTTCATGGTGAGGCTGTCGCGATGGGAATGGTTGCAGTAGGAGAACTAGCAGTAAGAAGAGGCTTATGGAAAGACACAGAGGCCAAAAGGCAAAAACAATTAATTAAAAATGCAGGTCTACCGTCTAGATGGCCAGAACTTAAGCTAGATAAAGTATTGAGCTCTCTTCAAGGAGATAAAAAAGTCAAAGAAGGTAAAATATGTTTTGTGTTACCTACCAAAATTGGAGATGTGAATATATTTAATGACATAACAACTAAAGAGATAACAGAATGCTTAGAAAGCCTTACATAATCGGGGCTTCTAGAAAGCGACTTTTTATCACTAAATCGTTATTATTAAATTTCTGAAAGGCTAGCCATCTAAATTCACCTAATCCCATTGGGTCGACAAGTCTTAATAATGATTCTCTTCGATCCAAAGCAGAAACAATATTATTATTAGGAATAAATTTAAGGGAATGAAGTAATTCAGAAAGCCCCAAGGCCAATAAGGCTTGTCCTTGTCTTGTCTCTCCTAAGAATCTCCATTTATTTCTAATTGCATAAGAAATAGTTGCTTCCAAACATAGATGTGATGTTAAATCACAATAACCAGATTCTTTTAAAATATTCGAACTAGCCTTTTGGCCTCGATAAGAAATTAAAGTTCCATCCTCCCTTCTTTTACTATAATAACGTTTAGATTCCATTGCATAGTCAACTATAAGTAGAGGTCCATCAATCAACGCATTAGAGATATCCTTGAACCAGTGGGGTAAATCACAATGCCATTCAGTTGTCCATCCATCACAAATATCCTTTGGAGGAAAATCAATTCCCAACAAGTTATTACTCTCATCAATAAATCTATCGATAGCCATAGTAGTTTTTAAATCTATAAATTCTAAATAATAACTATTATTTACTTTTTGTAATGCCACACCTTGCCTGAAAAAATTATTTTGCCTAAAAACCAACCTCTCTACTGGAAATGCATCAAGGACCTCATGTGCAATAACCACACCTGTTACTGGATTATTTGTCAGCTCATCCAAATTAGTCCAACGAATTTTAATATCCTTTAAACTATTAACTACTTTTTCTTGTCGTAATCTCATACCTTCATTAAGTTCAACTAAAACGAGTTCAATTTTTGCAATCAAATCTGGGGCGATTACAGCAATATTATTTATCAAATCTCTTGATAGAAAACCCTCCCCAGGACCAATCTCAACTAAAGAAAGAAATTGATTTTTTTTACTTACTTTCTCAAGTTGTAAAAGCCAATCAACAATTTGCTTAGACAGTAAAAGTCCAAAATCCTTGCTTAAGGAAGGCGAAGTACAGAAATCTCCATCTCTCCCGATTCTCAACCTGCCAGTTGAATAGGCACCATGATCGGGGTCATTCAAAACCAAATCCATATATTGATAAAAGCTAATTGCTCCACCCTGATCGTTTAAACGGCCAGCCAACCAATTTGGACATCTCGCAGTCAAATCAATCATTGAACAGAATATATTTAAAGAAAAAAAAACGCATGCTCAAACGATCTTTTCGAAAAGCCATAACTTTCATTATTGGCCTCTTGATCATTGTTAGTGCGGAGGTAAGTGCATTTGCTTACGATAATCCGGATTTATTACCAAAAGAACAAACACCAATAATTGATCTAGCTAAAGCTCTCAGTAAAGAACAAAGATCAGAACTAGAGACCTCGTTAAATACTTACGAAAAAGAAACCGGTTGGAAGATCAGAGTACTATCTCAATTCGAAAAGACACCTGGCTTAGCTGTTAAAGATTATTGGAATCTTGATGAAACAAGTCTTTTGATAATAGCTGATCCTAGAGGAGGAAATCTACTTAGTTTTAACGTTGGGGATGCATATTTTGCCCTTATGCCAAGGATATTCTGGGTAGAATTACAAACTAGATATGGCAATCAATTCTATGTCAGAGACAATGGTGAAGATGGTTCAATATTATCATCGATAAAAGCTGTTGAAACTTGTTTAGATCGAGGGGGATGTGAAGTAGTCCCTGGATTACCAAAAGAGCAGTGGCTGTTTACCTTATTAACATCTATTTTAGGTGGAATAATTGCAGGTTTTGCAGCATCTCCGAGAGACGGTAAAGAGGCATTCTCCATTGGATGGCTGTTACTTCTTTCTCCCTTATGGATAATCTTATTTGGAATATTTGGTATTGCCCCTATTATAACTAGGACAACGGATCTTCTACCATTATTTAGAAATATTTTAAGTTTCTTAGGTTCTGCAACCGGAGCATATTTAATTGCACAAAGAAAATTTAAGGCCCCTGAAATAGAGTCAAAAAAAGAAATCAAATAAATTATTACTTCATTTATCCCAGAAATGATATCAACTCATTCTGGAAAAAGTATTTCTTCATATGCAATAGAGGCATCCTTACGAAACCATCTATGAGAAACATGAGTTAAAGAACCTTTAGTGAATTCAATCCAAGAGAAATGACATAGATTCTGCCCCGTTGAGTCGATACCTCGTCTAGGGACACATGCCGCGTTCAAGTATGAAGTACCCCAAATATCCCTTGCGAAGGTTTTTCTGGTCCTGTTACCGCCTATTCTTAATTGATGATGAGTATGGCCAAACACGACTAGTTCAGGAATCCTAAATTTCCTAATTTGATCTAGAGCTAACCCAAGATCCTTATCGCCCCAATCCATAGAAGGTAATTTCCAATCCCTTCCGCATAAGCTTGAAGCTTCAGATCCAAGACCAACTGGCCCAGAATGAGCAAGAATTAAAAGGGGCACGGATCCTGGTGCTGATTTGGCTGCAGAAACTATGCGATTAACGGATACATTTAGCTCAACCTGACCAAAAACCGCCTTAACCTCTGGTGTCAGGAAAAAGCCTCCACCCCCACTACATGGCCTAGCACCCACGACAGAAAGACTGTCTAATTTCCATTTTGATAAATCCCAAGAACAAACTTTCTCCCCCAATAAGTCCAATTGAGCTCTTAAAACATTTCCACATCCGTCATTACCTCTATCATGATTTCCAAGCATTACAGCGGTAGGAATAGAAATTTTACTTATTGCCTTAGCAATCCTTAAATCTCCATCTGATAAATCTCCGACGAACAAAACACCATCAGGAGATAGTTCTTTAAGTAATTCAAGATCCTCCTGACCCCAGGACCCATGAAGATCTCCAGCAATAGCAATTCGGATAACTGACAGGTTTTGTAGTAAGGCAACCTCTATACTGCCCCAATAAGATCATTTGGGAACTTATTACTACTGTTTCCTCTTACAAGACTGATATATCAGTCTCCCATAAAGGCAAAGAACTCATCGATGAGATAGATTTCTTGCGCAAAAAAAGAAATGCCATAATTCTTGCTCATTACTACCAAGAGCCTGGGATACAAGACATTGCAGATTTTATTGGTGATTCACTTGAACTATCAAGAAAGGCTTCTGAAACAAATGCGGATGTAATTGTTTTTTGTGGTGTTCATTTTATGGCAGAAACAGCAAAAATTTTATGCCCAGATAAAACCGTACTTCTTCCCGATCTTGACGCAGGTTGCACACTTGCAGATGATTGCCCCCCTGATGAATTTCAAAGTTTTCTAGACAAACATCCAAATCATTTTGCAATTAGTTATATCAATTGCAGCGCAGCAGTTAAAGCGAAAAGTGATCTTATATGTACTAGCAGTAATGCAGTAGATCTCGTAACTCAACTACCAAAAGATCTACCAATTTTATTTTCTCCAGATCGAAATCTGGGAAGATGGGTTGAAAGCCAAAGTGGAAGAAAATTAACCTTGTGGCCAGGAAGATGTCTCGTACATGAAACTTTTAATGAAGAAGCTCTCATAAAGCTAAAAATCAAGAATCCAAACGCTGAAGTACTTGCACATCCAGAATGCCAAGAAAGCCTTTTAGATCATGCTGATTTCATCGGTTCAACAAGTAAGTTACTTGATTTTTCTCAATCAAGTAAGAAAGAAAAGTTCATAGTTCTTACCGAACCAGGAATTATTCATCAAATGAGATTGAAAGATCCTTTAAAAACATATCTAGAAGTTCCAGGACTAGATGGTTGTAGCTGTAATGAATGTCCCTATATGAGAATGAATACTCTTGAGAAAGTCTATAACTGTCTGAAAGAAATGAAGCCAGAATTAAAAATGGATGAAGAAATTAGATCAATGGCTTATAAACCACTAAGAAGGATGCTTGACATGAGTAATTAGTTTATATAGCTAATAATTTAAAATAACTTTTAGATTAAACATCTTCTAAATAAATTAAAAGCATGGATTTATCTCTTTTCCTTGTTGTATTAGGGGGAAGAACCTCAAAAAGCAATATAGAGGTTCATGATGTTAGATGGGTTATAGGAGAAAGAATTCATGAGACTTTCCCAACTCTTAGAAAAGAATGGTTTGGACAACTAAAAGGACTTCACATAGATAGCTACAAAGCAATAAAATATATTGATGGGTATGAAATAAAAATAACTGAAGAAAACAAGACGTATCCAAAGAATAGTTTTTGTAATGATAAAAGACTTTGGTTTGTTAATTTAGGTGGATACAATCCAGAAAGAATGTCAGAGGAACATTCATTTAGATTAGTTGTTGCTGATTCAGTATTAAAAGCAAAAAGAAAAGCAAAAGATTATTGGACGGATATTATACAGTCTAAACATAATGATGACTGGTCAGAAATAAGTAATATCTCTCAAGTTGATGAGATACATTCAATTAACCGAATAGGAAATTGGGAAGTAAAACTTATCATTGATCCAAAAGAGAGAAGTCAAGAATTACATCCAGACTGGTATGGCTATATGAGAATAGACAAGGATTAATAGTCTAAGGCGAAATTCAAATTAGATTTATTCGGATTATAAGATGTTGTATTATTTAAAATATTAAACTTATTAGTCAGAAAATTCTCAGCTTTTATATATTGACTATCATTTAGTGTACCCAAATCTAAGTTAGTAAGTTTATTACCATTGTTCAATAATAAATCAATTTTTATATCAGGTTCTATACCATGTTTATTAATATCTTTGCCACTAGGTGTTAAATACTTAGCGACTGTGACCGTAAGCCCAGAGCCGTCTGGAAGTGATCTTACTGATTGAACTAATCCTTTCCCAAAGGTTTTCTTCCCTACAAGTATTCCTCTATTATTATCCTTAATGGCTCCAGATAATATTTCACTAGCGCTAGCTGATCCTTCATCAATAAGAACAACTACTGGTCTATCTGTTAAGGCTCTACCTTTAGATCTTCTAACATCTGTAATCCCATTCTTTGTTTTAGTACTAACAATAATCCCTTTATTTATCCACTGTCTAGCGATTTCAATACTCGCCTCAAGTAAGCCACCAGGATTACTTCTAAGATCCAAAACATACCCAAAAGGTTCTTTCCTTTCTAATTTTTTAAGTGCATAACTCATCTCTTTAGCAGCATTAGCATTGAATTGTTTTAATCTTATATAACCAATTTTTGCTCCTATATTTGTATTATTAATTCTACTATCAACAGCATTAATTTCTATTCTATCCCTTATCAAGGACACTTTAAAAAAGTCATCGCCTCTAATTATACCTAGTTCAACTTTCGTCCCTTTCTTACCTCTAATAAGTTTAACAGCATTATCTATACTTAAACCATCAATTGACTTTTCATTAATAGATACAATAATATCTTTAGCTTTAATTCCTGCATTGAATGCTGGAGAACCATCTATGGGTGACACCACAACAATCTCATTTGTCTCTTCATTAAGTGAAATTTGAATACCAACACCCATTAATTCGCCCGATGTGTCTATTCGCATTTCATTGAATTCTTCTGGATCTAAAAATCTTGTATAAGGATCATCCAACTGAGCCAACATTTCTCTAATTGCAATATATGAATCTTCAGGTTCATAATACTTACCCGACAATATATCCTTCCTTAATTTAATCCATTCCTCTGATTTGAATTTACCTGAATAATCTAGAAAATCTCGATATATAATCTGCCATACTTGATCAATAATTTCCTTTGGACTATCGGTTACAAAGGTAGAAGCATTACTTTGAAAAGATAAAGATGGAGAAGTAATAAAAACTAAAAATAAAAAAGCTTTAAAAAGTTTCTTAAACATATTTATTTGATTTTCTTAAATTTTTTAATTTTTTTAATTTTTTTAAACAACATTGTTGATAAATGAGTCCTTTATTCATGGATCGACCCATTTCCCATCCTCTTTTATCAAATCAACCAAGGCCTGGACTCCATCTTCTTCTGCTACACGCCTAATCTCATCTCTATTCCGGTAAAGAGCAATAGTCCCTACACCTTTACCGACATATCCATAATGAGCGTCTGCCATTTCACCTGGACCATTAACAATACAACCCATTACAGCAATATCTAAGCCTGTTAAATGCTCGGTAGCTGCTCTAACTTTTGCTACGACTTCTTCAAGGTTAAATAAAGTTCGACCACAACTAGGGCAACTTATATATTCAACCATTGTTTTTCTCAACCCAACCGCTTGCAAAATTGAATAAGCAACTGGTATTTCTTTTTCAGGAGCTTCAGTTAAAGAGACTCTTATTGTGTCGCCAATACCTTCAGATAACAAAGTACCTATCCCAACTGTACTTTTAATCCTTCCATAATCTCCATCACCAGCTTCAGTAACTCCTAGATGTAAAGGATAATTAAATCCTTCTTTATCCATCGTATCTGCCATCATCCTATAGGCAGCAAGCATTACTGGAGGCCTAGAAGCCTTCATTGAAATTACAATATTATGAAAGTCTAGAGAATCACATATTCTAATAAATTCCATAGCTGACTCAACCATTCCAAAAGGGGTATCTCCGTATGCAAATAACATTCTCTCTGCTAGAGAACCATGATTAACCCCAATACGAAGTGCCTTATTTTGTTCTTTTAAAGTATTAACTATTGGTTTGAATTTTTGAACAATTTTTTCTTTTATAATATTAATTTCATCTTTAGTAAATTCCTTTCTATTCGGATCAGGTCGTTCAAAAACGAATAGACCTGGATTTATACGAACTTTATCTACATGTTTCGCTACTTCTAAAGCAATTTTCATCCCATTATGATGAACATCTGCGACCAAAGGGACAGGTTGATAAGTGGTAGAAAGAAGCTTCTTTATTTCTCCGACAGCTTTAGCACTAGCAAGTGTAGGTACTGTCAATCTAACAATTTCACAGCCAACTTCATGTAATCGCCTTATTGCTGCTGTCGCCCCCTCAACATCCATAGTATCTTCATTAATCATTGATTGAACTCGAACAGGATTATCCCCTCCTATACCTATATCTCCAACCATTACTGTTCTTGTCTCTCTACGATTAATTCGGGTGCTATAACGCTGTGAGTGATTATTCTTTTCCAGGGTCGCAATCATGACTTAATAACTGGGCCTCTTTTAATTATAAGAATGACATATTCGAGGAATCTTCGGAGTGATCCATTTTTTCTTTAACTTTTAAGAAATCCAATTGTGAAAGAGCAAAAGGCATTCCTTCTTCTTTTGAAGGGTTCCGCAATAGATATGAGGGATGAAAAACAGGCATAACGATTTTATCCTCCCATTTTATCCATTTACCCCTAAGAAAACTAATCCGAGTCTTGATTCTCAGAATAGATTCAACTGCTGTTGTTCCTACAAGAACAACAATATCAGGATCAACTAATTTTATTTGTTGATATAACCAGGGTAGATTCTCCTCTATTTCTCTTTTTGTTGGACGTCTATTTTTAGGAGGTCTATATTTTACGACGTTGCAAAAGTAAACATCTAAAGCAATATCAATTCCAGAATTTATAAGCAATTTATCGAGTAATTTTCCTGACCTGCCTACAAATGGTTGGCCAATTTCTTCTTCTTTTGCTCCTGGTGCTTCTCCAATAATCATCAATGATGCATTAGGGTTTCCCCGTGCAACAACAATTTTATTAGTAGAGATATCAGACTTACAAACTTCACAAAGAGGCAAATCTGAATGATTTATCATTGACAATTTAAACCTTTAAATAACATTCTTAAAAAATGGTACCAATATCAAGAAATGATTACCTTCTGGATCAAGCATCCAGAGCTCAGCACCAAATTTTTCCAGTCTGGACGATGATTTAGTTTTTCCTCCTAATTTTAACAACTCCAGCGACCAAGTTTCTATAGCTTTTAAAGGTTCAATTGAAGGTTTGCCTTCAAAGCAAAGTGAAGCTGAATTCCCTCTGTTGGTCCATTCATAATTCTTACCAGGTCGATAAAAATCTATTTTGCTTCTATTGCTTAACGAAATAAAATAATGAGTTGAATTAAAACCTTTAATAACCTTGTCAGAATTGATCTTGCTATAAAAGTTAGACAATCCTTTTGGATCCTTGGAGGCAATTAGAAAGTTAATATTCATCAAAGGCATGCACGTACTTGATTAAGTAGTAAGTTATCTAATATATCTATTCACTTTGAAAGTGAATAATTGAAGAACATTTGGAAGTTATGCTTCGAAGATGACTGATAAAACACAGATATCAATAAGAGCTCTCTCTATTAAACCTTCTCTAACCCTTGAGATAAGTTCAAAGGCTAAGGCTCTTGAAGCTGAAGGTAAAAATATCTGTAGTTTAAGTGCAGGAGAGCCTGACTTCGATACTCCAGATTTCATAGTGGAAGCAACTTTAAAAGCCTTGAAGGAGGGGAAAACTCGTTATGGACCTGCCGCGGGAGATCCTGAACTAAGAGAAGCAATTGCAGAGAAACAATCCAATATAAATAAAATCCCAACTAAAGCTGAAAATGTCTTAGTCACAAATGGTGGAAAACAAGCAATCTACAATTTATTACAAGTAATTCTAAATCCAGGAGATGAAGTTCTCATACCTTCACCATATTGGCTTAGCTACCCAGAGATAACTCTTTTAGCAGGAGCTAAGCCAATAAAAATAGAATTATCAACCAAAGATAACTTCAAAATCAATATTGACTCATTAGAAGAAAAAACAAATGAAAGGACAAGATTATTGATCCTCAACTCTCCAAACAACCCAACAGGCTGCGTACTATCAATCAAAGATTTAGATGCTATAGCAGAGTTCCTAAGAAGACACCCCAAAATATTATTAATGAGTGATGAGATTTATGAATTCCTTATTTCTAGTAATCAGGTTCATCACAGTTTTGGAAAAATCGCACCCGATCTCCAAAATAGAGTTTTCACGGTTAATGGTTTTGCTAAAGCATGGGCAATGACAGGCTGGAGGGTGGGATATTTAAGCGGGAATCCACAAGTAATTAAAAAAGCAATTGCAATACAAAGTCAAAGTACAAGCAACGTTTGCAGCTTTGCTCAGAAAGGCGCTATTGCTGCACTTCAAGGTTCAAAAGACTGCGTACATGAGATGGCACAAATTTACAATAAGCGTAGAGATTTAATAACTAACAGGCTTAAAAAAATAAAAGGAATTTCATTTGTTCAACCACAGGGAGCTTTTTACGTATTCCCTGAAATAAACTTAAAAAAAATTGATTCAATAAGTTTTTGCAATTATGCATTAGAAAGAGTTGGTCTAGCTATTGTCCCTGGAATAGCCTTTGGAGATGATAACTGTATAAGAATTTCTTACGCTTCATCAATTAAAACTCTAAATGACGGTATTGATAGATTAGAAAAGTTGATAGCTTCTTTCTAAAAATATAATTAAGTCAATTATTAGTTAGTTATCTAGTTATGATTATGCAATGAAAACAAGATAATTTTTTTATCTCAATGCAGCTAAAATTAAAAAGAACTTACCTATTCAACCTATATTGCTCGTATGAAAAACATACCTGATAGCTGTAAGAAATGTGGAGGTCCAATCAAATGGGTTAAATCCTCAGAATATATAGATTGTCAATACTGCGGCAAAAGAACATACTTAGACACTGAGGATTTAGCAAAATTAAAAAATCAAATATATAATACTAAGGTATTATTAACAAGTCTCTATTTAAAAGCAAAAGGTTCATCATCAAGATTTATAAAATCAACCAAGTTCAAAAGAAATAAGAAATTACTATTTATAACTCCCATTGCTAGCATAAGTATATTAAGTATATTCTTCACTTACAAATTAAACAACATTGATTTAATTTCAAAGAAAGAAAGAATCATAAATAAGAATGAAGAGACTTTATTTATTGGGGCAATTCCAGATCAAAATCCTGAACAGTTAAACCGTTTATATAAAGTACTTGCGTCTGAATTAAATGAACAACTTAATGTCATGGTCAAATATAAACCAGTCATAAATTATCCCGCCGCTGTAACTGCATTTAAGACAGGCAATCTCGATATTGTTTGGTTTGGAGGCTTAACAGGTGTGCAAGCAAGGCTCCAAAATAATGGTGGTATAGTATTAGCACAAAGAGACATAGATGCAGAATTCCGTAGTGTATTTATTGCAAATAAGAAAAGCTCAATAAATAAATTAAATAATATAAATGACTTGAAATCTCTAAAAGGGAAACGTTTTACCTTTGGCTCCGAAAGTTCTACATCCGGAAGACTAATGCCGCAATATTTCATGAATAAAGCAGGTCTAGAAATAACAGACTTCAAAGGTGGAACAGTTGGTTTTAGCGGAAGTCATGATGCAACATTAGCTCTGGTACAAAGTGGTTCTTATGATGCTGGAGCACTAAATGAACAAGTATGGGAAAGTAACCTTAAAAGAGGACGTATTAATCCTTCCAAAGTCTATGTAATTTGGAGAACACCTACTTACTACGATTATCATTGGTTAGCTCAACCAGATCTCGATAAAACATTTGGAGAAGGATTTACAAAAAAATTAACAACTGTATTCCTTAAATTAAATCAAAGCTCTACGAGACAAAAGCAAATACTCAAACTGTTTGGTGCAAGTAAATTTATAACTTCAAGTCATGAAAACTACAATGAAATAGAACGTATTGCTAGAAAAATTGGGAAGATAAAGTGATTAAATTACTTGAATTAGTTAACATAAATATCCACAGTAAGGAAAAGATTAGATTAGAGAATATTAATCTTACAATCAGGCAAAACGAGAGAATTGCTCTAGTAGGGAAAAGTGGCTCAGGGAAAAGTACACTAATATCTATTGCAAATGGATCACTATTACCAACCACTGGAAATGTATTTTGGAAGGGTAGACTAATTAACAACAACTCAAATAGAGAATTATCAAATATCGGGACTATATGGCAGGAATTATTTCTAGTAGAAGAACTAAATGTTGCTCAAAATATTAACTGTGGAGCATTAGGTAAGCACAATTTCTTTTGGTCACTCAGAAACTTATTTGGATCAATAGATAAGGAACTATGTAAAACCTGTCTCAATTCAGTTAAACTTCCAGAAGAAATTATGTACTCACAAATAAGCAAGTTATCTGGAGGACAAAGAAAAAGAGTTGCGATAGCACGTCTTTTAAGACAAGAGCCAGAAATAGTTCTTGCTGATGAACCTTTCTCAAGCCTAGATCCATTATTGTCAAGAAAAATACTCGAGTTATTCATAAATCAAAATGAAACAGGTTCAATCAGAGTCCCAGGGACATTATTAATTAGTCTGCATCAGGTAGAACTAATTAATTGTTTTGACAGAGTCATAGGACTTAAAGATGGAAGAATGTTAATCGACCAATCAGCCAAGGAAATAACAAATGATCAACTTAATAGTCTTTACTAAAGGTATATGAAATTAACAAAGATTGCAGTACCTCTAATAACATTTTTACCATCAATAGCTTACATTCCTATCCTAATAGAAATATTAAAAGGTATTCATTTTGGAGGTCTAAATATAATCTTATCCCTCATAACCTCAGCACTAAATCCTTCACTGAACCCTATAGTTCTTAAAAGTGCTTGGAATGGATTACAAATAACAGTTGCGACAGCACTTCTAAGCTGGACAATTAGTATGTTTACTGGTTTAGTTTTAGGCATATTATCATCTGATATATTTTGGAAAGGTTATAATAAATATAGCTTTATTGGAAAACTCTTAAAAATAGTATTAGCAATACCAAGGTCAATACATGAAGTAATATGGGGAATATTATTTATACAAATCCTAGGTTTAAATATTTGGGTGGCCATATTAGCAATTGTCATTCCATATTCAGCATTAACTGCACGAGTTGTCTCAGAGCAACTAGACAATATTGATATTAAACCATTAATTGCACTCAGACTAACAGGTGCTAAATCTATTACTTCTTTAACAGCTATCTTATGTCCCAAATTAATTCCCATTCTATCAACTTATGGAGGATATAGATTAGAATGTTCAATTAGAAGTGCTACCTTATTAGGTGTTTTTGGTTTAGGTGGTATTGGTACAGAATTATATTTAACGCTACAATCCTTGGAATTTAGAGAAATGTGGTCCTGCTTATGGATGATTTTTGGAGTAATGATATCATTGGAGAGTCTATTAAATTGGATGCGTTATTCAAGTAATAAAGAAATTAATTTAAAGAGATACTATACAGGCATAATTTATACTTTTCTATTAACAATATTAATCTCGCTAACTTGGCTTTATTTTCGGGAAGTTGATTTGTTTACTCCTTTTAATATTACCTCAATATATTTACCAACAATTTCTGAAATCAAACAGGCCTATCTGGAGCTTCCTTTATTAAATCTAATCTTCTCAACAATTTTAATAACATTTCTTGCTTCTGGAATAGCAATAGGTACTCCACCATTAATCTTAATATATTTTCCAGGTAAACTCTCGAGAAAGATTCAAAGTATCTTTTGGATATTTCTCAGGTTAATTCCACCTCCTTTAACAGCTATAGTTATACTTTTCTTCACTAGCCCTAATATATCTGTAGCAGCATTAGCACTAGGAATTACAAATATGGGGGTTATGGGTAGATTACTTACAGATAGTTTATATAATAAAAGTAAGGGTATTTATATTGCGATGAGGAATACTGGATCTAATGAAAAATCTGCAACTCTTTATGGGATCTTAAGTCCTAAAACAAATACTTACTTAGCATATGCATCATATAGAACTGATGTTTTACTAAGAGAAACAGCAATTATAGGTGCAGTAGGCGGAGTAGGTTTAGGATGGCAATTACAAGAGTCATTAAGTTCTTTTGATTGGGCACAAGTAATTGTCATTACATCAGTTTTTGCTCTCATAACTATTTCTGGAGAATTCTTATGTGATATCTCTCGGAAATATTGGCTAAGAACTACAACTAATAATTCTCTTACTTTATCCACTTAAGTTTGAATTGAAAATATTCTATTTATGAAAAAATACCCGAAAAAATTAATAATCATGGGAGATAGTGGGGTTTATGGTTGGGGAGACATAGAAGGGGGAGGTTGGAGTGAAAGGTTAAGACAAAACTGGATTAAGATAGAAAATTCTCCTATAATTTACTCACTTGGTGTTAGAGGAGATGGACTGGAGAAACTAGCAAAAAGATATAAGAATGAGTGGGAAAGTAGAGGAGAACTTAGAAGGAAGGTTCCTGAAGGCCTTCTCATATCAATTGGATTAAATGATACCGCTCGAATTGGGACAAAGGATGGTCGACCTCAACTTACGGAAGAGGCATTTAAATTCGGATTAAAAAGATTAATCAGTCAGATAAAAGAAGAAGTACAAGTTATGATGATAGGTTTAACTCCTGTAAATGAAGAGGCTATGCCATTTGCAGAATGCCTTTGGTATTCAAATAATTACTGCTCTATTTATGAAAAAAAGATCGAAGAGACATGCCTAGAACTAAATATACCTTTTTTATCTATTCATAATAAAATGACAAAAGAATATTCTTGGAAGAAATTAATTTCTACTGATGGTATTCACCTCAATTCAGATGGTCATAAGTGGATTTTCAACCAACTTAAGGAATGGGATTTTTTAAAACATTGGTCAGAAATAGATTAAATTAAATAATAATTAAAAAAACTTTCATAAAGGAATATAGACATTAAGGCAGCCAATGTTGTTTGAATTGAATTAACCAGCTCGTTACTCATCCATGTGACTCGATTCTGTATTAATGCCCCAATATAACTTTCTAGAATTGTTGCAATGTAACCTGAAAATAAAACAATAATAGCAACATATAAACCAGATATTATTGAAAGTTTAATCATCACAAATGTCATAAAAGCACTGCCAACAAGACCAGCGATGGAACCTTCCAAGCTAACTGCACCCTCTGTTCCAGGTGGTACATATTTAAAAGTCGTAATTAAAAAAGTTTTTTTACCGAATCTTTTACCAATCTCACTTGCGAAAGTATCTGAGAGTTTAGCCGCAAAGCTTGAGGCGAAACCAATCATAAAAACAAGTGAATATTCAGGGAAAAAATAACTCAGCAAAGCCAAAGAACAACCAGTTGCCGCTGAGCCCCAAACATTCTCAGGCCCCCGTTTCCCACCCCTAGGCTCTGCAATCCCTCTTGAGGCTTTGTTTTTATAGCCAATTTTTGTAACCAATGTACCAATTAAAAGATAAATACATACTGAAATCCAGCCATTCCAACCACTAGCACCCAATAAAAGAGTTCCAAGTATTCCTGCATGAATCCACCCTTTTTTAGTTAAAAAAGGTAGGTTTTGTGCAAAAAATATTAAAATAAAATTTATTAAAAATGCATTAAGCCAAGAACTGTTCATGAGAATAAATTTAGAGATCATTTCTTACAGATCCGTTTAGAAACAACACTAAGGCCAATTTTATTATTAGTCACATAAAAAAAAGGATTGTGTCCTTCTCCATGAAATCATTAATTGACAAGCCGCAACTGCGGCAGTTGAAGTTCTTAAAATTGTTTCTCCCATATGAACAGCTTCAACTCCTAAGTCAAAAGCCATTGATTCCTCCTCTTTAGTCCATCCCCCTTCCGGACCAATTGAGAACCATACTTGATCAATATCTGAAGGTAATTCATTTAACCAGAGGACACAATCTTTCAATCCATCTATCCGCGTCGTAGCAAAAGCGATATGTTCTCCTTCTGTAAATTCATTTAACCATTTATTCATTTTAGTGATCGGTCTTAAATCTGGAGACCATAGTCTTTCTGATTGTTCAACTGCTTCATAAATAATTTTTCTCCATCTAATAGTCTTATCAACATTGTTATCTTTAACTACAGATCGTTGAGAAACTAATGGTTGAATCACATCAACACCCATTTCACAACTCATTTGCAGAATGTCGTCGAATCCCTTTTTTGGAATAGCAACAGCTAAACATATTAATGGTTTTATTCTTAATTCTTTCTGAAGTGGATTAACAAAGCTAGTTGTTAACCTGATTTTCCTTTTCTCTTCAATATTCGCATGCCATAGGTTACCCTTACCATCAATAATAGTTATTAAACCTCCCAATCTCATTCTCATTACTCTATGCAAATAATGATATTCTTCAGAGTTCAAAACTAATATCCTATCTAAACCAATCTCATTTCTTAATCGGTTCTGATCTACTAATAATCTTCTCATCTCATTCATAAATTATCACTCAATTGAGGGGAAAATTGCATCAGGGTGTTCTTCAACAGACCAATCATCATTTACTCCACCAATTAATAATTCTTCTAGTTTTACAACATCAACATCCACTTGCTTCAAAGAATTTATCAACACATCAATAGCAATGGCATCAGCAGTTCCTAAGTCGACCCAACATCGCCCCCAACACCCCTGATATTCAAACTCTCCAAGATTATGCATCAAAGAAGGTAAATTTGAAGAGGAATCTTCATTCTCATAGTCCATCCAACTAAGATCAGATCCCATTTCATGAGATTGCATGTTTTCAGAATTAAATCCTCCCAAACGACCTATTACATACCAACTATCAAAGACACCATCAATATAATTTTTTTCACCTTTGCTAGGGATATCTGAAAATCTAAGCCAAATCCAACAATTAAAAGGATTAACCTCACGAAAACGAACTTCCATAAAGATGAGATCTTGAAAAGTAAACTAAGACTGATTAGATATAATTTATAGTAGTTTATCTAGTAATAGAAAAATCTTTATTTGAATAGGATAAAGTTCACTAGAATAGAAATGCTAAGTCTAAAAGGAATTTACTATCAACCCTCAACAGCAGAGAGACCCATCTTAGAAGACCTAACGTTAGAGACTAACTCTAAAGGGATTGTAATCATAAGTGGTTCAAGCGGAAGTGGAAAGACTACTTTGGTAGAGATTATTAGTGGGCTTTCAGGCTATCAGAAAGGAGAAATAAAATGGAGAAACAAAAAACTAAGTGCAAGGCAACGACGCTGGTTATGCGGTTTGGTTTTTCAGTTTCCAGAAAGATATTTCCTTGGATTAACCGTAGGTCAAGAATTACGTCTAGGTCATAAAAAACTAAGTAATAAAGACCAAGTATCAGTAATGAAAGAAGTGGGGCTAGATGGTTTGGATTTCAAGCAACCTCCAGAGCAACTTAGCGGAGGTCAACAACGTCGTCTTGCTATAGCCGTTCAATTACTTAGAAAACCCAAAGTACTTTTATTAGATGAACCAACAGCTGGCCTGGATTGGTCTGTAAAAGATGAAGTTATAAAATTACTTTCAAGACTGAGAAGAAACCAAAAAATTTTAGTAGTCACTCATGAACCAGAACTTTTTAAAAGTCTTAATATTGAAAACTATGAGTTAAGAGGAGGTCAACTTCACTCTCAAAATAATTTTTTATCAATCAGCTAAATCTAATGGCAGATTCACTTATTAGAGCAACTGCTGCAAAGGGAGGCATAAGATTAGTAGCCGTTTCCACAACAGAAGCGGCAAAGGAAGCTAAAAAAAGGCATAAACTTTCCTATCTGACTTCAGTAATGATAGGAAGAGCTATGAGTGCAGGTCTTTTACTTGCAAGCTCAATGAAAGTTAATCATGGAAGAGTTACTCTAAGATTAAGATCAGATGGACCTATCAAAGGTCTAACTATTGACGCTGGAAGAGATGGAACTGTCAGAGGATATGTCGGGAAGCCAAGTCTTGAATTGGACTTCATTAAAGACAAGAATAATAATTATTCATTTGATTTTAAAAAAGCAACAGGTATTGGTTACCTTCATGTAATTCGTGACATTGGGAAAGGAGAACCTCATAGCAGTACAGTTGAGTTAATTAATGGAGGGATAGGTGAAGATGTTGCTTCATATCTTTTACATTCAGAACAAACTCCATCAGTTGTATTTGTAGGTGAAAGAATAAATCAAGATGGAATCCTTTGTAGTGGTGGGTTGATAGCACAGATATTGCCTAAAGCAGAAAGGGACCATTCTTTAATAAATCTACTTGAACAAAGATGTAAGGAAATAAACTCTTTTGGAGAGCTGCTGCATAAAAATAGAAATAATTTATTGTCTTTAATTAAAGAAATCTTCCCTGAACTTGATCAATCATCATCGGAAATTATTAGTACATCTCAGGATGTACAGTTTAAATGTAGATGTTCAAGAGAAAGAAGCCTATCAGCTTTAACTATCTTAGGGAAAAACGAAATTGAAGATATTGTAGATAAAAAAGGTGAAGCTGAATTAGTTTGTAGTTTCTGTCAAGAAGTTTATATAGTTAAAAAAGAAGAACTAATTTCTTTAATTAATCAATAAATACTCAAGAAAGGAAAAGTGTACCTAACCAAAGCAATACAATTGCAGGTATAGCTTCTAATCTTTCTGAAGAAAAAGTGTTTGTATGATCAACAAATGAATGAGCACTTCCAAGAAGTAAATTACCAAATAGTATTCCTACAGACAAAAGAATAATAGACCAAAGTAAAGATTGCATTAAGGTTCTGCCTCTACGAACCTGACTTACAAGCAAACCTATTGTGGACAATGAAAGTATTAACTCGATACCGTCAGCAGGGATAGTTAAAACAAGTAAAAGAGCTAAAATTCCCAATGATATTCTTATAGTAAGCTGTTGCCCCGAAGGCAAGTCAAATCTTGGCAAGAAACTTGAACCAGGTAAATTGTCATCAGGAAACTTGGTATTTTTCAGTCTAGTAAGTAATGCGCTAGGGCCTGTATCTCCAGCTTGTTTAACTACATCTTCTCTTCTTGATGCATTAATAGCCTCATTACTTGCATTACCAAGTTGTCTAGATTTTAAACTTGTCATTAATAAGGAGTCATAAGCAGCTTCTATTTTCGCCTTAAGAATTTGACCATCCCCTGCTTCTCTTAATTTTTCATCTCTAGCTTTCTGAATTTCATCAAAGCTTGCACCAGGTTTCAAGCCTAGAAGCAAATAGGGATCCTCTGAGTTTGAATCAGGCTGAGTATTTGTTCTAGAATCCATAGAATTTGCTTATCCGAAAAATTTAAAAAGCTATTTAAGTAGAATCTCATTCATATTAAAGAGTAATTGGATCAACGCCGCTAACAACAGGTGCAACTGTATTTAATTCAATTTCCGGATGATCATCTGTTAACTGATTAAGGTTCCAATCATTTTTAAAAAGGAGTACGGGTCTAAGCCATGCATCCTGAACAGTCTTGCAGTTAAAAATACGCCCTGTTTTTTCTAATGCAGGCCAACCTCCTTTAACCCATCTAGCGACCTGATAACCCATAGGTTCTATCCTCGTTTCAACTCCATATTCATTAGCCAGACGATGTTGAACCACTTCAAGTTGAAGCTGTCCTACTGCAGCCAGAATCGGGTCTCTTTTACTTTGATCAGTATCATAAAGAATCTGAACTGCACCCTCTTCTCTTAATTCATTAACTCCTTTTCGAAAATTCTTAAAAGCAGAGGGATTTGGATTTCTTAACCAACTAAAAATCTCAGGACTAAAGCAAGGTATACCTTCAAACTCAACTCGACGTCCAATAAATAATGTATCTCCAATAGAAAACATCCCTGGATTATTTAAGCCAATAACATCCCCTGGGTAAGCATCATCGACTACTGCTCTATCTTGACCAAAAATCTTTTGAGGCCTTGATAATCTAATTTGCTTACCAGTTCTAGCATGTTGTACTGTCATATCCTTTTTAAATCTGCCACTACAAACTCGAACAAATGCAACCCTATCTCTATGCTTGGGATCCATATTTGCTTGCAATTTGAATACAAATCCACTAAAAGATTCACTTGTAGGAAGAATTGGGCCATCAAAACTATTTCTTGCAACAGGGCCTTGGGACAATTCAAGAAAACTATCCAAGAACGGACGTACCCCGAAGTTAGTCATTGCTGAGCCAAAAAAAACTGGTGTTAATTCACCTGCTAAAACTAAAGAAAGATCTAATTCAGAACCTGCCTCATCTAAAATCTCAATTTCTTCAAATGATTTTTGCAACAACTCTTCTTCAACTAAGTTTTTCAGTTCAGGATCATTAATTTTTAAACGTATTTCCTTGGATTGCTTCCCCCTTTCAGCTCTAGAGAATAAAACAACTTCTTTATTAGCACGGTCAATAACTCCCCTAAACAACTCACCACTTCCAATCGGCCAATTAACCGCAAACGTTGATAAACCTAACTCCGACTCAATTTCATCAAGCAAATCAAGAGGTTCTTGACCAGGCCTATCCATCTTATTTATAAAAGTAAAAATTGGTATCTGACGCATTCGACATACCTCAAATAATTTCCTGGTCTGAGGTTCAAGTCCTTTAGCCGCGTCTTCAAGCATGACTGCATTATCTGCAGCGGCAAGAGTTCTATAGGTATCTTCAGAAAAGTCTTGGTGACCAGGAGTATCTAATAAGTTAATAGTCTTATCTCCATAGCCAAACTGCAAAACAGTTGATGTGATAGAAATCCCTCTTTGTTTTTCCAACTCCATCCAGTCAGAGGTAACTTTTCTCTGCTGTCCCCTTGCTTTTACTGCTCCTGCTTGTTGGATAGCACCTCCATAAAGCAAAAGCTTCTCAGTTAAAGTAGTTTTACCTGCATCAGGATGAGAAATAATTGCAAAATTTCTTCTTTTGCCTACTGCTTCAACTAGAGATTCTCCAAATTCCTCCTCTGGGTTCACCTTTAAATCTTTCATTTCTGTAGAAGTGGATTTCATTATTGTTAGAAATTTTTCAAGAGTAAAAAAGGAATTGATTACACATATCCAATAATCTCAAGATATAGTTCATCAACTTCAAATACTTTTAATTGAGATAATCCTGCATCAATAAGCTGCTGTTTTACTTCTTCTACTGTAAATGATGCCTTAAGAGATGCATAAAAGTCCTTTTTCAAAATTTCCGGTGCATTAATAAAATACTTTTCTTGCATTTCATAAGCTTTATCTATTGAACAAGGCCTTCTTAAATCTCTATGAAAATGGATACATTTTTCCTCGCCGAGTTTTTGCAAAGCCGTCCAAAAGCTTTCAGGCGAATGCAAATGATGCAAAGCACTATTACTGACAATTATATCAGCAAAGAAAGGAAGCGATTTTTCAGAACTTGCAATTGAGTTTATATCAATATTTTCATAAGAAAGTTTTCCAAATATCTTTGAATCACTTTTCCTTAGGTTTCTTTTAGCTTCGATCAACATTTGCTTTGATCCATCAATTCCAATTACTCTCACTGAAGGCCAATTAAGAGCTAACAACTCAGCAATATTCCCAGGTCCACAAGCTATATCAATAATTAAATTGCTTTCATCAAGAGTTTTACCAGATTGTTTCAGGAATTTTTCAAGACCTATTAGCACCATGGAGTCACTTTTAGAGAAGTCAGCTTCGGCATAAGCCTTTACCTGGGCTGGGCTTTCCATAAGTTCAGGCTCAGTAATTCGTTTCATAGCAAAAGAGATTTTCGTTACATTCACTTCATAGCCCTGTAGCTGGTGTTAAAAAAACTTGCTAACGCTACTAGTGGCGTTAGCCTGTTTTTACCAAAGGGTACAAAGATCTTGACAATTGCAACTAGCCAGCCCGAAACCAATAATTCAACCTCGGGTACAAAGAAGCAAAAGGCTGATTTTCCTATCACGGCTCCAGCTGCTAATCCTGTTTTTTATAGAACTTACAGCAGAAAAGTTCCTAGTGGTCGAGAGAGCTGGCAGGAAGTGAGCAAAAGAAATCTTGGTGGCTTAGGAAAATTAGGAGATTTAAATAAATCAGAACTAGATCTAATGGCGAGAATGCAACAAGAGAAAAAGGCTTTACCTTCTGGACGTTGGCTTTGGATAGGAGGGACAGAGTGGATCGAAAAAGAAAAGAATTTTTCAGGCGCATACAATTGCACATCAACAAATCTTTTGGACTGGGAAGCCTTCGGACTCATGATGGATTTAGCCATGATGGGTTGTGGTACTGGAGCAATAATTGAGCCTCACTTAATTAGCCAACTACCAACTATTATTAATACCATTAATATTGTCTCCGTCTCAGAAATAGGGAAAACACCTATCAAAGATAGAAGTGAAAAGACTACATTTTCAACCAAAGACAATGATGTACTTATAAAAGTTGGGGATAGTAGACGTGGATGGGTTGACAGCTACCAGAAGATACTTGAATTGAGCAGTGATGAAAATTTCAACACTAAAGAAATAAATGTATCTATTGATTTAAAAGATGTAAGACCTGCTGGAGAGTCACTTAAAGGTTTTGGAGGAATGGCTAATCCTGTAAAGCTAAAAGATTTATACCCTCGTGTAACAAAGCTTTTAAACAAATCTATTGGTAGAAAACTCACATCAATAGAATGTTGTCTATTAATTGATGAAGCCGCTGTAACAATTGTAGCTGGCAACATAAGAAGAAGTGCAGGGATGCGTCAATTCTCATCAGAAGACCTTTCTGCTGCTGGGGCTAAGGAAAATCTTTGGAAACAAGACTCAGAAGGTAATTGGAGCATAGACCCTGACAAAGATGCTCTAAGAATGGCCAATCATACTCGTGTTTATCACTCACGTCCCCCGCTTCAAGTTTTAGTTGATGCAGTAAAAAAACAATTCCATTCAGGAGAAGGGGCTATTCAATTTGCTCCTGAAGCGATTGCGCGATCTAATGCTGACATTCTTAATACTGTAGAACTAAGAAATGAATTTATAGATATCTATTGCGTCCAAGGAAAAGAAGAAGCAGCCAGATGGCTCCATGATAATTACGGACCATTTGAAAACAAAGAACTCAACCACCGACTAAGTAGATATGGGCTTAATCCCTGTGGTGAAATTCTGGGTTCTGATTTTCATTGCAATCTAGCTGAAGTTCACCTTAATCAAATAGATCCTTTAGACCATCAATTACAAGAAGATGCCTTTAAATCAGCGGCATTATCAGTAGCATGTCTACTAAATCATCGATTTGAGGTAGAACGTTATAGACAAAGCCGAGAATGGGACCCGATAGTAGGGGTTAGTTTCACAGGTCTATTTGACTTTTTTGTTCATGCTTTTGGCACTCCTTGGCTGAAGTGGTGGGAAGCGGGCAGACCAGAAACAGAGGAAGGTAAAAGCTTTAAGAACCAAGAAGCAACATTTTTAAGTCGCTGGAAAAAGATAGTCAACGAGACTGTATGGGATTATTGCGATCGTCATAATATACGCCGTCCAAGTCGTTGCACAACTGTCCAACCTGCCGGAACAAAAAGTCTATTAACAGGGGCATCTCCTGGTTGGCACCCTCCAAAAGCTCAACGTTTTATAAGGAGAATTACTTTCAGAAAAAATGATCCTGTAGCAATGGCCTGCATGGATTATGGGTATACAATTGTTCCTTCTCAATCAGATAAAGACGAGCAAGGCAAACTATTAGACAATCCTTTTGATCCAAACTGTACTGAATGGCTAGTTGAGATACCAACAGAAGTAAGCTGGGCAAATATTCCAGGAGCAGATGAAATTAATATAAATAACTTCAAAGCACTAGCCCAGTTTGACTTTTACATGCAAGTACAGTCTAATTACACAGATCACAACACATCTGCAACAATTGAATTCAGAGAAAATGAAATAGAAGAATTGGCGAAAGCCCTCTACGACTCAATAGATGAAAATAAAGGCTATATTTCAGCTGCCTTACTAGCAAGGTTTGATGCAAATGCAACATTCCCAAGGCTACCTTTTGAACCTATTAATTCCGATACCTATTCAAAACTACAATCCGAAGTAATTAGGAGAAGAGAAAGTACTGATTTCTTTGAAGCACTTAGTAGATATGACCAAGGAGAATTAACAGAAGCAGGTCCTGCTGGTTGTGACTCAGACAAATGCTTATTGCCGCTAGCAAAGCCATCCTAAAATTCAACTAGTAAGTTGATAGTAAATAAAATAATTTCAGCAATACATCAAAATATTATTGATCGAATATTAGTAAGGTTAGCTTTAATAAGAACTTAACACATAATGGAATCAAACTTGCAAAAGAACATAAGCATTAATAATCATTGCTACGCCCAAGTCTATAAAATACTTGGTCCAGAAATATAAATAAGAATTCTTTAAAAATCTACTCTACTAAAGAAGGTTGTAGAAATACCTGGGAAATTCAATTAACCAATAACGAACTAATTCATAACATAATTTTAAGGGTTAGTACCGCCATGCCGTATGACCCAAGAAGCATCGACCTGGAAAAACCAGAGGGGGGATTCAAAGTGAAGCTTCGTTTCCGGAACTAGCCGGTATACGTTACTTTCACGACAGACTCCCCAAGTCGAAAGAGAGTCAGATCAGAGCACTTGGAAAGGCCATTACCAACAAGGCAGTACTTTCTTCAATCTAAACTAATTTGATTAACAATTAGGCCAAATTGATCTTATTTTTTTTAAAACTTCAGTTGCTTCAACTTTTCGAGATATAGCATCATCCTTCTCTAATAAATATGTAACATGACCAAGTTTTCTCCCTGTTTTCTCCTCTTTTTTTTCATACCAATGAACATTAATACCAGGAATAATTTTCAATGCCTCTAATCGGCCATCTATAGAAACAGGATAATTACTTGGTAACCCAAGTAAATTAACCATTAACGCACCAGGTACAGTCATTTCAGGCATTGGAACAGGTATACCTGAAGAGATACATATTTGTTGATCAAATTGACTACTACTACAAGCCTCTATGGAAAAATGTCCTGAGTTATGAGTTCTAGGTGCTATTTCATTTACAAGTAATCCATCCTTGCCATAGAAAAATTCGATAGCTAAAACACCAACATAATCCAACTCAGCTAACAAAGATGATGCAATATTCTTAGCCATTAACTGGACATTATGATTTATATGAGCAGGAGCAATAACCCAATCACAAACTTGATTAGATTGAGAAGTTTCTGCTATGGGAAAGCTACGGACAATACCGTTTACATCTCTTGTCGCGACAATTGACAATTCTTTCTCATAACTAACCCATTTCTCAATAAACCATTTTACATCATTATTTAGTGCGATCAATTCTTCTAATTGTTTTAGGTTTTGTATGATTTTTGTTCCTTTTCCGTCATAACCCCCACTAGCAGCTTTGGCCATTACTGGAAAGCTCCATTCCTTAGGAAAAATAAAGCTTGAAGATTCATTTATTGGCATAGGCATCCATTCTGGACATGGAATATCGAGATGGTTTAATAACTCTCTCTGCGAAATTTTATTTATCAAAGGAGTTATGGATTCAATTTTAGGAAAAAATGATACCCCTTGATTTTGAAGAGTCATCAAACTAGCGATATCAACCCATTCATTTTCAAAAGTTATAGACCTGCACTTTTCAGCTAACAATTTTGTACCTTCTACATTTGTGGGATCTGATAAAACAACTTCTGAAGCTACAACTGCAGCAGGATCAGACTTTGAAATGGTTTGCACGACAACATCAACAGCTCTTTTTTTTCCTGCTGTTACAAGTAGCTGAGAGTTCTGCAAATATTCAGACCATGCATACTAAGAGTCCCATAAGTTATTGCTGTGGGAACAGTTGCAAGAAATATTGCCAGTATTAAATTCCCAACCCTCATATTGAGGTCTTTGCTTTTTTTTATGTTCATATCTTATTTCTAGCTATATTTTTGAGATATCTAAAGTTTAATTTATTTTTTTTTACAAAAATAAAGCAGATCTTATAAATCGTTTATTTCGATAAATTTAATACAAGCCTTCTGATTCTATTAGGACATTAATACTTTAAATGTGACTAAAGACTTATATCGCCTTTTGTTATGCCCAATTGATAATACTTTTGATTTTGAGTTGCCTAGTGTAGTAATCTATATTGAGACTTCTAAGGCAAGCAATTTATTCAATTTTATAATGTCTACTAGTAAGAGAGAGGAAGTTAGCTCACATTTGCGTTATATTCGCCAAGAGCTGCGTGATTTGGATCAGATGCTCGGGAAACATGGACTTTTACCAGAACTATCTGAGCTT
>QBWA01000008.1 GCA_003283745.1 Prochlorococcus sp. AG-315-B03 | reverse complement strand
ACTGTTAATTATCTATTGCCAACAATTACTCAATTTGGCTCTTAAGTGAGTAGTTTGACGAGAACTTATTTAATTTAGGTGTGAATTTTCAACTAGGCCGCACCAAAACTGTACGAAGAGCATACGGAATCGATGAAATAGCATTGGTTCCAGGCAATAGAACAGTTGATCCTGAAATTACAAAAACGAATTGGAAAATTGGAAGTTTTGAAAGGGATATTCCAATTATTGCCAGCGCTATGGACGGAGTTGTCGACGTAAATATGGCAGTAGAGTTATCAAAGATGGGTGCTTTGGGCGTTTTAAATCTGGAGGGAGTGCAAACAAGGTATGAAAACCCAAAGCCTGTACTAGATAAAATAACTGAAACGGGAAAAGAAGATTTTGTACACCTAATGCAAGAAATATATAGTCAACCCATTAAAGAAGAATTAATAAAAAAAAGAATTCAAGAAATAAGTCAAAAAGGAGGTATAGCGGCTGTAAGTGGAACCCCATTAGCTGCAATTAAGTACAGGGAAGTCATAAAAGACTCAGGTGCAGATTTATTTTTCCTTCAAGCCACAGTTGTATCAACTGAACATATTGGTAAAGAAGGGAATCAAAATTTAGATCTTTCTGAACTCTGTAAAAACATCGGTATACCAGTAGCAGTTGGAAATTGTGTTACTTATGAGGTGGCCTTGAATCTTATGAGAGCAGGAGCTTCAGCGGTAATGGTTGGTATAGGTCCTGGTGCAGCATGTACTTCTAGAGGTGTTTTAGGAGTAGGAGTACCTCAAGCTACTGCTATTTCCGATTGTGCTGCAGCAAGAAATGATTTCATGAAAGAAACAGGTAAATATATTCCAATTATTGGTGATGGTGGAATTATCACAGGAGGAGATATATGCAAATGTATTGCATGTGGAGCTGATGCAGTAATGATTGGATCTCCAATTGCCAGGTCCAAAGAAGCCCCTGGTAAAGGATTTCATTGGGGTATGGCAACTCCCAGTCCAGTACTTCCAAGAGGAACGAGAATCAAAGTTGGAACAACAGGAAGTTTAAAAAGTATTCTTCAAGGGCCTGCAGTTCTTGATGATGGAACACATAATTTACTCGGAGCAATTAAAACCTCAATGGGAACACTTGGTGCCCTTGATATTAAAGAGATGCAGAGAGTAGAAGTGGTTGTAGCCCCCTCGCTACTAACAGAAGGAAAGGTTTACCAAAAAGCTCAACGACTTGGAATGGGGAAATAAATATACTGAAAGACTTCACAATTAAGAACAAGAGCTAGTATTCAATAGTGAGAGCCTTTGCTTTCACACTCCTCACACAACCTAATGCCCGATTTTTTCGGGCTTTTCTCAATAAAAGGCACTTATCAATATTCAAACTTCATGTAAGAAATGGCATCAAATCAGTAATCAGGCAAAATACAATTGTTATGATCAAATTCTTAAGACTTATAAGGTATGTCAACAGCTGCTGCCGTAACTGATTCCTCCTTCGAACAGGAGGTCCTCCAGAGCGACGTGCCTGTTTTAGTAGATTTCTGGGCGCCTTGGTGCGGACCTTGCAGAATGGTCGCTCCTATTGTTGAAGAAATCTCAAAAGATTTTGAAGGTAAAATAAAAGTTTTCAAATTAAATACAGATGAGAACCCAAATGTTGCTAGTCAATATGGGATAAGAAGCATTCCTACGTTAATGATCTTTAAAGGAGGGCAAAAAGTTGATACTGTTGTAGGTGCAGTGCCTAAAGCAACTCTTTCGGGCACAATTTCAAAACATCTATAGAGCATAAAATCTATGAATTTTGATTTCGAAAATTTCTTTATAAATCCCGAGGTATAGTTATCCCTTGTCAAAAATTGGTTTAATAGATTATGGAATGGGCAATCTTTATTCAGTCCAACAAGCCTTTAAAAGGTTAAACCAACCTATTGATATTGTTAGTAATTTAAATGAATTAAAAGGATGTGATGCATTGATTCTCCCTGGTGTTGGAGCTTTTGATCCTGCAATGGTTAATTTAGAGAAAACTGATCTTATTCCGCATATTAAAAATTGGGTAAATAATGGAAAACCACTTTTAGGCATCTGCTTAGGTTTACAGCTTTTATTTGAAAGTAGTGATGAAGGAAAATCAGCAGGTTTAGGACTAATAAAAGGAAATATTAATCGACTTCCTCAAGAACCAGGTGAAAGAATTCCTCATATGGGTTGGTCTCCCATATCAAAGATTAATGAATGTCCTCTTCTGAAAGATGATATTGATTCAAAATGGATGTATTTCGTTCATTCATACGCAGCCTCTCCATTAGAAAACAAAAATTTGATAGCCACTGCAAAGTTTGGTAATAGCGATGTAACGGCGATTGTTTGGCACAATAATTCAGGTGCATGTCAATTTCATCCTGAAAAATCAGGGAATGCAGGACAAAGGCTTCTTTATCGTTGGATTAAATGGCTAAAAGATTGTAATTATTAAATTGAAAGGAAATCTCAAGCTTATATCTGGCAAAAGAATTCGAAGCCCCTTAGATAGCAAAACAAGGCCTACGACATCAAGAGTAAGAGAGGCACTCATAAACATTCTTGGCAAGTCTCTTCAAGGGGCTAGTTGGTTAGACCTATGCAGTGGAAGCGGAGTAATGGCCTGCGAGGCCATGCTCCAAGGAGTAGAAAGAGTTCTAGCTGTCGAACATCAGAAAAAAACAGCCCTAATATGTAGATCAAACCTTACTGATATTTCAAAACAAATTTATGATCCAATTCAGTTAGAGGTCATCTGCAAAGACGTAATTTCATTTCTTAAAAAAGGACCTAAAAACTACTCAATTAAATTTATAAGAGATTTCCCTGAAAATGATAATCGATTTGATTTTATTTTTCTAGACCCGCCATATGAATCATCTATATATAAAGATTGTTTAGAGATCCTACAAGTTCAGAAGTGGATTAAACCTACTTCGACTTTGATTTGCGAATGCTCGTCAAAGGCAATTATACCTATAAATAATAAATGGATAATAAATAAAAAAAAGGTTTATGGAAATACCACTCTTATCTTTCTTACTCCCAATCTGGCATTGCGCTACTTCGACGATACTGATTCCATGCACTAATAAATAAACCTAATATTGTTATAGGAACTAGTCCAAGAACAATCCCGCATAGAAGGGGCTCAATCATTTGCTAGCTTTTAAGAAAGTATTTCTACAATTATTTCATGCCGAAGAGGTTTTCGTGAGCAACCCGTCATCAAAAGCATTAATAAGCATTGATAAGAAGATCAATACTTGGAGAACAGTTTTAGTAAGTACAACTATTTTTGCCTTTTTATTCTTAATTTGGATAATAGGAAACTTTAAAACAGATCCATTTATATCTGAAACTTTAGCTATCCAAGGTGAAAAAACATCAGGAAGCAAATTATTTAAAATCAATTGTGTAGGTTGTCATGGAATTACTGCTCAAGGCCTTGTTGGACCTGATCTGAATGATGTTACTGATAAGTTAAATGATAAAAAAATCATTAATCAAATAATTAAAGGTCGGACCCCTCCCATGCCAAGCTTTGAAATAGAGGCCCAATCTATGGCTGACTTATTGTCATATATGCACTCTTTAGAATAAATAGTGGAAACTAATAATATTGTAAAAGTTATACTTGTTGAACCTGCTGGGACATTAAATGTAGGAAGTATTGCAAGACTCTGTGAAAATTTTGGGGTTGATGAGTTAAGACTAGCTTCACCTAAATGCAACCATTTAGACAGTGAAGCAAAAAGAATGGCTGTTAAAGGAAAAAGATTTCTAGAAGAAGCAAAAGTATATGATCAGTTATCAGATGCTCTATCTGATTGCTCAAGAATAATTGCTACTTGTGGGAGAAAAGAACATGGAGATATTCCACTATTACCAAATAAAAAAGCCTTGAAATGGGCAACCAGATCAAGGAAGAAAGAAACAATAGCTTTGATTTTTGGCAGAGAAGATCACGGTCTATCTAATGAAGAACTTCTAAAAGCTCATAAAGTAATCAGCCTAGATACAAATCATAAATACCCATCTCTAAATCTTTCTCATGCGGTAGCCATTATTCTCCATCAATTAAATGAATTAAATAATTTCAATTCATTTGAAAAATATAAGTCCCAAAATAATCCAGCAAATATAATTCAACTAGAAGATTGCCTCAATGATTTAGGACGCTTTCTCCTGGATATAGGTTTTCTAATGAGTCACACCTCCAAAGCAAGAATGTCAAAAATAAAAAAATTACTTCAAAGAGCAGAGATTAGAGATGAAGAAGTTGCTTTAATAAGAGGGATAGTTCAACAAGCCAAATGGGCTATTAAAAACAAGAACAATCAAATCAATTGAAATCTTCAAACTAAAATCACTATACTATTGAGGCAAAAGATTGAGAAAATATCTTAAAATAACAATTAATACATTATTAATGAGTATAGGATTATCAGTTACTCTTGGTTCATTCCTAAGTATAATGGGACCTATTTTTTATAGGTATCAAACCGATCAAAAGTTAAACACAAAAAGTAACCCTAAAAAATTCTTTAATAAGAGAATTAAAAATAGTAATAATTACCTGTTAGGACTATTAGAGAATTCTAATAGCAGAAATGCAGACGTTAAAAGATTAGAACCATTAATATTAAAATGGAAAGAAATTATCAAAGACAATCCTGATTTAGAAGCAAGTGCTTTTATTCTCTTCACAGATAAAAATGAGTATGCAGAGATAAATTCTGAGACTTTATTACCTGCAGCAAGCAGTATTAAGGTTCCTATTCTTATTGTTTTACTTTCAATGCTTGATAGTGGAGAAGTTTTATGGAATGAAGAATTAACACTTACTCAAGAAGTTATAGCAAGTGGATCTGGATGGATGGCCTATGAAAATATTGGGAAGAAATTCCCTATATTTGAAGTGGCCTCTGAAATGATTAGGGTAAGCGATAACACTGCTACTAATTTATTAATAAAAAGGATTGGTGGGATTGAATTACTTAATAGTCGTATGAAAAAGTTAGGGCTAAAAAACACAAAAGTAAATAATTACCTACCTGATTTAGAAGGTACAAACCTCATAACAACAAAAGATTTATCGCTCGCAATGGCCTTAGTGGATACAGGTTACTTTCTAAATGGTAGATCCAGGGATATTTTTAGAGAGATAATGAGCACATCTCAAACAAACAGCCTAATTCCAAAGGGAATACTAAAAGGTCTAGGGAAAGATACAGATGAAATTGATTACAGACTTTCAATAGAAGGTTATATTATTTATAATAAAACTGGCGATATTGGAATCTCTTACTCTGATACTGGCCTAATTCAAACACCTTACAATTCAAGTGCAATTGCAAGTTTCATTGTTAAAGGTCCATTTAATGATCCTCGTTCTCCTGAACTAATAAGAAACCTATCAGCAGAATTAATTCCCTTTTTCAAAGAAGAATAAAACGCTTAAAAAGGAAAATCAGCTTTTCATTATCTAGTTTTTTGAAAATTAGCAATCTAAAGAGACCTACCTATGAAACAATCAACTCATCAGAAATAAGAAAGTGAGTTCAATTAGAAAACGCAGAGTTTTTCCATTCACTGCAGTGATTGGCCAAGAAGAGATGAAATTGGCTCTTCTTCTCAACGTGATAGACCCAAGAATTGGAGGGGTAATGATCATGGGAGATCGAGGCACGGGTAAATCCACCACAATACGTGCACTTGCAGATCTCCTTCCTGCTATTGAAGTTGTAGAGGGTGACCCCTATAACAGTTCACTAGATGATCCTGATCTTCAAAGCAATGAAGTTAGAGAAAAATTAGAAGTCGGTGCTGACATAGCAAAAACGGAAAAGCAAGTTCCAATGATTGACCTCCCTTTAGGGGCAACAGAAGACAGACTTTGTGGAACTATCGATATTGAAAAGGCTCTAAGTGAAGGAGTTCGTGCTTTTGAACCAGGTCTATTAGCAAAAGCTAATCGCGGATTACTTTATGTTGATGAAGTTAACCTACTCGATGATCATCTCGTTGATGTTCTTCTAGACTCAGCAGCTTCAGGCTGGAATACAGTTGAACGTGAAGGTATTTCAGTTAGGCATCCTGCAAGATTTGTATTAATTGGATCCGGAAATCCCGAAGAAGGAGAATTGAGGCCGCAATTACTTGACCGTTTTGGCATGAGCGTTGAAGTCAGGACAGTAAGGGAAGCAAAACTTCGCGTACAAGTTGTTGATCAACGAACAGCTTTTGATAATGATCCTGAAACTTTTAGCGATTCTGTAAAAGAAAATCAGAATTCCCTTCAAACAAGAGTAATTAATGCTCAGAATTTACTTAATGATGTCAGCATCGACGAAGATCTAAGACTAAGAATATCTGCGGTTTGCGGTGAACTAGATGTTGATGGATTAAGAGGAGATATTGTGACGAATAGGTCTGCAAGAGCTCTTGCAGCATTTGAAGGAAGAAAAGAGGTCTCGGAAGGAGATATTGCTCGTGTTATTTCAACAGCTTTAAGACATAGGCTACGTAAAGATCCACTGGAACAAGTCGATTCTGGTGATCGGGTGATAAAAGCTTTTTGTAAAATTTTCGAAAAAAGCGAAACTACTGATTTAACTAAATTTGAACTAGCCGCCTCAAGTTAAGTGAGAATAATAGGAATCGATCCAGGACTTGCAAGAGTAGGCTATGGAATAATTGATGAGATAAAAGGTAATAAAGTTCTCCTAGATTGTGGGATTATAGAAACAAAATCAACGCAAAAAGAAGAAGAAAGACTTTTAGAAATTTCTAAAGATCTGAGTTCAATAGTAAGCAAATGGAATCCCGAAATAGCTTCTGTAGAGAAGTTTTTTTTCTATCGTTCAAGCTCGACAATAAGTGTTGTTCAAGCTCGGGGGGTAATCATTATGACTTTAGCAAAATATAATCTTTCAATATTAGAATTTCCGCCAATGCAGATCAAGCTTGCCGTAACAGGCTATGGACATTCGAGTAAAAATGAAGTTTTAAAGTCAGTTATGTACGAACTAAATTTAGCATCACCACCAAAACCTGATGATGCTGCAGATGCACTAGCGATTGCATTAACAGGGATTTTTCTTAAATAGCTAAAGGTATAATCAAAGAAAACAATTTCTTTGTAAGTTTCATCATAATGTTCAATGAAATCAAATTAAAAAAAGAAATTAAAAGGAAAGAATATAATTTGATTCGCCAATCAATCCCTTTGATAATTCAAGAAAAAATAAAAATAAGTATTAATAATGCCTTAATGGAACTATTATCAGAAAATAAAAGCACAAATAAGTATCTAGGTATCTATTGGCCTTTAAAAGGTGAATTTGATATTAGGTTCTTAAAAGAAAAAACAAATCAGAAATTAGCTTTACCAGCGAGCTCAAATAATGGATCAATAACATATCATCATTGGTCTGAAAAGAATCTTATTTCTGACTCAAATAATATCCCTTCTCCACTTAAAGAGAACATTCTAAGTCATAATGATCTATCAATTTTACTTGTGCCAGCATTAGCAATTGATCAAGAAGGGTACCGATTAGGATATGGAGGCGGATATTTTGATCGTCTTCGACAAAACAAATCATGGAGGTCCATTCCTTCTTTTGTTATCATTAGCGATAACTGTGTATCTGAAAGTCCCTTACCTCGTGATCCATGGGATATTCCTTTTAACGGTTGGATCAATGAAAACGGACTCCATAAAATCAAACAAACTAAACAACTTAGTTAAGCGATAAGATAGAAAAACTATCAAGTTCAGATGGCTCAAATCAAAGCTAATTCTTTAATAGATACTTATGGAAGCAAGTCGTTAGACAATCTTATAGAGCGGCTTCAATCAACTTCAAATCTAAAAAGGCGTTACGAATATGTTCTTTGGCTAGCCAAAAGCCTCCCAATTTTATCCAAAGAGCTTCATCTAGAAACTACAAAAGTGAAAGGCTGTATCTCTGAGGTATATGTTCTTGGAACTCTTGCAAATGGAAAGATTCAATGGAAAGGTTATTCAGATGCCTTAATAACAAAAGGATTACTTGCCTTACTTATAAAAGGACTAAACGATCTAACTCCTATTGAAGTACTCTCAATTAATGAAAATTTTATTGAAATGACTGGTCTCAGTAAAAGCTTAACTCCATCAAGAGCAAATGGATTTCTAAACATTTTCCTAAAAATGAAAGCCCAAGCTAAAAATCTTTCTCTGCATAATCCTTCTTAAGATAAAAAATCCTGAAGAAAAATTGCCTTTAATAAAAACATGAAAAAAATTGGTATTGGTTTGCTAGGTCTTGGCACAGTTGGTTCAGGTGTGGCAAGCATTATTAACACTCCCCTTGGGAGACACCCTTTAGTTGCTCAACTTGAACTAATTGGTGTTGCAGTCAAAGATCTCAAGAAAAAGAGAGATCTTGCCTTCTCAGAATCAATACTCACATCAAATCCATTAGAAGTAATTGAGAACCCTTCAGTTCAAATCGTTATTGAGGTAATGGGAGGGATAGAGCCAGCAAGATCGTTAATTATCAAGGCCATCAGAGCTGGGAAATCAGTTGTAACTGCAAATAAAGCCGTAATAGCTAGGCATGGTTATGAAATCGCAAATGAAGCAAAAGCCGCTGGTGTCTATGTTCTTATTGAAGCTGCGGTAGGTGGGGGAATTCCAATTATTGAGCCTTTAAAACAGTCTCTCGGCGGAAATCAAATAACAAAAGTAAGCGGAATAATTAATGGAACCACCAATTACATTCTCTCTCGGATGGATAAAGAAGGTGCAAATTATGATGAAGTTTTAAAAGATGCTAAGGACCTTGGTTATGCAGAGTCTGATCCTGCCGCTGATGTAGAAGGTCTAGATGCCGCAGACAAAATTGCAATCCTCAGCGGTCTTGCATTTGGCGGACCAATAAAACGATCTGATATCCCAGTAAAAGGAATTAATTGTTTAAAAAGTAAAGACGTAGATTACGCTAAGCGCCTTGGTTACGTAATAAAGCTCCTAGCAATATCTGAAAGAAACGAACATCAAACAACAACTAAAGATAGTTTGCCTTTATCAGTATGGGTTGAACCAACCCTGGTACCTGGAGAACATCCTTTAGCCGGAGTAAATGGAGTTAACAATGCAATTCTTGTCGAAGGAATTCCTATAGGCCAAGTAATGTTTTTTGGACCAGGAGCAGGCTCAGGTCCCACAGCTTCCGCCGTAGTTGCAGACATCCTAAATATAGCCGGCATTAAATTAATGGGAAATTCAAACTCAAACTTAGATCCACTGCTATCAGCAGAAAGTTGGCGAGATTGTTACGTAGCAGAAGAGAATAAAATTAGTAAAAAAAATTATATCCGTTTAATCACAGACGATACTCCTGGAGTCATTGGTAAGATTGGTACTCTTTTTGGCCAAAGGAAAATATCTATTGAATCGATTGTCCAGTTTGATGCAAGTAATTTGGAAGCCGAGATAGTTGTGATAACTCATCAAATAACAAAAGGTCAGCTTAATGAAGCGCTATCTGACATAAAAAACTTATCAGAAGTAAAAGATATAGCTGCTTCAATGGGTTGTCTTTAGCTAACTAAGAGTGGTCAATTCTAAATTGCATTGCTAAATATAAGAAAGGTTAAAAACTATTTTCTTCGCTTTAAAGATAAAGCCATGAGGTCAACAAAAAACATAACTGCCCCACCACCTCATATAGAAAGTAAAGATGACGTAAATCAAGGTGATTGTGTTTATTTAAATAATCAAGAAGAACTTTTCCAAGTCATCGGGATTGATAATGCTTATGAAAAATGCTGGGTAAGGGAATGGCCGCTTAATCCTCAGGGGTCTCCTGTCTTTGAAATCTCCATTAAACAGATCTGTCATAATCAAATAAAGAATTAAACATTAAATTAGATTCTTTTATCTTGATTATCAATGAAAATAAGTAATAGCCTGAGTCAATTACTTAAAGCTTCAAGCATTATTTTAGTTCTACTTCAATTTTCATGCGCTCAAAACAAGCAAAGAGAAACTATTGTTGTCGCAAGTGCAGGGAAAATAGAATCTCTTGATCCAGCTCAAGCTAATACTCTTAGAACGCTGCAGTTATTAAGTTCTTTAGGAGATACTTTATATAAAATCAATAAAAAAGGAGAACTTTATCCAGTCTTAGCAAAAGATTTACCAAAAGTAAGTAAGGATCGTTTGACAATAGATATCTCTCTTAAAGAAGATATTACTTTCCATGATGGAAGTCAATTTAATGCAAATGCAATGGCATTTAGTCTTAGACGTTTTATTGAAATTGGCACTTTAAATTATCTATTAAAAGATAAATTAGAAGATATTGAAGTACTAGAAGATTTTGTACTGCGATTAAAGTTAAAAAAGCCCTCAAGTTCGATAAAAGGACTGCTTACTTCTGTAAATCTAACTCCAGTATCACCAAAGTCATATTCACAACATAGAGATAAATTCAATAACGAGAACTTTATAGGAACAGGTCCCTATTTCTTAAAAAGCTTTAGTTCAGGTCAACAAAGAATACAGCCATATATGAAGTACTGGGACAAAAAACCATTAAACAAGGGGATTGACTATATTAACTTCAATAATTCAAGCACCCTTTTTGGCGCAATAAAATCAAAAGAAGTTGATGTTCTTATCTCAAACTCTATTGATGATATGCAGCGGATCTACTTAAGTAATATGGTGAAGAAAGGAAAGCTTAAGGAAGGGAAAGGAGAAGCAATAGAGATTGGATTTATAACCTTAAAAAGCAATAAATTACCATTATCTAATAAAAAGATAAGACAAGCTATTTCTTATTCTATTGATAGAAAACTAATTAGCCAGCAAGTAAGTTTTGGAACTCGAGATCCTCTGAGGTCAATAATACCTCCTCATTTTCATCAGAAATCTATACAACCTTGGCCATCTTATAACCCTGAAACAACAAGGAAATTATTAAAGGAAGAAGGTTTTTGCAACTCAAAGGTCCTTACAATTCCACTAACATTTAGATCTAATGTCCCTGCTGATAGGTTGTTTGCACTTACTTGGAAAGATCAAATTAAGAGAGACTTATCTGATTGTATGAATATAACTTTAAATGGACTAGAATCTACGACAGTCTATAAACAACTTGCAGAGGGTTCTTTTGAAGCAATTATATTAGATTGGACTGGCGATTACCCTGATCCAGAATCCTATCTTACGCCTTTATTAAGCTGTAATTTAATAAAACAAGAAGACATATGTATTGAAGGAGAAGCTGTATCTAGTGGGAGTTTCTGGGCTAACGAAAAAGTTCAGTCTCTGCTAAAAAGAAGTGAAGAAATTGATGGAGAGAAAAGATTAAACACTTTAATCAAAGTTCAGGAACTTGCAGCTGAAGGTGCTGCTTACATTCCTGTTTGGATTGTAAAACCAAAAGCTTGGTCTCTTCAGAACATAAGCCAGCCAGAATTCTCAAGAGATGGAATGATAATTCTTCAAAGGCTTAAAAGAGATTAATTAATGACTAAAAGAAAAGAAATTTTTAAATATACACTCTCTAGATTAGCCCTATTACCCATAATGTTATGGATCATATCAAGCCTAGTTTTTGTATTATTAAGGATTGCGCCTGGTGATCCTGTCGATGCAATACTTGGCAACCGAGCGAATGAATTAGCACGAGAAAGTTTAAGAATTAGGCTTGGATTAGATAAGCCATTAATAAATCAATACTTAGAATATTTAAATCATCTAATACATGGAGATTTAGGAACATCACTAAATACTCAAGAACCAGTAAAATCTATTATATCTAAAGCACTCCCTGCTAGTTTGGAACTTAGTATTTGTGCAATTCTAATAGCTTCAATTATTGGTTATTTAATTGGATATTTAGGAGCGACAAAACCAGAAGGAAAAATAGACCTTCTTGGTAGGATTTTTGGAATTGGTACATATGCTCTTCCTCCATTTTGGGCAGCGATGCTAATACAAATACTTTTTGCCGTAACACTAGGTTGGTTTCCAATTGGTGGAAGGTTCCCTGCGGGAATGTCATTTCCATCACAAGTTACAGGTTTTCTTCTTTTGGATAGTTTTTTAAGTTTAAAAATTGAGAATATTAATGGTGCTTTTAGACATTTAGTACTTCCATCTATGACTCTTGGGATCCTTCTAAGTGGAATATTTAGTAGGTCCTTAAAATTAAACCTGAGTAAAGTTTTAAAAAAAGGTTATATTGAATCTGCTAGAAGTCGAGGTATCAGTAAAAAAAACATATTAATTAAGCATGCTTTACCAAATACATTAATTCCAATATTGACTATTACTGGATTAACAGTTGCTTCTTTATTTGGAGGTGCTCTATTAATTGAGATAACATTTTCATGGCCAGGAATCGCTCTTGGACTTCAAGAGGCAATCAACCAAAGAGACTATCCAACTGTCCAAGGAATTGTTATTGCAATCTCAAGTCTTATTGTTATTCTCAGCGTTGCAATAGATATAGCGATTGCATATATTGATCCAAGAGTTAGTTATTGACTATTGATAAGTTTACCAATAATGTCTCTGTCCAAAATATGAAATTTCAAATCACCTTTAATCTGATTTGTATTAGGGGGTATTCCCTTTTGTCTTTCTAAATTATCCAAGAAATTAATTATCTCGAAGGCCAATATACTTTGAACTGAAAGGGGATGAAAACCAACTACAGATTCTCCAAGCTGAAATAAGTCCTGCCCATTAATTTGATTCATTTGTCCTTCAACTCTAATAGGTGAAAAATGACTTGCTCTTTCAATTAAAAGAACTCTGCTTAATGGATTTGATGACGAAGAAAGTAACAGATCAAATTGCTCACTAAAAGATGGTGTAATCAAATCAAAAGTCCCCCCCGTCAAGAAAAGAGGAACATTAATTTGGTTATCTATATCTTTAGACCATAATAAACTACCAAAACTATTAATCCCAACAATTGCCGATAGGTTTTTTATATTTTTTCTTTCTGGCAAATCCACGTCTGCTAATTGACATTGCAAAAGAGCAGATAAATTAGTTAGAGAAAGGTTATTTAATACTTTATTACATCTATCTTCGAGTCGTTCGTCTATATTTATTCCAGAAGCTAGAAATGAAGTAAGAGCTCCTAAGGAATGTCCCATCAATATAATTTTTTTTCCGGGGATATTAATTTCCCCGGACTTTTTAGCTTCAATAATTCCCATTAAATCTTTCAGCCGATCTGGAATAACCTCTGCTCCTGGTAGTGGGAGACTCCCATCTAATAAAGACTCAACTGCTTTAGTATCACTTCCTGGGTGTTGAAGAACGACAACAGGCCAACCATGATGACTAAGACTTCTAGCCAACCAACGGAAGTGATATCGATTACCGCCTAAACCGGGCATTAAAATAATCCAATTTGATCTGAAATTATTCTGAATTGAAGGATTCCATATTTCTATCTCCAAAGGAGATTTTCTATGTGGGAGAATGATAGGAATCAATTTATGATCAGTTTCATTAACCTCTGAGGAAAGAAAATATTTTTTTTCTATTAGATTTGATCTATTATCTATCAAGAAAAGATCTGAAATAAGCTTTTCTTGCTTCTTTAACTCCTTCCGCCAATTATTCGCTACTTCAATCCATCCGTCTAAATCAAGATGAATTATTTTTGCCTCGAATGAATTAAGAAGATCAAACATTGTCACCACATCCTGTTTCTCTAAAAGATTCTCCAAAGTTTCAAGAGCACTAAAACCAGTACTATCATCATCCAAGAAAATAAGGTCACTTATTTCATCAATTAATTTGCGTCCAGTCCAGCTCCTTAAAAGCTGCCTTGCCATACTTTTATCCCTTACTAAGGGTGCATTTAAGAATTTTGTTAAGCCTTCTCGGTCTTTAAAGCCAAGAAGATTTAACCAATTAGAAAGTTCAGAATTCTTAGCTTCCTTAAAATTACTCCAATCAATCAATTCTTTTATAGATATTGGGATAGACATCCCATCAAAGTGAATTTCAAACCTTTCTGCTGCTTTAGTTTGATCATTAAGAAATAAAGGAGCGCCTAAGCATCCAACCATCCCAAAAACAACTAATCTTTGAATGAATGATTTTGGTCTTAAAGTCACGTCTAAGAAAATATTGGGAAAGGTTTCCAATAAACCTAAGGGTAATCATAAAAACCCGATTATGGGCAGCTCTTGGGGCAGGAGGTGTTTTATATCTAAATCCACTAATTTTTAATAATCTAGGTTTTTCAGCGCAGGAGATTGGAAGTGGAATAACAGTCGCTGCATTTGCAGGGATCAGCACAAGGCTCGCCGTGGGCTTCTTACTTGACAAAAAATACAGCTGCACTAATGCAATCAAAAGTGCAACTTTACTTGCTATTTTTGCTGACTTTATCCTCTTTAATTCACAAAATCATCAAACATATCTTATAGGTCAATTTACTTTAGGAGCAGCAGCCGGCGTCTATTGGCCTTCAGCAGAACTAGCAATTCCACTAAGTTGCAATAAAGAGATCAACTCAAGTGAGGCTTATGCACTTGCGAGAAGTGCTGATGCAATAGGAGTCACATTAGGCGTCTTAGTAGGAACAATTGGTACATATTTAGAGTTCATGAGAATAGTATATTTTATAGATATTTCTTGTATGATATATTTAAATTATATCCTAAGAAATAACCCATATTCATTACTCAAAACAAAATCCAATAAAGAGATAGAAGACAAAAACAAACCTAATATTAAACTTGAATTAAAAGCAAGAGTTAATTGGATAAACAAAATAATTCCATTACTTTGTTTAACACTTTTCACAACTGGTGTTATGACATCTTTTCAAAATATATTACCTATTGATTTAGTAATGGGAGGTAAGATAAGGCCACCAATGTCAGAAAGTGAAGTAGCTACAATAGTTTCTATTAAACTTTTGCTAATTGCAATCTTCCAATGGCCAATTGGCTACTGGATAAGCAAAAAAGAGAACGATTTTAAGTTTAGATTTTGCCTGCTTTATCTATTTTTAGGCTGTATTCTTTTATCACTATCAAATTTAATAATAAATGGCTATCAATTAGTTTTAATAGCTTTAATTCCTATAACAATTTCATTGTGCGCATTTCTACCCTCAGCTTCAGATTTAATAGTTAAATCATCTCCTATAAAACATAGAGGATCAGCAATAGCTTTATATTCTCAATGTTTTGGTATTAGTGCTCTAACTATTCCATGGATAGCTGGCAAGTTAATTGATAGTTCTGGTACGGCTATTCAATTATGGTTTATTATTAGTATTATATGTCTATTATTTTTACCAATTACAAAAAGATTCAAATAAAATAATTTTCTTCATTATTCAATTCAACGTCTCTCTATTCATTTCTTCAATTCTTAATTCTCTCAAAAACAAAAAGAGTGGAGCAGAGAAAGCAAATGCGATTGTAAATGTAGTTAGTATTACTATCCATAGATTTTTCATTTTCAAGCGATTTGATTCAGAAAATATCCAAATCAATACAGCTGTTGAGCCCACAAAAAGATCTCTAGAAAGAGACTGAGCTGCTGGATTATTACTAGCTAAGTTTAAAAATAATTTAAAATCAAATGATGGACCATAAGTCCTCACAAATTCTATATTTGCAAGGGTAGGTAAAACAGCACCTAATAAAGAAAGTATTAAATAAACCCATTTAAGCCATTTAATCTTACTTAACATAATTAGTAATTATTTTTATTAAGGTAATCTATCAGAAAAAAAGAAAAAGTCTTTTCTAAAGAAATCGTTTTATCATATCAAAAAGAATAATGCCTAGTCCTAAATGCATACTAATAAGATTAAAAATACATCCAAACTACCTAAACTAAAATTAGCTGTAATAGGCCATGTCGAATGGGTAACCTTTCTGAAAGTCGACCAACTCCCTGCCTCAGGAATAATTTCTCATGCAAAAGACTACTTTGAAGAAGCAGCAGGAGGTGCTGCAGTAACAGCTGTACAAATGTCGAGGCTAATAAATGGTTCAGTTGATTTAATAACATCATTAGGGAAAGATAATTGCGGTGAAAAGTGTTATGAGAGGCTCACTAATCTTGGCTTAAATTTGAGTGTGGCATGGAGAGAAATGCCAACAAGAAAAGGTATAAGTCTAATCGAAACAAATGGAGAAAGAGCAATCACAGTTATAGGAGAAAGGTTGCAACCAGTTGCTTCAGATAACCTTCCATGGGATAAATTGAAAGATTATGATGGTATTTTTGTTACCGCAACTGATGCTGAAGGGTTAAGACAAGCAAGAAAAGCTAAGTTTCTTGCTGCCACCCCAAGAACCGGTAAAAAAATATTAAATATTTCGAGAACTAAACTGGATGCTTTAATTGGGAGTGGACTGGATCCAGGAGAAAAAATAAATTTCGATGAACTATCTCAAAAGCCCAATATATATATATCAACAGAAGGGAAAGCTGGAGGAATGATTTATCCTCTTAATCAAAGTTTTAATTCTATCAAAGCATCTTCTAAAGAAATTGATAGCTATGGTTGTGGAGACTGCTTTGCGGGAGGAGTTACAACTGCTCTTTCAGCAAAATGGAATCTTGAAGATGCTGTTAACTTAGGAGCATTCTGCGGCGCAGAATGCTCTACTCATTATGGTCCATACTAAAATGATAACTCCAGAAAACAAACAAACATCAAAGAATAAACAGCCAATTTTTGATAATAAAAACTCAATAACCAATAAATTCATAATTTTAATTTTCATAGTTATAACTTTATTTTACGAATCAGTTTTAATACTGCTAAATTCAATAAATAGAGGTATACACAGAAAAGAAACCCTTACAAAGGATAACAATCTAGGTTTTGATTTAATAATTAAAATAAAAAACTAAGAATCCATTTATCTTTTAATCAGATTAAAATCAAAGTAGCATTAACTGGAAGATTTTGCTTTAATTTAAGAAGATATCGATTTCCAAATAGTGAGTATATTTCTTGTAGTTATTATCATATTTCTTCCATGCTTATACTTAATAAAAACAAGAAAGACTTTAACAAATAAAAAAGATCTTTTAGATCGATTCAAGGAGAAATTTAAGAACAAGAATGTTAAGAGAGAGAGAATATCTCAAGAATTTATTAATTCCCTTGTCCTTGACCCTGAGAGAAACATCTCCATAGGTAATTGGTACTCAGAGAATGAGCTAAGAGAAAAAGCGGATATTCATCGTGCAAGGCTTAGCAAGTTCGGGAAGTCAAAAATGAATGGGGAAATGCTATTTGCAGGACCTAAAGGTGGAGTTTACAAAATAACTAAAGATGGAAAAAAGAAATATGTGTAGATCCTATAGAGGAAAAAGCATTTTAAGTAACGAATACAATTTAATTTGCTAAGTTATATTCAGTAAAATGCTTTCTTTAAAGAGTGATATATTACATAACAATTTCATTTGGAGAGCTAGAGCTATCCAAATTAACCTTTTGGAGCTTGGTTAGTTTAACTCTTATATTTGTTATATCATTTATCTTATCAACAATACCTCTTACTAAAAATATAATAGATTCTAAGGGTCCATCTTCAAAAGACGAATAAATAATTATGCTGCATCTCTATATTCAGAGAAATCACGATTAGCCCAGTGTATTGAATTTGCGTAAATCTGAGATTTGAGAATTTCTTTGTTTTCAATTTTTACAATATTTGATGTTATCTCTTTTGGTGATTCATTTTTACTGAAATTAGATGATGAGACCTTTTTTGATAGTCTTTCTCGATATTTAAGAGCCAATCTCTCTATAGAAAATCCTTTAGCCGAAGGCCTGGGCGGCCAGAAATTTTTCACCTGAACTAATATTATTTATTTATCAAATAAAGCAATAAAAATCTGATTATGCAAGTTCTTTATAAGGGTGAAAACTGTAAATATGAGAATTTAAGCGCCTGGCAAAGCAGGTTTATAACCACTACTATTTCCAACACATTCAAGACTATCTCTAGTAGAGACTCCTGTAACAGGATTTATACCATCAGCAATTTTACATAAGTTTGTTTGATCATCTCTATCAAGCACAGCGAACGTGAAATCAGCTCCTTCAATTTGAGCTCCAGCAAAACTACTTCCAGATGCAATCATATTTACAAGTACTGAGTTTCTAAGATCTGTTTTTTGGAAATTAACTCTATCTGAAAGTGTATCAGTAAGATCTATTCCGTTAAGATTCGAACCTTTAAGATCAGACAACGTTAATACTGTCCCATGAAGATCAACATCACTAAAGTCAGCATCCCTTGCTACAGCTCCAGCTATTGAAGATAAATGTAAATCCTGTCCATGAAAATTGAATCCAGTGATATTAGAGCGTACATAACTTGGCACTTCATCACCTACTCCCTTTGTAGCAACATTTGCTCCAGCAAATACAGCATCCGTCCCGAAAAATACAATTAATAAACCTAAAACAAATGAAAGTATCTTTAAGCTAAATCGGTTTCTGATCATAGCAAGAATTGCTTTACTGCCTGGATTGCTCAATTATCTCCTCTTATAAAGTGATTTATCGAAAAAGATAAAACAAATTAATGTATTTAAAAGTTCATGAGTATAAATTTATCTCTATCACTATAAAAGAGGTCTTCCAGAGATGAACTGATGCATAACTGGATTCATCCAATAAAGACCAACAAAAAGCATCACCGACAAATTAAAAAAAACTAATGCTCCTCCAAAAATTAAAGACTGTGTTTCTGAAGTAAAATCATCCTCTAAACTATTGCTATAAGTATCTTCAATACGGCTTTTCATCTTATAAAAAATTTTTAATAATTTAACTACTAAAATGAAAAATTGTGACCAAAAAAAGAGAATTAAAAATAATTTCTTTATTTTTCAACCTGTAAAGCTAAAAATCCCTCAGAAGAAGACGGGCTTACAGGGAATCTTAATATTTTCTCTATATTTCAGCAAAGCACTGAGTTCGAAGGTATTTAAATTTAAACCTATATAAAAGTTTTTCATGCCTTTAATTCAAATAAACATCTCTACTAAAAGCATTATTGAAGATGACTCTTTGCAAAAAGAAATTTCAAAAGAAGTAGCGTCACTAACTGGAAAGCCAGAAAGTTATGTAATGACAATTCTTCAACCCAATACGGAAATGACATTTGCCGGGTCAAAGGAACCCTGCTGCTTTATCAAATTTAAATCAATTGGTTCATTAGAACCTTCCTCAATGACAAACAATCTATGTAATTTAATAGCTTCCAAAACTAATATTAAACAAAATAGAATCTATATTGAATTCAGTGACGTTAAAGCTTCTCACTGGGGGTACAACAATTCTACATTTGGTTAATTATATTTTTAAGCTATATATTTTAGTTCTTTACTGCTAGAAAGCTGCCCTAAAGATATAAAAAAGTAAGTTTCTATCGCCACTTATCTACTGATTTATGTATTAGGGAAATCTTATGTTCAACTAAACCGCTCTTAAATCATTAAAATGTGTTTAGGGACATTGTTCAATGTAAATAAACACTTGATTGATTTGTCAGAAAGAGGGATCTTTATGATATCTGTCAAATAAAACTAATGGTTTCCTTGTTTGTTTTCATATTAATCTCACTTTTAACTATCTCTGGACTACTTTTTTTCAATAAAGGTGAAAAAGCTCAAGAGATAAAAAGTACTCTTAAAGAAATATATGAAAATCTGAAGGATCTATTCTTAAATTTTAAAAAGCTGTTTTTAATTTTTAAAGGGCTAATCCAATCTCTTACTTCAAAAGAAGAAACGGAAAGCGAAGACAATTCAATAAATAAAGAGACCTCTAAATCATCTTCATCAATGGAATCTGAAATTATCTCCAACAATGATTTAGATACTTCTTCTCCTCAATCCAGCCCTGAAAACTCTAATAATGAAACGCAGGCCGCTGATCAACCTGTAATTATCTCCAACAATGATTTAGATACTTCTTCTCCTCAATCCAGCCCTGAAAACTCTAATAATGAAACGCAGGCCGCTGATCAACCTGTAATTATCTCCAACAATGATTTAGATACTTCTTCTCCTCAATCCAGCCCTGAAAACTCTAATAATGAAACGCAGGCCGCTGATCAACCTGTAATTATCTCCAACAATGATTTAGATACTTCTTCTCCTCAATCCAGCCCTGAAAACTCTAATAATGAAACGCAGGCCGCTGATCAACCTGTAATTATCTCCAACAATGATTTAGATACTTCTTCTCCTCAATCCAGCCCTGAAAACTCTAATAATGAAACGCAGGCCGCTGATCAAACTGTAATTATCTCCGACAATGATTTAGATACTTTTTCTGATGAGGAGGATGTTTTCAAAAATAAAAATAATGAGGACGATAAGAACGATTAATTCCAAAATACAATCACCCCCAAAACTCCTAAATCAAAGATTGAAAGATTTTAAAAATAATCTCTTTTCATTCGTAATAAAAAAGCCCCATCCGTACGATGAGGCTTTTTTATTGAAATTAGTTAAAGAAGAAACTAACTATCACTTGAGGCTAGAGAAGCTACAGATCCAAGAACACGCCTGAAATCAAAGCCCATTGCTCTAAGAGCATGCCAAATATGACCTTGAATAAAAAAGAATCCAAGATAATAGTGAACATTAGAAAGCCATGCACGAGAAGTGTGACCAGTCACAACTCCTGTCATATCTCCTGTATCTATCCAATAGGGTGAAATGCCAAATTTCAGCTGTAGAACCTCGCCATACCAAGCTTCTGGATAAACAGTGGTATTTGTTGCACACCAAAAAGCAGCAACCATAGCCATCCAACCAATTCCAGCCAATGACCAAGAAAGTACTGCTTCAGCCGAAAGAAGTCCTGCTCCCTTAAATTCGGTGTATTCACCAAGTTGTTTGGTTGCAATATGCCAAGCACCCCCACTGATCTCCAAGAAAGCCAAGAAAGCATGACCACTCATAACTTCTTCAAGACTATCTATCTGAAGGAAATCCCATTGATGGCCATATACCATCGCAAAGTCTCCATAACCAGGGAAAACAGTTCGAACAGCATCTAGAGCAGGGTCATAAATTCCATGCCACCTAGCCCATTCAACAAACCATATATTCGCAACACCAAAGAAAATCAAATGGTGGCCAAGAATAAATGTCTGATTATCAGGGTTTTCCCATTCAAGTTTAAATTTCTTGGTTGTTGGGATTGGACCATCTTTTAGATCAGCATCGAAAAGCAAAGAGTGTGCAAGGCCGGCAGTTCCATAGACCAAAGAAAAGATCAAGTGGAAAATACCTATTGTGGCAACTCCTACTCCCGTAAATAATCCAGCTTCATCAAAGCCAATGCCTATAGAAGCCAAGTGTGGAATACTTACCATTCCCTGATGTCCCATAGGGATTTCAGGGTTATAGCGAGCAACCTCCCAAAGGGTGTTAGCACCCGCAGCGAAACAAATCAATCCTGTATGAGCAACATGCGAGCCAATGAATCGGCCAGCACGGTTAGTCACTACAGAATTACCAACCCACCACCCGTAAGTGACATCTGGATTTCCATAGCTCTGCATAATTTTAATCGATACAGTCGAGATACCGATGCAGATTACACTGTGCTCAATTGATATGCGCAGAATAGTTAGAGGTCTTTATAGGTCTATCTCATTTTTCACAAAAAAAATCCTTTTTAAAAGAAAAAACGTTTTATCAATGAATAAAAAAAGACAAAAAAAAACCCCCTATAAAGGAGGTTTTTTCATTTGATTTAGTTTTATCCAGGTGCTCTTCCATTAAAACCAGCTCCGTCAACTCTAATAGTTGCATCCTTTTGATTACCAAAAGATCCTGAGATCTGCTTGAAATCAAAGCCAAGAGCACGAAGAGCGTGCCAAAAATGACCTTGAAGTGCGAAGAAACCAAGATAATAATGAGAGTTTGAAAGAACAGCACGTGTTGAATAACCATATGCATAGCCCCCTCCTTCAACAGGATGAACAGCATCGTTCCAGAATGGAGCGATAGTGAACTTAAATTCAAGGACATCCCCGAAGAATGCTTCTGGATAAACAGTAGTGTTTTGCGAACACCAGAAGGCAGCAACAATTGCCATCCAACCAATACCTGCCAAAGACCAGGAAAGAACAGCTTCTGCTGAAAGTAATTCAGCACCTTTGAACTTGCTCCATTCACCTAAACGCTTTTCCTCCCAAGCAGTTGAACCAGCAATAATGTGAAAAGCACCACCAGTAATCTCTGCAAATGCAAGGAATGCGTGGCCACCCATGACATCCTCAAGACTATCAATAGTCAAGAAGTCAAATTGATGATTCCAAATAGCAGTCAAGTCAAGATTGTAATTGACCTGGCGAACAGCTCCTATAGCAGGGTCATAGATCCCATGGATTCTGGCCCATTCAACAAACCATATACAAGCAACACCAAAGAAAATCAAATGGTGTCCAAGAATAAATGTCTGGTTGTCAGGATTGTTCCATTCAAGCTTGAATTTCTGAGCTTGTAAAACTTCACTATCTTCAACTTTTTCTTCAAAGAGAACCGCATGAAGAAGACCTCCTCCTGCGTAAACCATTGAGAAAATAAGGTGGAGAATCCCAATTGTGATAACACCAGCTCCTGTCCAGACTCCAGCTTCGTCAAAGCCAATTCCGATAGCAGCTAAATGGGCAAGAGCTAATCCACCCTGATGCCCCAATGGCATAGATGGATCAAAGCGAGCGAACTCCCAAAGTGTGTTTGCGCCAGCCGCAAAGCAGATCATTCCTGTATGTGCAATATGTGAGGCAATGAATCGGCCAGAGCGGTTGGTAACCACAGAATTACCAGCCCACCACTTGTAGGTAACTTCTGGATTTCCATAGGTCTGCATAATTTTTAAGCAGTACAGGCAAATATGCAATGCAGATTACACGCTGCTCAATTGATATGCGCAGAATCGTTAAAGGTCTTTATTTAGTTAGTCAAATATTTATTTATAACAGTCAAAAAAAATGGCTTAAAATAGGAATTTTTCAATCTATTTAAAAATTCTATGGCGTCAGAGAAGCCTGAGAAAGACTACAGCGCAATGGTTTAGGAAATCAATCAAAGAATCAGCACTAGTTCCAAGCTGATCTATATAAAAAAATAATAAAATCTATGTATATAAAGACAAATAATTAAAAAAATCTAAAAAGACTCAAAGATACTCAGCTAAGAAGCCTAAAGATCTCGAAAAAATTCCAAAAACTTTTTTCTAGAGTAGTTTTTTTAACTAAGTTTGAGGTGAAGAGCAAATAAATCCTTGTAATCGCTTTAAAACCTTTTGAAACCAAAAAATCTTCTTTAATGAAGTCAGGAGGAATAAAGCTTAATTCGTCTTAGTCATTAATACTGATGTCAAAAATACAAATTTCTTTCTTTAAAACTAAACTCTCAGCTATAACTAATGTACAGATTCATTAATTTGATGATTGATTTTTCGTATTTGCTTGATTTTGCAACCCAATTACCTCATCCATCAGACCTTGGATTAGTTAAGCCTTCTGGTGGCTTGCAACTACTTCCAGCAATCTTTGGAGTGATTGCAATAATTCAAGTCTCCCAATTTCATTGGTATGCAAGAGACTGTAACGATCCTGAAAAGTTTGAAGGAACAGAAAGACAAAAATTATCAAAGTCTTAAAACTAGATAATATAAATCTTAAAAAGTTTAAAAGGGTAGAGTTTTTAACTCTGCCCTTTTTTGATGGAAATGTTCCAAAAAATTCAAAAAAAAACCCCTATCAAAAGATAGAGGTATAAAAATAGTTCAACCTAATATCAGGTGAAATAGAACAAGAACGATTCTTTAATTAAGGAGTTCTTGGTATTCCATAAGGACCAGTTCTATCAAGCAAACGCTTGAAGTCAAATCCCATAGCACGCAATGCATGCCATAAATGGCCTTGAATGTAGAAGAACCCTAAATAATAGTGAACGTTAGCCAAAGCACAACGAGTACTGTGTCCAAAGAATGCACCATCTGAAGGGAGAGCTACAGAGTCGACCCAATATGGACCTATTCCAAACTTAAGTATTAAAGGCTCGCCAAACCATTCAACAGGGTAAACAGTAGTGTTTTGTGAACACCAGAAAGCAGCAACAACTGCCATCCAGCCAATACCTGCTAAAGACCAAGAAAGAATTGCTTCTGCTGAAAGCAAACCAGCTCCCTTGAATTTGGTATATGTGCCAATTTGCTTAGTTGCGATGTGGAATGCACCACCACCAATCTGGAAGAATGCCAAGAAAGCATGACCACCCATGACATCCTCAAGGCTATCAATGGTTAAGAAGTCAAATTGATGATTCCAGATCTGAGTCAAGTCAAGATTGTAATTAACTTGACGAATTGCTTCGAGTGCAGGGTCATAGATTCCATGGACTCTGGCCCATTCAACGAACCAGATATTTGCTACACCAAAGAAAATCAAATGGTGGCCAAGGATGAAAGTCTGGTTATCAGGGTTGTCCCATTCCAGCTTGAATTTCTTTGCCTGCGGGACTTCAGAGTCCTGCATATCTTCAACAAACAGAACTGCATGAAGAAGACCACCACCTCCATAAACCATGGAGAGAATGAGATGAACAATTGCAATCGCTGCAACTCCTGCTCCAGTCCAAACACCAGCTTCATCAAAGCCAATGCCAATAGAAGCAAGATGAGCAAGGTATAAAGAGCTTTGATGCCCCATAGGTATCTCTGGGTTGTAGCGAGCTAGTTCCCAAAGAGTGCTACCACCAGTCGCAAAGGCGATTATTCCTGTATGCGCAATATGCGAGGAAATGAATCGTCCTGAACGATTGGTTACCATAGAATTACCAGCCCACCACCCATAGGTGACATCCGGGTTTCCGTAGGTCTGCATGATTTAAGAGTTTTAGGCGTTATACGGTGCACATACCTTACATTGAGGTCAATTCAAAAGCTCAGAATAGTTAAAGGTCTTTATTTAGAAGTAGTAAATTTTTTTAATCCACGACATTTTATCAACAGGTCAATTTAGTGTTTTACTTGAATTTTTAAAAAAAAGGTCGTTTTTTCGGAATGGAATCAGCGTTACAACTCGAATTACAAAACCTTAAAGGACTGCCTTTTATTGCAGGAATAATTTGGTTTGGACTTCTTGGAATATGTCTGTTGGCAATTGCTATTGTATTAATCAGAAAGAAACTCAAGTCCAAAGAACCAAAACATCAACTTAATTCAGAAAAAAAGAAGAGTAAACCAAAAGGATTTTAAATCACTAAGAATATTTGGTTTTTCTCTGTTGCTTCTAATATTAATGTAAAATCTATGAACACGGGTCTGGCATAGTGGCCACCTGGGTTATCTATAAAAAACATTTTTCATCTAAATCAATGATTGATTTTTCTCACCTACTTGATTTTGCCACTCAGCTACCTCACCCTTCTGATATTGGTTTAATCAAACCTTCGGGTGGCTTTGCTATTATTCCAACTCTTTGTGGACTAGGAGCAGTTTTCGGTGCATCTCAATTCTTTTACTACTCTGATGATTCAAAAAGAATAGATCCTTGGGCCAAGCCTGAAAATTATAAGTAAGAATTAAATCTAGAAAAAAAGCAGGACAATTCCTGCTTTTTTTTTGACTATTTCTGATCAAAAAAAAAGCCTCGTCAAAATGACGAGGCTTTTTTTTGAGATTAAAAGCTAATCAATTAATCAGAAAGAGTAACTTGAGCGTTATCTAGATTACTTACAGCATCAGTAACCTTCTTGAAATCAAATCCTAAAGCACGGATTGCATGCCATAGATGACCTTGAAGGAAGAAGAAGCCAAGATAGTAATGAACATTTGAAAGCCAAGCTCTTGAAGTATGACCACTAACAACTCCAGTCATGTCAGCAGTATCAATCCAATAAGGAGATATGCCAAATTTAAGAGCTAGTGTTTCCCCATACCAAGCTTCTGGATAAACAGTCGTATTTGTTGCGCACCAGAAAGCGGCAATAATAGCCATCCAACCAATACCTGCTAGAGACCAAGACAATATTGCTTCAGAAGAAAGAATATTCTTTCCTTTGAACTCAGTGTATTCACCAACTTGTTTGGTTGCTATATGGAAAGCACCACCTGTGATCTCTACAAATGCTAAGAAAGCGTGTCCGCCCATAACATCTTCCAAACTATCAATAGAAAGGAAGTCAAACTGATGTTGCCAGATATGAGTCAAATTCAAGTTGTATTCAACTTGCCTAATAGCTCCTAAAGCAGGATCGTAAATACCATGCCATTTAGCCCATTCAACAAACCATATACAGGCAACACCAAAGAAAATCAAATGGTGACCAAGTATAAAGGTCTGATTATCTGGGTTATCCCACTCAAGCTTGTAGCGAGCTGCCTGAGTATGTTCAGGACGACCTTCAGCAAATAAACCAGAACTATTCTGAGTATCTTCGCTAAAGATTAAGGAATGCAAAAGACCGGCACCGGCATAAACCATTGAACAAATCAAATGGAATACACCTATAAAAGCAATAGATGTGCCATCAAAAACTGCTCCAGTTGGATCAAAACCTATACCTATAGAGGCCAGATGAGGAATACTTACCATTCCCTGGTGACCCATTGGGATATCAGGGTTGTAACGAGCGAGCTCCCAAAGTGTGTTTGCACCCGCTGCGAAACAAATCAATCCTGTATGGGCAACATGCGAGCCAATAAATCGGCTTGACTTATTTGTTACAACAGAATTACCAACCCACCACCCGTAGGTGACGTCTGGGTTTCCGTACGTCTGCATAATTAAAGAATTGAAGTCGAAATTCGCTCTAGGATACAAGTACTGCTAGTAATTTGCTTGGAATCGTTATTTAATATCAAAATTTAGTTACCTTAGAGCAGTAGTCCTGAAGTAATCCAAAGAAAGATTAGAGCTATCAATCATTACATAGAAAGGCTTTAGGCCAGATATTTACTTTACATAGAAAGACTATAATCAAAATCACAGCGCCGAGTCTAAACCAACTTCAAATGACTATCTAGAATTTAATACTATAATCATGGCTTTCCAAGAGATAAGAAATATAGCCGAAAAGGATTGGCATTAGGCACCATCGGATATATTTTTTCATTTAGCAGCAAAACGCCCCAAAATACCGAGGTCCAAAATAACTTAACAAAATCAGCTTTTCAACTCATTAATTACCATTAAGAGTAATTCTTTGGCCATCTAAGTTTCGAGTTAAATTTGGAAGCCTTCTTCAAGTCAAATCCTAAAGTGGTAATAGCATGCTTCGAATGAGTTTTCAAAAAGAAGAATCACAAATAGCAATGAACCCCAGACAAATCAGCACGAGTTATATTCCAAGGGAGGCTGAACTATCACTTTATCAATCCAATACAAAAAGAGACTTATATTCCAAAGCAAAAGATCCGAAATATAATTAAACTGAAAAAACAATCATCTTTTGCATACCAAAATTCTTCAAAAAGAACCATTTAGCCAAGGACAGTCTCAGCAGAAGAAAGTTTAAATCCTTTGAATTACATATAAACACCAAATAATCCTAAGAGAATTTATGTAGTCATAATATTTAGCTCAAAAGTTTTTTGAGCGTAAGCAAGAAATTCAGATCCTCACAGAAAATCTTCAAGGCTATCAAAAATCAATAAATAATAATTGTGATTACAATTAACATTGAAGATCAATAGAAGGATGTATTAAAAAAACAATAGCATTTACCAATGATGCTAAAAACTCCTGAAAGAATGTAAATTAAAAAAAATCGCACAAACAGAAAGCTCTTGAATTTCTTTATAAATTTACCTAACAAAATATTTGTTTAGAATATAAAGAAAAAATCAATATTTTGTGCATTTGTTGTTATCTCTCCGATAAGTAACTCTCGATTAAATAAAAAGATCTTATAATTATGGAATATTATGGGTAACATAGTGATGTTGGACATTGGTAGTAAAATCCCAACATTTTCAGTCCTTGATCAAAATGGGAAACCCAGAACTCCTGATGGATTAAATAAACCACTAGTTTTGTTTTTCTATCCCAAAGATGACACCCCTGGATGCACTATAGAGGCTTGTGGTTTTCGTGATAAATACGACCTATTTAAAGTACTGGGTGCTGAAGTATGGGGGATAAGTAATGGAGACCGTGATAGTCATCTAGCTTTCGCTAATAAGAACAATTTACCTTACCCATTACTTTGTGACAGAAATAATAATCTAAGAAAAATATTTGGAGTCCCTAAATTCTTAGGGATGGTAGAAGGTAGGGTTACTTATATCATTAATTCAAAAGGAATCATAGTACACATCTTCGAAGATCTTCTTAATGGACCAGCACATATAAAAGAGGCAATAAGAGCATTAAAAGATATTCAAAACTAATGATTAAAAACAAAGAACAAGTTTAGTCAGAATCACACTTTTATTATAGCGATTTAACATAAGTATTAGTATTATATATAAAGATATTTAATAGATAGACCAACCAAACAAACAAACAAAGTCAGAAAAGATTCTGAACTCAATTATATAAAATTAAAATAATATGATTATTCAGAAAAGGTTCAGCCCCTTTCACTAATTTCTCCCTTTAGTTCAATTGAAACTCTTTCCATAACTTCATCCCAGTTATCAAGTTCTTTTTGACGGAATAATCTCATAGATGGATACCAAAATGTACTTTCTCCTTCAAGTCCCCAAGTCCAAAAAGGTATTTTCTTTAGCATCAACCAAACTTTTTTACCCATTCCAGCAGCCAAAGGACCAATGCTACAGTCATTGGTAATAATTAAATCACAACCTTCAATAATTGCAGCTGTTTCTGAATAATCCCATATCTCATCAATTTGCTTCTGACAACTCACAAAATGATCTTTAAAAGTACATTCTTCCATTTGTTCTGAACCAAAACCTTTTTGGAAGGAAAGAAATCTAATATCATTTTTTTCTAGAAGCTTTGAGAATTTTTCTAAAGGTATAGAACGCCCCTTATAGAAGGTTTCATCAAGTTTTTTACTCCCTTGCCAATTTATACCAATGATTGGTCTTTTTTCATTGGATAGAATCTTTCGCCATTTATCTTTTAGTGTCTCTGTTGTTGAGAGATATGGAGTATTGATTACGGGGTTGTTGGGACTAACTTTGAAATACTTCAATAGAGACAGCAACGGAATCCATTCTCCTTCTGTCACAAGAGTGCATTCTTCAGGTGATAGGGGATTTGGATGAATACCAGAATCTTTAATCAAGCTATGTAATTTTTTAGGCGCACAAAATGATACATCGACTCCTTGTTTCTTTAGAGGTAATAAATAACGCATATGAAAGATCACATCACCAGGAGCTTGCTCGCTAATGACTAATAATTTCTCATTTTCTTGTAATGGAGTTCCCTTATGTCTATTTAAGATTGGACTACCATAAGGAGAGCTGAGCTTAAGTTTTTCAAATCTGAATTCGTAATGATCTAGACCAGTTTTATAGTCTCCTTTGAGTAGTTCGATTAATGAAAGATTGAAATAAGCAAGTGAATAATCTTTTTTAATCTCAATAGCCTTTCGTGTTAGTATTTCTGCTTCCTTTAGATTATCTAAATTCCTCATTATATTACCTAAATTGTTGTGAGCTTCTGCATAATTAGGGTTCAGTTTAATAGCTTTACGAAACAATAATTTAGCTTCTTTTTGCTTTTTATTCATTGACATGATTATCCCTAAATTATTATAAGCTTGTGCATAGTTTGGATTTAGTGAAATGGCTTCATATGTTGCTAATTCAGCTTCTTTATTTCTTTCACAATCTAATAGAATTGATCCTAAATTATAATGAGCTTGAGACAATTTAGGATTAAGTTCAATAGCTTTTCTTGTAGATCTTTCTGCTTCTTTTAATTTTCCAAGATCTTTTAATATACATCCTAGATTCAGATGAGCCTTAGCGTAATCTCTATTGATTTCAATAGCTTTACATGTTGTTTCTTTTGCTTCTTCTAACTTATCAAGATCTTTTAAAATTATTCCAAGGTTGTAATAGGCCTCTGGTCTATTTGGGAATAATTTGATTGACTTCCTATATAGATCTATGGCTTCATATATTGCCCCTGATTGTTTAAGTATCACTCCATAATTAGAGAATACTCCTGCATCTGTAAATCCTTGCGCTATAAAGTACTTATAATATTTTGTGGCTTCTAAAATGTTTCCTTCTGAGTGAAGCTTAAATGCTTGATTAATTATTTCTTCTTTGGAATATTTAGAAGGATTGTTTATATTAAATATATTTTCTTTTATTTCTCCTAAGGCTAATTGAACTGGAAATGTAATTGTTTCAGTCTCTATCTTATTCTCATGATGATTATTCCTATGTTTCTGCATTTTTACGTTAGTCCTAAAAACATCCCCAGTTTAGTAGCTAAAGTAAACAATTATTTTTATCTGGGTTTTACTAATAAAAAATAGATGACATTTATCAATTTTGCTTTTGCAGTTCGATTGAAACTCTTTCCATAACTTCATCCCAGTTATCAAGTTCTTTTTGACGGAATAATCTCATAGATGGATACCAAAATGTACTTTCTCCTTCAAGTCCCCAAGTCCAAAAAGGTATTTTCTTTAGCATCAACCAAACTTTTTTACCCATTCCAGCAGACAAAGGACCAATGCTACAGTCATTGGTAATAATTAAATCACAACCTTCAATAATTGCAGCTGTTTCTGAATAATCCCATATCTCATCAATTTGCTTCTGACAACTCACAAAATGATCTTTAAAAGTACATTCTTCCATTTGTTCTGAACCAAAACCTTTTTGGAAGGAAAGAAATCTAATATCATTTTTTTCTAGAAGCTTTGAGAATTTTTCTAAAGGTATAGAACGCCCCTTATAGAAGGTTTCATCAAGTTTTTTACTCCCTTGCCAATTTATACCAATGATTGGTCTTTTTTCATTGGATAGAATCTTTCGCCATTTATCTTTTAGTGTCTCTGTTGTTGAGAGATATGGAGTATTGATTACGGGGTTGTTGGGACTAACTTTGAAATACTTCAATAGAGACAGCAACGGAATCCATTCTCCTTCTGTCACAAGAGTGCATTCTTCAGGTGATAGGGGATTTGGATGAATACCAGAATCTTTAATCAAGCTATGTAATTTTTTAGGCGCACAAAATGATACATCGACTCCTTGTTTCTTTAGAGGTAATAAATAACGCATATGAAAGATCACATCACCAGGAGCTTGCTCGCTAACAACTAAAATCTTTTCTTTACTTTTTAACTTTCTATCTTCTACTTTTTGAATATTTGGATTGGAATGTATGGTTATATATTTTTTTCTTTTAGCTCTAAATTCATAATGCTTTAGACCAGATTCATAATCTCCTTTAAGAAGTTCAATTAATGAAAGATTGAAATAAGCATCTGCGAAATCAGGTTTAAGGTCAATTGCTTTGCGAGTTGATAATTCTGCTTCTTTTAACTTGCCAAGATCTCTCAAGATGGTTCCCAGATTGTTATGAGAAAGTGCTATACCAGGTTCAAGATCAATAGCCTTGCGAGTTGATAATTCGGCTTTTTTTAATTTGCCTAGGTCTCTTAATATGATTCCCAGGTTGTTATAAGCAAGTGCAAAATCTGGTTCAAGTTCAATAGCTTTGCGAGTTGATAATTCAGCTTCTTGTAATTTGTCAAGATCTAGCATTATGTTTCCCATATTGTAATGAGTAAATGCATAATCAGGTTTGATTTCAATAGCTTTGCGAGTTAATAATTCAGCTTCTGGTAATTTGCCTAGGTCTCTCAAAAGGAGTCCATAATTAGAAAAAACTCTGAAGTCCTGGAACCCTTGATTTATGAAATATTGATAATATTCTGCTGCTTCTGAAACATTTCCTTGTGAATGAAAATCAAGAGCCTTCTTAATTATTTGTTCTTTAGATGCTTTAGAAGGATTATTAACAATGTTTCCTTTGATTTCTCCTAAAGAGAATGGAACCGGGAATGTTTTTAAGCCAGTGTTTTCTTTCTTCTGCTGTTTACTGTCCTCAGGCACTTCTATTTCTTTTTGAGGGATATATTAAAATGATTATATCTTGCCTTTGTTTTTAACTTCTTAGGATAATATTTTTATTTTTCATTATTTCTATACCAAGTATGACGGTGATGTGCTTTTTAAACTTGCGAGCTTTAGTTTTTTTATTAAAATCAAGTGTTTTTATGGTGATAAGGTTTTTGCTGGCAAGTTTGATAGATAGGTAAAATAGGCTATTACCCAGTCATACTGGGATGAATTTTTTTTGTGCTGCTTCACTATGGATATACTTTTCTATCAAAGAGTCACGAACATTAACTACTTTTAATTGGCCATCGTAATCAAGACAGTATATGGTTCTTATTGGTGAACCACTTAATCCCGCAATAGCGGGATTAAGTGGTGGGGTCTTGCTATTTTATCCAATATTTTTTGTATATGCCGTTGAAGACTTTGCTCTTTTATATTTATCTCGCTACCAATTATTATTAATAATCAAATCCTATTAACCTTCTTAAAGAATAGTTTTTCCAAGCATAAAATATTCAAATTATATTAGGTAGAAATTAATTACGACAACAACCCTGTCTTTTTCTCCGTTGTAAGATACTGAATGATACCGCGATGCTGGAAAGATTACGATCATCCCCTCCTCAGGTAGAAATTCTTTATCTGGTTCATGAAATTTTAATATACCTTGCTCTTCGCAATCTTGATCTCCTATAGATAAATAATAAACTAAACTAAACTTTTTCCTGGATAAATTAAGTTCAGGTATTTTGTCTATGTCAGTTAGGTGGTAGTGGATCTTATTACCACCTCCGATACCATTTATAGGTGTAATTATATTAAAAAAGGAATCAGTAATGTATATGTCTGAATCGAAACATTCACTTAGGATTGTAATAATATCATCCTTAAACTTCTGTACAATGGGAATATCATTCTCGAATAAATCATAGTCTGATCCTTTTATATTGCCAAATATTGGACGTTCATATCTATCTTGATTTGAAGCTTCATGAGTTCTAATTGTATATAACTTATTAATTAGCTCTCCTTCTACAAATCTATGTAAAACAAGTGGATTCCAATTTGATTGTTCTTCGTGTAAAGAATTTATTATATTCTCTACTCTTGAGTCTTCAGAATTGTTGACATTTCTTCCCTTGAAGATAGCTAGCAGTAGTTTAATTCTTTCATTTTTAGGATCTATTCCATAAGCAAATTCGAGGGTTTCTAATGAAGACATTATATTTCCATGTGCGTACTGACAAATTGCCAGGTTTAAATGGAACTTTGCAGATTTAGAATCGCATCTAATTGCATTTCGAGTATAGAATTCTGCTTCTTTTAGTTTTCTAAGATCTATTAATATTCCTCCCAGATTGTAATTAAAAATTGCGCAATTTGGTTTAAGTTCAATAGCTTTGCGAGTGTAAACTTCTGCTTCTTCAGGTTTGTTAAGAGCTTGTAAGATGCCTCCTAGGTTAGAATAGGCATCTGCGAAATCAGGTTTAAGTTCAATAGCTTTGCGTTGTGATATTTCTGCTTCTTTTAATTTTCCAAGATTTACTAATATGGTTCCTAAATTATTATGAGCATCTAGGCAATCAGGTTTAATCTCAATGGTTTTCCGAGTTGTGATTTCTGCCTCTAATAGTTTTCCGAGTTCTGTTAATACTGCTCCAAGGTTTAGATGAGACTGAAAGAAATCAGGTTTAAGTTCAATGCTTTTTCGTAAGGATTGCTCTGCTTCTTGAAGTTTCCTTTGTCCAAGTAATATTGTTCCAAGAAGGAAATGAGAGTTAAAGAGATTTGGATTTAGCTCTATTGATTTGCGAATGAAGATTTCAGCTTCTTGTAGTTTTCCGAGGTCTTTTAAAACTGCCCCAAGGTTTAGATGAGCCTGAAAAAAATCAGGCTTAAGTTCAATAGTTTTGCGTAAAGAAAATTCGGCTTCTTTAGGTTTCTCTTGCCCAATGAGTATTTTGGAATGAATAAAATGAGAATTGAAGATGTTGGGTTTTAGTTCAATTGCTTTTTCTATCGCCCTTTCAGCCTCTTCTAATTCTCCTAAGTCAAGTAAGACCGCCCCAAGGTTTAGATGAGCCTGAAAAAAATCAGGCTTAAGGTCAATAGTTTTGCGTAAAGAAGATTCGGCTTCTTTAGGTTTCTCTTGCCTAATGAGGATGGAGGCAAGAAGGAAATGAGAATTGAAGAGGTTGGGATTTAGATCTATTGATTTGTGGATGGAGATCTCAGCTTTTTTTAATTGTCCTAATTGAATATAACCAGTAGAAAGATTCACCCAAGCAGGGACGAGATTAGGGGCAAATTCAGTAGCCTTTATTAGTAAAGATAATCCTTTTTCTTTTTTATCTGAATTAAGTTCAATACATCCAAGATTGGTTAAGGCTGGAGCATAAGAACTATTAATGGTTAGTGCTTTTTGATAGTACTTTTTAGCGCCATTAGTATCCCCAACGGCTTGAAATGTATTACCTAGATCTTTAATTAACTCATAATCATCAGGTTTAAGAGTTAGTGCTTTATTTAAATATAAACGAGCATCTTCTATTTTTCCTGTCGCTAAAAAACTTTTTGCAATTAACTTTAAGGCTTCTATTGCGTTAATATCATTAGATAAAATTTTATTACAAGTATCAATTGCTTCTTTATATTTATTTTGTTTAAAGAGCGATTGAGCTAAATTTAAGTTTGCGTCCAAGTCTTAAAAAAATATCTTTCATTATATATTATGCTTTATTAGGAGATATTAAGCAAAAATAACGGATTTAGAATAATTTTTGAGTAAGTTTGATACAAGTAGGAGATATAAAACTTTCGAGTTTTCTTTTCTTATTAAATTTAAGCGTTTTGATGCTTAAAAGGTCTTGGTTGCCAGCTTTGGCAGATTAGGTGGAAGAGGATAGGCCCCAAGCATACTGGCACGTAATTTTTGTGCTGCGTCACTATGAATCACAGTTTCAATAGAAGAGTCACGAACATTGCCTACTGTTAGTCACCCATCGTGGTCTAGACAGCATAGTGTTATGTCTACGTTCCATAGAACCCCAACATGAGTGAATGGGTGAAAACAGTATGATGTTTTCCTTGTTGGCTTTTAAGTTAAAGTCATCACTTACACTGGTGTTAGCAAATGTAAATGCTCTCCAGAAGGTGAGCTTAATTCCTTTTTGCAAAGAGTAAGAGGTAGATGAATAATTATTTCCTCGCACTAGATCATCGTCATTGTGATCTAGTGCGCTCAAAGGGAGCCAGTCCCAGCTCATTTTCAACTTCAGGGACAAAATCATTCCATTCTTTTAGGATGTCCCCAGCCTCTTTTGGAGACCCAATAATACTCACATTTGAGACCGTATTCTGTTTAAGCATCACTCGTATATCGATATTATTTTTAGTTAAATTCCCTTTTGCTAAACCAATTGAAGTCTGAAAACATTTATTTAAACTTCAAAAAAATCTGGCAGAATAACAACTGTTCCCAATTCAGAATCTTTCCACAGCAATCTTGACTTTAATAATGAATTTATATGATTCACTAGACGCTTTGCCTCCAAAAGACTTAGTTGTAGGTCATCAAAGAGTCTATACTGATAAAAATTTGCTAAAAGATATATCCATAGCTGGTTTTTTAGAAGTTAATTTTAGAGGTTTATACTTGATTCGATGATTAAAGAATTTTCAAAGGAACTTATTTGGGCTTTAAATCAGATCTCAGATGCATTACCTGATGAATTGTGTGTGAATCTTCTTTCAATTCTCAAATTAGCTAAATAACGATGATTCCCCAAATAAACAAAAATTTTTATAATTTAGATAGGAAAAAATTGAAAATTTTAAAGCATATTAAATTAGGAGTTGATAAATCAGCAATATACTATTTGAATACATTTAATGATTATAGAGGTACTTTAAGTGTATGCGAAGTACCTAATATTATTCCTTTTGAAGTTAAGAGATGTTTTTTAGTTTACAACGTTCCACTGTTCCAGGATCGTGCAAACCATGCTCACAAAGATTGCAAGGAGTTTTTAATATGTGTTAAAGGGTCATGTAAGATAAGAATAGATGATAGTAAAGTTAGTTGTAATATTATTTTAAATAATCCTGATACTGGTTTATATTTACCAGAGATGACATGGATTTCTACTTATGACTTTAGTCATGATGCAATTTTACTAGTTTTTGCATCTTCTCTTTATGATGAAAATGATTATTTAGAAGATTATGACGATTTTGTATATCAAAAATTAAATATGTAAGATTTTAAATAGTCGTTTTTTAATCTATATATACTATTAGTGCGTGTATTATTATAAATTTATCTTAATGGAAAATACTAACTATAGATTACACCTGAATTTTGTATTACGTTGTTTATTATGTCTATAAAGTTTAAAAGGGATTTGTAATTGATTGAATTCAATAAGATATACTAACTATAGATTTTTAATCTTTGATAACGAAGAGATCAGTTATCTATAAAAAAAAATATATGAAAGTCCCTTTTTTCGATATTAATTCCATAAATCAGGAATTTGAAGAAATTTTATACGCCGATTTTAAAAGAGTTTTGAAATCTGGATCCTATATACTCTCTACTGAAGTAGAAAAATTTGAAAGATCGTTCGCAAAGTATTGTCATTCAAAATATTGTGTTGGAGTTGGAAATGGTCTACAAGCTATTGAGATTGTCCTTCAATCATGGGGAGTATCTTCGGGAGATGAAGTCATTCTTCCTTCAAATACATACATAGCTACTTGGTTGGCAGTTACAAGACTTGGTGCCAAACCAATACCAATTGAGCCAAATATTGAAACTTACAATATCAACCCCGAGCTTATTGAAGACAAAATAACATTAAAAACCAAAGCAATTATTGTTGTTCATTTATATGGATTACCATGTGAGATGAATAAAATAATGAAAATAGCCGATAAATATTCTCTTAAGGTTCTAGAGGATGCGGCACAAGCTCATGGAGCCGAATATCATTCCCAAAAGGTTGGAAGTCTTGGTCATGCTGCTGCTTTCAGCTTTTACCCATCCAAAAATTTAGGCGCATTAGGTGACGGTGGAGCTATAACTACAAATGACGAAGAGCTATTTAATAACTCAAAATTGATTAGAAATTACGGGTCTGGTGAAAAATATAAGAATAGTAGGATTGGAACGAACTCAAGGTTGGATGAATTGCAGGCAGCATTTTTATCTACTAAATTGGAAAAATTAGATGAAGGCATTATAAAACGTAGAAAGATTGCTGTTGAATATAATAGTCATTTTTCACATATTACATCTATAAAAATACCAACCATCCCAATAGACTATCTTCATTCTTTTCATATTTTTATGATTATGTATAAAAAAAGAGACATTTTTATTGAGTATCTTAAAAGATTAGGAGTTGAAGCATTAATACATTATCCTGTTCCTCCACATTTACAAAAAGCATATTCACATTTAGAATTTAAAAATGGTGATCTACCTATATCGGAAAAAATCCATAGAGAATGTTTGAGTCTTCCTATATATCAAACAATGACCAAAGACCAAATTCTTTATGTTATCTCCTCCGTTAAGAAAGTTGCAAAAGAATTAAAAGATTAGAATTGAATAAAGATATAATACATTAACTTTATAGATGATTTGTTCTGTATATATTTATGAGTAGAAATAGCTGGATTTAAGTTTATTAGTTTAATGACATCTCGGAAAGGGATAATTTTAGCAGGTGGGCTAGGCAAAAGATTAGCTCCAATCACTTCTGCAATTAGTAAGCAATTGATCCCTGTTTACGACAAACCTATGATTTATTATTCACTTAGTACACTAATGCTTTGTGGAATTAAAGATATTTTAATTATAACCACACCTGATAATCAAAGTAATTTTAAGCAGCTTCTAGGTGATGGAAATAGATGGGGAATGAATTTCAGCTATGCCATACAACAAAAACCTGAGGGTATAGCTCAGTCAATTTTAATTGCAGAAAAATTCATTTCTGATAAAAGTGTTGCTATAGCTCTTGGAGATAATATTTTTCATGGGAATGACTTAGTTAAACTTTTGCGTTCAGCTGATTCGAGATCAGTAGGAGGTACTATTTTTGCTTATCCAGTAAGAGATCCGGAACGATATGGTGTAGTGCAGTTTGATCAGTCTGGGAATGTTGTAGGCATAGAAGAAAAACCCAAAGAACCTACTAGTCGCTATGCAATAACAGGACTATATTTTTACGATAATACTGTTATAGAAAGAGCTAAGGAATTAAATTTCTCTGCCAGATGTGAGTTAGAAATAACTGATTTAAATAGAAAATATTTAATTGATCAGCTTCTAAAAGTGGAGATAATGGGAAGAGGGATGGCATGGCTAGACACCGGAACAATTGAATCACTTCAAGATGCATCTTTATATATTCGAACATTGGAACATCGCCAAGGATTGAAAGTGGGATGTCCAGAAGAAATTGCATGGAGACAAGGGTGGATCAATGATGACCAATTGGAGCAACTTGCTGCAGACTTAATGATTAGTGGATATGGAGAATACTTAGAAAAATTATTGAAATTAGAAGATAGAAAATCATTATCGTCCTTTCATCCTGGATAAAATTTACTAAACAATTTTACATAATAATGTTCTTTAACTGTAATGATTAATTTCTCTAAAGCTTTTAATAGAATACTTATCACAGGAGGTTCCGGTTTTATCGGAGGGACATTAGTTAGAAGATTACTTAAAGAAAAAAATCTTAAAATTTTTAATATAGATAAATTAGGTTATGCAAGTAATTTTGATATGTTCAACGAGAAATTATATCTTGATAGATATAAAGTTTTAAAGATTGACTTGTCGAATTTTGAAGATACAAAAACAGCCATTAAGCTAATTAATCCAGATATTGTTTTTCACTTGGCAGCAGAAAGTCATGTTGATCGCTCAATTTCGGGACCTAGAAAATTTTTAGAAAGTAATGTAATTGGAACTTTTAATTTGCTTGAGGCGTTAAGATCTCATTGGGAATTACTTTCACCTACAAGAAAAGATTTTTTTAGATTAATTCATATAAGTACTGATGAAGTATTTGGATCACTTGGACCTGATGGCTTTTTTTCTGAAGAGAGTCCATATAATCCAAGTAGTCCATACTCCGCGACAAAGGCAGCTAGTGATCATCTTGTTAAATCTTGGAACCGAACATATGGCATACCTATAATAATTACCAACTCAAGTAATAATTTCGGGCCAGGACAATTCCCAGAAAAATTTATACCAGTAATTATTTTGAATGCTTTATTAAGTAAACCTATCCCAATTTTTGGTGATGGAAAAAATATACGTGATTGGCTATATGTTGAAGATCATATAGATGCTTTAATAAAAATTTCTCTTACTGGAAAAGTAGGGGACTCTTACTGCATTGGTGGGCAGAAAGAAAAAAGTAATGAAGAAATTGTGAATGTAATTTGTGAACTATTAGATAGAGAGAATTATTTGAATGCACCACATAATAGATTTAAAATTTATATAAAAGATCGATTAGGTCATGATAAAAGATATGCAATTGATACGAAAAAAATCAAAGAAGAAGTAAATTGGGTTCCAAAACATGATTTCCTTGAGGCATTATCATTCACTGTGAAATGGTATTTGAATAATATTGATTGGTGTAAGAAATATTTAAAATAAATTAGAAAGAATTATTTATACTTTTTTTAATGGACATCTCCAATTATAGGGAAGGTAGGATCCATTCTTAGCAGCTTCTAGTGCTGAATAGAAAAATTGAATATACTCCATATAGATATTGACATCGTTAAAAAGAGTTTCCCTGGATTTGTAAAATATTTCCTCAGATAGTCTTTTTCTATAATCAAGATCAAAGGCTAATTTCTTACAAATATCTATGTAATCGCCTGTTGTATATGCAACGGGAGGATCTTTTATATTCATTTGTTTGTAAACTACACTTGTGAATATACTTGAAAAACGTTTTGATTCAAGGCTTATAACGGGTGTCCCCACAGCCATTGATTGGTATAAAGTGTTGCCCATTCCATAATAAAATGGACATAATATAATATCAAAGATTTTTAGCATTGAGTTGAAATCATCAAGATTTACTCGTGGGTAAAATAGTGACCTACTAATAAGTAAATCACTATTTCCCTTCCATCTTTCCTTTAATTTATTAGTAAAGTATTTATCACTTCCCTCAGGTAAAATAAGGTATGAATGAGGTATTTCATGTAAGATCTGATGCAAAACATTGTCGAAATCTGGATGCAATTTAAATAAAGAATGTGGCAACCCAATTAAGTAAGAATCATCAGGCAATTTAAAATCAGAACGTTTAAAATCTCTATCACTACTAAAAGGAATAGAATAGTTAATAGGTATTCTATTGAATCTAATTAATCTTTCTGTAAAATATTGATTATTATCTATAAAATTGTCACCCAAGTGTGAAAATGCATAATCGATATTTGGAGAGCCGCTTGTATTTGTATGGCCTAAAGCATTTACTTGAACCAATGCTAATCGTGACAATGAAAGTAGATATGTATAATGCGACATCCCTATATCTAAATAGATTAAGATATCAATTGATTTACTTAAGATTACTTCACATCCTTTTTTTGATGAGCTCGGTAATTTAATAATTTCTCCATTTATTAAATTAATACATTCTCTGTCAATTTCATTTTTTGAATCAGGGCCCTCAAAGATAATTATTTCAATCTCTGATGACGAAGAAATATCTTTTAAAATATTCCAAAACCAATTGTAGACAGCATGACCTTTGTTTAGATAATCAGAGCATATTCCAAGCCTAATAGATTTTCTTGTATTATTTTCTTTTATATATATTTCCTTGTTAAATGATTTATTAAGGATGCCCTTAACATTAGATAAGGATTCTGCTAAGGCTTCTAGTATTTCCTTATCGTCATCGCAATTTTGGTAAGCTAAAAGAAATATACTTTCGTTAATAATGTTATCTTTGAACTCTATTTTATTATTTTGATTTATTCTTGATATTCCAACTTTTAGATTACTTCTTTCTATGTCTATTTGTTCACGATTAAATGGAATTGGAGACAAGCAAAATATATTTTGTAGACAATAATTTAAATTATTTGGGTCTAATCTTTGGGCTTCTATGAATTCTTCCTTCGCTTCTTGTGACTTCCCCTGACTTTTTAATATATTTCCCAGATTAGAATGTGCTTCAGCAAAACCAGGATTAAGTTCAATTGCTTTGCGAGTGGATAATTCTGCTTCTTT
>QBWA01000007.1 GCA_003283745.1 Prochlorococcus sp. AG-315-B03 | reverse complement strand
GTTGGAGAAGTAAACTTTTAGAACAACCAAAAATTTTTGTTCGTCAAAAAATAGGTCCCTTCTCTAGTTTTGAATCTGCTGAAAGAGTTTCAAATGATTTAAAAGATAAAAGAATCAAATCAACTATTGCTCATCCGAAAGATTGGGAGATTTGGTTGTCAGAGGAGGTGAAGATTCCTGCTTCAATAAAATCTACTTTGCAAAAGATAAAAGTTTTCAAAAAGGTTATCCCTTTTTTGGATGTAAAACTTGGAAAGATTGATTTAGAAGGGCCTATTACTATTCACGCTCCAGATGGTTTGAACTGGAAAGATGGTATTTATTCAGGTCCATTTTCTATTCAACTGGATGCTTATGGAAGCTGGACTTTTGTTGAGCATGTTCCTTTAGAACGTTATCTACTCGGTGTCGTTCCACATGAAATCGGATCTAACTCTCCTCCTGCAGCATTAGCAGCGCAGGCAGTGCTTGCAAGAACATGGGCTATAGCTAATAGTCATAGATTTGATATTGATGGGTATAACCTCTGCAGTGATACACAATGTCAGGTGTATAAAGATCCTTCTAAGACTAGTGAAAAAATCAAAAATGCCATCTTTAAAACTACTGGAAAAATTCTTACTTGGGATCAAAAACCAATTAGTGCTGTTTATCACGCTTCAAATGGTGGAGTAATGGCTTCATACGATGAAGCATGGTCAACGAAGCCATTACCGTATTTGAAAATGCGCCTAGATGGACCAGTCTTTTGGGCTAGTGAAGTGAAATTACCGCTATCTAATGAAAATAACTTGAAATCTTTTCTGTTAGCTGATCCTAAGGCCTTTGGTTTTGATCATTCTCTTTTTAGATGGATTAGAGTTTTAAATAGTTCTCAGTTGGCAGTTCAGTTAAAAGTGGCTAATAAAGTTTCTGCATCTTTTCTTCCAGAAACAATCAAGGTTGTGAAAAGAGGACCAAGTGGTAGAGCGATAATTTTGAAAATTGTTGGAAAAACTGGATCTGAGTTTTTTTTAAGACTTGATGATATCCGGCGAGTTTTACCTCAATTACCTAGCACCTTATTTGTTGTTAATGAAGTTAAAGAAGGTCAATGGCATTTTTCTGGTGGAGGCTTTGGCCATGGGGTGGGAATGTCCCAGTCTGGAGCTATAGAGTTAGGAAGAAATGGTTGGACTACTGAGCAAATTCTTTCGCATTATTATCCAAAAACAAAATATGAATTTTTGCCTTAGAGAGTAAATCAACTTAGAGTCCTTAGCTGACCGATGTAAGCTCCATGGCATTAGCCAAAATCAGAGGAGATAATCGACGCAGTAAGTCTGTATTGTTTTTGATTTGCTGCGGTTTTGCAGGAGTATTTCCTCATTTGATTGAACCTGCAAGAAATCTTTTTCCTGCAATTACGCTTGCTTTTTTATTGGGTGGCTATGGCTTAAGTGTGGTTTTAAGAGACCGAAGAGAGAACTACCAATTAAAAAATGGTGAAATATTAATTGATGAAAAACACCTTGAAACATTACCGACAGTTGATGTTTTGGTGGCCGCTCGTGATGAGGAAAATGTCATTGAGAGATTAGTTGACAGGCTCTTATCTATTGAATATCCACAAGAGAAAATATCGATTTGGATTATTGATGATGGTAGTCAGGATCGTACTCCTATTTTATTAAATAAATTAAGCGAAAAATTTCCAAGTCTTCATATTCATACTCGTAAAAGATTTAGTGGTGGTGGTAAATCAGGAGCGCTCAATTCAGTTTTGAAAGTAGTTAATGGAGAATGGTTATTTGTTCTTGATGCTGATGCTCAAGTACAGACGGATATTTTGTATAGAGGTATTACTCTTGCTTTGAAAGGTGGGTGGTCTGCTATTCAGCTAAGAAAAGCTGTTGTTAATTGTAAACAGAATAAACTTGCATCTTTCCAAGCAATGGAAATGGCAATGGATGCAGTTATACAGAGAGGTCGATTATCTAGTGGTGGGATAGCTGAATTACGAGGAAATGGTCAGCTAATAAATAGAAAAAAACTTGACTCATGTGGGGGATTTAATGAACAAACAATAACTGACGATTTAGATTTAAGCTTTCGTCTCTTATTAACTAGAGGTTCAATTGGAATAATGTGGGATCCTCCAGTTCAAGAAGAGGCAGTAACATCTATTTCAGCACTTTTCAGGCAGAGACAAAGATGGGCCGAAGGGGGGCTTCAAAGATTTTTTGATTATTGGCCATTACTACTATCACAAGGATTAAATAATAGAAAGAAATTGGATTTAGCTTGCTTCTTTTTATTGCAATATGCATTGCCAATTGTATCTTTTATAGATGTTATTATATCAATTATAATTGGTAATATGCCTTTATATTGGCCTCTTTCTATCTCTGCATTTAGTGTATCTGGTTTGGCGTATTGGAAAGGCTGTAATGGGATAAGTGAAGGTCCTGAATTGCCATCAGGTAACATAATCAATATATTAGGTTCAGTAATCTATCTTAGTCATTGGTTTTTTGTTATACCTTATGTGGCGTTTAAAATGTCAATATACCCTAAGAAATTAGTTTGGGTTAAGACTAATCATATAGGCATTTGATTTGTATCTTAGGTTTCGTCAAGATTGACAACCTCTCCATTAAAGAATTCTGCAAATTGTTTTGCTTGATTATCAATTGATTTGCCTTTTAACGATTGATAATTACTATTTGAATCTTTGTTTAAATCTTTTGGTGTTTCTTGATCTGATTTATTTAGATTTTTTCCCCTTTGTAGGTTTTTGTTTTCTTGAATAACACTTTTGATTTTACTTTGTTCGGTTTTTGTTGCTTTTACAGGTTTAGATATTTCTTCTGATTGTTTGATTAAAATAATTCTTATGGGAGATCCTAATGCTTTTTGAAATGCTTCTTCTATTAAATTTTTGCGGCTTTCTATCATACCTATCCATTTGGATGAGATAGCTATTTCTGCTGAATCGTTATTTAATGCTTCAAGTTTTGCTTGCTGAGAAAGGAGCATTTTTGTTGAAGGAAGTTCTAACATTGCTAAGACCTTGTTCCATAGACCATCTAAATTAATATTTTGGGGTTCCTGACTTTCTTTTTCTATTATCTTGTCTTTTGAAATTTCCTTTTTTAAAGCAGATTCCTTTTTCTCAGGTTTGCTTTTAATCCTTTCATTCTGATCTTTTACTGTAACTTTTTCATCAGTTATTAGTTTCGCTATATTCTTTTGAGGTTCTTGATTTTGTTCGGAAAGTAAACCTAATAGAAGAACTTCTAACCATAATCTAGGTTGAACACTATTTCTAATTTGGCTTTCTGAACCCTTTAATTTTGATTGTAAACTGAGTATATGCTCAAGTTCTATTTCGTTTGCAAGGCTTATTAAGCTTTGATTATGTTCTTGAGAAATATTACATAAATCAATAGGATCATCTGCGACTTTTGCAATAACTAAATCTCTTAAGATTGAGGCTATCCCTTGAAGAATTGAGAGTGGTTCTTTCCCTTTTTCAAGTAGTTCTCGACAGATATTTAATATGAGTTTTGGATCTTTATGTGTAAGCGCTGTCGCCAATTTGATTAGCTTTTCTTCTGGTACAGCACCTATTAAGTTGAAGATGGTTGATATTTTGATTGGCGAGGGAAGTAAACTAAGTTGATCAAGCATGCTTTCTGCATCCCTGAGTCCTCCCTGAGAGCGTTTAGCGATTAATAATAAAGCTTCTTCGTCAATTAGTATTCCTTCTTTTGCTGCAATATCTTCTAAATGATTCTTTAAATCATTTAGTGCAATTCTACGAAAATCAAAGCGCATACACCGGCTGATGATTGTTGGTAGAACCCTTTGTGGATCTGTAGTTGCCAGAATGAATACAACTCTTGGAGGTGGCTCTTCTAAAGTCTTTAGCAGAGCATTGAATGCTGCTGTTGATAGCATATGACATTCATCAATTACATAGACCTTCCAGCGAGCTTGTACAGGAGCAAATCTAGATCTTTCAATTAATTCGCGTATGTTTTCAACTCCTGTATTAGATGCTGCATCAATCTCAATAATATCTAAGGCATCACCTGAGCTGATTCTTAGGCAAAGTTCACATTTGTCGCAGGGATCAGTTGTGGCATTTTTAGAGCTCAAACAATTAAGTGATTTTGCAAAAATTCTTGCACTAGATGTTTTACCAGTTCCTCTTGGGCCAGAAAAGATATATGCAGGAGCAATTCGATTACTTATTAATGCCTGTTTTAATGTCGTGGCAATAGGTTCTTGACCAATTAGCTCGTCAAATCGTTTAGGTCGATATTTGTGATGTAAAGGTTGATAAGCTTTTATCATTCTCGGAAAGCTGGAGTTTGAGGATTTTTATTTATCTTTTTTTTTGATTATAATAATATTGAAAATTATAGACTAGAAAACATTCAAACATATTTATTAGTAATTTTTATTTTTTAATTTATAAGATCTAATACTTTTGATTTGGCCAATTATAAACACTAATTAGAATTTATTTATGCAGACTCTTTAACAATTCTATTTTTAGTTGATTGAAGTGGAACAATTTTACCACCTGTTATTTCATCTACCATCTGTTTGGTTACTTTAAAATCTTTTATATTTGATTGAGAAGGAAGATCATACATTATATCAAGCATTATCTCTTCAATAATTCCTCTAAGAGCTCTAGCCCCAGTCTTTCTTCTATACGCTTCTTGAGCAATTGCTTCAACAGCATTTTCATCAAATGATAGTTCTACATTATCCATACTTAATAGTGTCTTAAATTGTTTAACTAGAGCATCTCTAGGCTCTGTGAGAATACATTCAAGTGCCTTTGCATTTAAGGGTTCTAGAATTGCACTCACTGGCATTCTTCCAATAAATTCAGGAATTAGACCGTATTTCACAAGATCGTCAGGTTCTAGGTCTTGAATTAAATTTGTTCCTTTGGCTTCCCGACTAGATTTATTTCTTGATCTGTTTTCGTTTGGAATAAATCCAATTGAATTCTTCCCAAGTCTTTTTTGTACTAAATCCTCTAATCCTACAAATGCACCGCCGCAAATGAAAAGTATTTGACTCGTATCAATTTGAATAGAATCCTGATAGGGATGTTTTCTCCCTCCTTGGGGAGGAACATTCGCTACGGTTCCCTCTAACATTTTTAATAGAGCTTGTTGAACGCCTTCTCCCGAAACATCTCTTGTTATTGATGGATTCTCACTTTTGCGGGCAATTTTGTCAATTTCGTCAATATAAATAATCCCTCTTTGAGCTAAATCAATATCCATGTCTGCTTTTTGAAGAAGCCTTAAAAGAATATTTTCTACATCTTCTCCGACATAACCAGCTTCTGTGAGTGTTGTTGCATCAGCCACTGCAAATGGAACATCCAGCATTTCCGCTAAGGTTTGAGCTAGTAATGTTTTGCCGGAACCTGTTGGACCAACTAATAGAATATTAGATTTTTGTAATTTTGTTGCTGTCAAATCAGTTTCTCCAGAGCCATCTCCTTTCCAAGCGAGTCTCTTATAGTGGTTATATACAGCTACTGAGAGAATTTTCTTAGCTGGTTCTTGACCGACAACTTGTTCATCAAGAAATTTCTTAATTTCAAAAGGCTTTGGAATTGACGCAAGAGTAGGAGCGGGGGTTTTTTGTGTGGAAGATGTTGAACTCGCTTTGCGTTTTTGTTCATTGCTACCACGACTTGGACTTTGATTATCAATAAGTTCTTCATCTAGAATCTCATTGCATAAATCAATACATTCGTCGCATATATAGACTCCTGGACCAGCGATTAATTTTCTCACTTGATCCTGGGCCTTGCCACAAAAGGAGCATTTCAGATGGGCCTCAAACTTTGCCATCGAGCTCTTGCAAAAATAAAGGTTTATTCGACCGATAAATTGTATTCAGTCTTAATTAATAGGTTCGTTGAAGATCACTGTACTGTCAGCTTTCCTTAACGATTCATATTGAGTTAAGACCAGAAACAACTTTGTCAATCAGGCCATATTCAACCGCTTCTTTAGGAGAAAGGAAGTGGTCTCTATCAGTGTCTTCAGAAATTTTCTCAATATTTTGACCAGTATGTTCAGCTAATAGGGTGTTAAGCGTTTCTTTTAGATAAAGAATTTCTTTGGCTTGGATTTCAATTTCAACAGCTTGACCCTGCGCCCCACCTAGAGGTTGATGGATCATTATCCTGGAGTTAGGCAGAGCAAGTCGTTTTCCTTTAGTCCCGCCTGATAACAAAAAAGCTCCCATACTTGCAGCAAGTCCATAGCAGATTGTCACGACATCAGGACTCACTTGCTGCATGGTGTCATATATAGCTAGTCCTGCAGTAATTGAACCACCAGGCGAGTTGATATAAAGTTGAATATCTTTTTCAGGATCATCAGCTTCTAAAAAAAGCATCTGAGCTACCAGAGCATCAGCAACTTGATCATTAACATCTGTTCCAAGAAAAATAATTCTTTCTCTAAGCAAACGCGAATAGATATCAAATGCGCGATCTCCTTGACCTGATTGTTCAATCACTGTTGGCAAGACACCAGGACCTGAAAATAGACTTGGTCCTTTCCAATGACTACGTATGGGATGATTTGCTCTTGCTTCAATCACTCGCAAAAATTCAGATCGTTAACATCTTTAATCTATGAGGATAATCTAGGATTTGGGCGATTTTGAACTTTTCGTTTCTTTCTCGTTTGAATTGATTTTCTTTTTTGAGCTTTTAGGATTTGTTTTTGTACCTTTCTTTTTTTTATCTTCTAGTGAGGGAGCCTTTTCATTAACAGTATTATTTTCTTCAAGCCAATGAAACAATTTTTCTTGCAATAAATCATCTGAAATAGCTTGTCTAAGTTGATCAGGAGAAATATTTTTATCTTTTGAAAGTTTTAGTTCAGCTTGTACTTCTTTGAATTTGGATTTTATTTCATCTTCTGAGACTTCAATCTTTTCAGATGATGCTAGTGCCTGTAAAGCAAGTTTTTGACGAACTTTATTTTCTGCATCTTCTCTCGATGATTCCATAAGTGATTTAACAATTTCTGGGGTAAACATTGTTTTGACATCAATTCCTTGTTGGGCAAAATTTTGTGCTGTTTGTTCAACTATTACTCTAACTTCTTGATCTATAAGGCTTTTAGGTAACTCAACTTCCAGCTCTTTGACCAGAGCATCAAGCAATGAATCTTGGCGATTTTTAATTTGCCTATTACTAATATCTTCTTTTAGCCTCTCTTCAAGATCAGAACGAAGTTCAGCCAAAGTATCTTTATCACTGGCTTGTTTTGCAAAATCATCATTAAGTTCAGGTAATTCTTTAGTTTTTATGTCTTGAAGAGATATTTGAAACTCTGCTTTTCTCCCAGAGGCTTCTTTTTGCTGATAGTCGTCAGGAAACTGACATTTTAAAAGCTTCTTTTCGTTTATTTCCATTCCTATAATTCCTTCAATAAAACCAGGAATCATTTTCCCTTTTTCAAGTTCAATCTCTATCGAGTCTGAGCTGCCGCCTTCAATCGCACTACCGTCATCGGCAAAAGTTCCTTTAAAACTAACTAAAGCAATATCACCTTTTTTAGCAGGTCTACCATTTACGGGAACTTTAGTGGCAAGTTGATTTCTTGATTGCTCAATTAGTTCTTCAACTTTTTTGGTGTCAAAGTGAATACTTTCTACTTCAGCTGTTAGGCCTGAAGTCTTTTTCAATATTGGGTCTGGAGCAATATCAATTTCTAATGTGACTTTGAGGATTTTTTCTGGATTGAAATCTTTTAGCAAGGAGTCAAAGTCTTCTGAAAGTTCAGGTTCACATAATGGCTCTATCCCTTCCTGGTCCAAAGATTCTTTCCATACAGCTTGTAAAAGTGTTTCTAAAGCAGAAGCTTTTATTCTTCCTACACCAAGTTGTTGCAGAACTACTGCTTTAGGAACCTTACCTTTTCGAAAACCAGCAATTGAGATAGATTTGCTTAATTTATTTAAAGCTTCTGCGTAACTGTTTTTGCATCTATCTGCAGGAACTTCTATCTCTACAGCAAGTCTGCTTTTGGGTGCAGGATTCGTTTTTACTTTTAATTTTGAAACACTCATTGAATTGCAATTTTCTAATTGGTTAGCTTAATAAAGCGTTGGATCACTTCAAAGGCTATTGTGGCCTAAAAAGCATCAAAAAATTTAGTATTTGTTGATTTTTCCAATAAGAAGGTTTTTTTCTTATTAAAAACTTTTCAATTATTCCTTAATTAAGTTTGAACTCTAAATTCCTTTTACCAGATAGACCTCTTACTGTTGCTGTACTTGGATCAAGTGGGGCAGTAGGAAAAGAATTATTAGTTTTGCTTGAAGAGAGATCTTTTCCAATTAAAAATTTAATCTTATTGGCCTCTAAACGTTCGTCTGGGAAAATTCAGATTTTCAATGGCGAGGAATTAACAGTTCAAGAGACAACTTCAGAAAGTTTTAATGGAATAGATCTAGTTTTGGCTTCAGCGGGTAGTTCTATATCGCGTAAATGGAGGGAAGTTATTAAAGCTTCTGGTGCTGTGATGATTGATAACTCAAGCGCATTTAGAATGGATTGTGATGTTCCTTTGGTTGTTCCTGAAGTTAATCCTTTGGCAGTTAATAATCATCAAGGATTGATTGCGAATCCAAATTGTACAACGATTTTATTAGCTCTTGTTTTAGCACCTTTAGCTAATCAAATTCCTCTTAAAAGAGTTATTGTATCTACTTATCAATCTGCTAGTGGTGCAGGTGCTAAGGCAATGGAGGAATTGGAAAAACTTAGTCAAGAAGTTTTAGATGGATTGATTCCCAAAAGTACAGTTCTCCCTTATTCATTAGCATTTAATCTTTTTCTGCATAATTCGCCTTTGCAATCTAATAACTACTGCGAGGAAGAAATGAAAATGGTTAATGAAACTAGAAAAATTCTTGATATCCCTAAACTTGCATTAACAGCTACATGTGTGAGAGTTCCAGTATTAAGAGCACATTCCGAATCTGTAAATATTGAATTTGTAGAACCTTTTGCAATAGAGGAAGCATATAGAATTTTGGGATCTTCATCTGGAGTTGAGATACTTGAAGACATAGACACAAATCGTTTTCCAATGCCCATAGATGTTGCTGGAAAAGATTCAATATCTGTAGGTCGAATACGACAAGATATTAGTAATCCTAATGCTATTGAATTATGGCTTTGTGGTGATCAAATTAGAAAAGGAGCTGCATTAAATGCTGTTCAAATTGCTGAACTTTTATTAAAAAAACTATGAATTATTCAGCTGTTGAATCACCAACACCTTTTGGAAGGTTGTTAACTGCAATGGTCACACCTTTTAACAAAGCTGGTGGCGTGGATTATTCACTGGCTGCGGATTTAGCTAATTATTTAGTAGATCAAGGTTCGGACGGAATAGTTGTATGTGGAACAACGGGAGAATCACCAACTTTGACTTGGATAGAGCAGCAAAAGATGTTGGAAACGGTTCGAAATGCTTTAGGTACTAGGGCAAAAGTATTAGCTGGAACAGGGAGTAATAGTACCTCTGAGGCAATTGCAGCAACAAAAGAAGCAGCGAACTCAGGTGCTGATGGTGCTTTAGTTGTTGTTCCCTATTACAATAAACCACCTCAAGAAGGTTTAGAAGCTCATTTCCGATCTATTGCAAATGCTGCGCCAAAATTACCTTTAATGCTATATAACATCCCAGGACGAACAGGATGTTCGATTTCGCCTAGTATTGTTAGTAAGCTTATGGACTGCAGTAATGTAGTTAGTTTTAAAGCGGCAAGCGGTACAACCGAAGAAGTGACTCAACTAAGAACTCAATGTGGTCCAAGTTTGGCTGTATATAGCGGTGATGATGCTTTGGCTTTGCCAATGCTTTCTGTTGGAGCAGTAGGTGTTGTCAGTGTTGCTAGTCATTTGGTTGGTCCTAACTTGAAGAAAATGATTGAGAGTTATTTAAAAGGAAAATATAGTGATGCTCTTTATTTACACGAGCAATTACAACCTCTTTTTAAAGCTCTTTTCGCTACTACGAACCCTATTCCTGTTAAGGCAGCACTTGAAGCAATTAGTTGGTCTGTTGGCCCTCCTCGTAGTCCTCTAGTTTCGTTGAACAACGAAATGAGAGAAGAACTCATGAAGATACTTGCTTCTTTGAGATTGATTTGATTCTTATCTACGTTTTGAGTTGATCGGTCCCTAATTCAAGTAAAAACAAATTTTTCGCATACTTTTCCATGACATCAAGTTCAACGAATTCTCAAAGGTCCAGAAATAATCAATCAAAAGATGCATGTTTGAGGATTATTCCTCTTGGAGGTCTTGGTGAGATTGGTAAAAATACCTGCGTTTTTGAATATGGTGATGACATCATGATTCTGGATGCTGGTCTTGCTTTTCCCACTGATGGGATGCATGGAGTAAATGTTGTAATGCCAGATACAACATATTTACGTGAGAATCAAAATCGTATACGCGGCATGGTTGTCACTCACGGACATGAAGATCATATCGGTGGTATTGCTCATCATTTGAAAAATTTTAATATTCCTATTATTTATGGTCCTCCTCTTGCCATGTCGATGCTGAGAGGAAAGATGGAAGAAGCAGGAGTGGCTGATAGGACCACAATTCAAGTATGCGGTCCAAGAGAAGTAATCAAAGTTGGACAACATTTTTCAGTAGAATTTGTCAGGAATACACACTCAATTTCTGATAGCTATTGCTTTGCTGTTACTACTCCAGTTGGAGTAATCTTTTTTACGGGTGATTTCAAATTTGATCAAACGCCACCTGATGGCCAGCCTGCTGATTTGGCTAGAATGGCTCATTATGGTGAGAATGGTGTTTTATGTCTTTTATCAGATTCCACTAATTCAGAAGTGCCAGGATTCACTCCTTCTGAATACTCTGTTTTCCCTAATTTAGATAGATATATCGCTACTGCTGAAGGCCGAGTAATGGTAACTACATTTGCTAGCTCCACTCATCGCGTTTCAATGCTTTTGGAGCTAGCTATGAAGAATGGAAGAAAAGTTGGGTTGTTAGGAAGATCGATGTTGAATGTAGTTGGAAAAGCAAGAGAGTTAGGTTATATGCGTTTCCCAGATGACTTATTTTTCCCAATTAAACAAATCAGGGATTTGCCAGATAGAGAAACCTTTTTGTTGATGACTGGGAGCCAAGGAGAGTCAATGGCTGCTTTGAGTCGTATTGCTCGGGGTGAACATCAACATGTTCAGTTGAAAAGTAGTGATACTGTGATTTTTTCAGCTAGTCCGATTCCAGGCAACACAATTTCTGTGATGCATACAATAGATAAACTTGTAAAACTTGGAGCAAAAGTTATTTATGGAAAAGATAAAGGTATTCATGTTTCAGGACATGGTTGTCAGGAAGATCAGAAGTGGATGCTTGCCTTAACTAAACCCAAATATTTTATTCCAGTGCATGGGGAATACAGAATGCAGGTTCTTCATGGGAAAACTGCTGTATCAATGGGAGTAGCGCCTGAAAATGTATTGGTAATGGAAAATGGGGATGTTGCAGAGGTGAGGCCTGATTCTTTAATACAAGGCTCTCCAGTTAAGTCAGGTGTTGAATTGCTGGACTCATCAAGAACTGGAATTGTAGACACTCGAGCGTTGAAAGAGCGTCAGCAACTCGCAGATGATGGGGTCATAACAGTACTTGCTGCTGTTAGCACTGATGGGGTAATGGTCGCGCCCCCAAGGGTTAATCTTCGCGGGGTTATTACCAGTATTGACGTTAAGACCATGTGTAATTGGACTGAACGTGAAATTAATTGGGTGTTAGAAAATCGATGGAAACAACTCGTACTCAAAACCGGAGGCAAGTCTGTAGAGGTTGACTGGATTGGTTTACAGCGTGAGGTTGAGGCAGGTTTATCACGTAGATTGAGGCGTGAGGTACAAGCTGAGCCTTTAATACTTTGCCTTGTTCAGCCTGCTCCAGGTGGAACTCGGGCTTACAAGCCTCAACTTGAGGAAAAAACCGATTCAAGACAAGCTATTAAAAAGACCCCAGATAAATCTCCACAATCGAATAATTCTTCTCCTTCAGTTAAGGAAACAAATTCTAAAACAGAATCAACAATTAATAATGAGTCTAATTCTGAAGAAATGCCTTCAGGCAGGACTAGAAGGCGTAGATCAGCAATTAGTTCATGATTAATAATTTAGTTCTTTTGGTGTAACTCAACTTTAATACTTTTTTTGTTCCAGCTCACAATAAAACCTCCATGGAGGTTACATGATCCTGGAGGTTTGTTAATGGAAATTTTGTAATTTAGTTCTTCTATTTGTAAAGCAGTAAATTTATTGACTCCACTTTGTTTAAGCCATGTAGCAAGTAATGTTTTTCGTACTGAATTTGGAAAATTAATAATTTTATTTCTAGATAAAGATTCTTTTTCTTTGCAAGATTCTAATGTAATTGTTGCAAAAATAATTTCATCTTTGCTGTAGTTATCAAATCTATTTGCTAATGCAGCTATTCTTAAGTCTGCTCCTTTATATATTGAATCTAGGACTGGTAAGATATTTTCTCTAATTTTATTCCTGGTTAAATTTAAATCTGCATTAGAGGGATCAATCCAAATTGGCAAGTTGAATTCATCACATATTTGTCTCGTTTCATTTCTACTAAATCCTATTAGTGGGCGGACTAAATCAATATTCTTTTCAATTTCTCTATTTTCTTTAAGAGTACTTAGTCCTATCAAGTCAGAACCTCGTGCTAAGTTCATAATAATTGTCTCTGCTCGATCAGTAGCTGTATGTCCAGTTAATATTTTTGTGCAAGGATATATTTGATTATTAGATGATAAGAGTTTTGCTCGAATTACTAATTGTTTATATCTCCAATCCCTTGCCTTGTTTTCATTGTTTACTTCTTCTTTTTTAGCTTGTATAGAATAAAAATTTATTTTTTTACTATGACACCAATTTCTTAACTCTTCTGCGAATCTATGAGATGAATTATGCCATAGGTGGTCTCCATGCCAAACCTCAATATGCCACTCATAAAGCCTCCTTAAATCAAAAATTAATTTTAAAAGTGCCATGGAATCCTGTCCACCAGAAACTGCTAATAAAAGTGTTGATTTATTAGGAAGTAGAGATTCATTTTTTTTAAGTCTTTTATGTAAACGTGCATGCCATTGACTCCAAGACTTTTGATTTTGGGCAGATTGTGACATTTGCTTTGGTTTTGACTGCCTATTCTCATTTTGTTAGTTCTTTTGCTTAGTCAGTGTCAAAATTGGATAGATTGTTGCTGTTTTTATGACACTCTTAAATTCTTTACCTGGTCCACTTCAAAAGAGTTTTCAGAATAGGTCTCTATTTAAAGTAATTTCTGGTTTAAATAATTTCAATCCAAAATTAGTAACTCAAGTTTCTAAAGCTGCAGGTTTTGGAGGAGCTGATTTATTAGATATAGCATGTGATCCAGAATTAGTTCGATTAGCAAAAGAGGTTTCAGGTGTTCCAATTTGTGTAAGTTCCGTTGAACCACGCCTGTTCCCAGAGGCTGTGAAAGCGGGGGCTTTAATTGTTGAGATTGGTAATTTTGATTCCTTTTATCCAAAGGGGCGTTTTTTCTTTGCTGATGAGGTCCTTGAATTAGCGGCTGAAACACGAGCACTACTTCCTGAGGTGGTTTTATCCGTAACCGTTCCTCATATCTTGCCGTTAGATAGTCAAGCTCAATTAGCTTTAGATCTTATTGAAAATGGAGTAGATCTAATTCAAACTGAGGGTGGTACGAGTTCTGAACCCAAAAGCCCAGGGACCTTAGGCTTGATTGAGAAGGCAGCTCCTACTTTGGCTGCTACATACACTATTGCTTGTGCTATTGAAGAGAGTGAAAGGAAGGTCCCTTTGATTTGCGCTTCTGGTCTTTCTGAGGTAACAGTCGCAATGGCTATCTCTGGTGGAGCTTCTGGCGTTGGTATAGGTTCGGCTATTAATAAATTAAATAATGAATTGGCAATGATCGCTGCGATTAAATCTATTCGTAAAGCTCTTTTACCTTTTGAAGTTGCTTCCACGAAGATTTAATAATTTTATATAAGCGTGAGAAATTTATTATTAGATAATTAAGTGATTATTTTTCAAGTAAGAAATTTGTTTTACTTGAGGAGCAACTGAAAAGATGTCTGCATATCATCTTCAAGCTCCTTATGTCCCAAAAGGGGATCAACCTGCTGCTATTGAAGGGTTGGTTGCAGGTGTAAATGATGGTGAGAAATTTCAAACTTTATTAGGAGCAACTGGTACAGGAAAAACATTTACAATAGCTAATTTAATAGCAAAAACAGGCAGACCTGCTCTAGTTTTAGCTCATAATAAAACTCTTGCAGCTCAGTTATGTAATGAGCTGAGGGAATTTTTCCCTGATAATGCTGTTGAATATTTTATTTCTTATTATGATTATTATCAGCCAGAAGCATATGTACCTGTTAGTGATACTTATATAGCAAAGACATCATCAATTAATGAAGAGATAGACATGTTGCGTCATTCTGCAACAAGATCTTTATTTGAACGTGATGATGTAATAGTTGTAGCCTCAATAAGTTGTATCTATGGACTTGGTATTCCAAGTGAATATTTAAAAGCTTCTATAAAATTTAAAGTAGGACAGAATATAGATTTAAGGTTATGTCTTAGAGCATTAGTATCGAATCAATATACTCGAAATGATATAGAAATAAGTCGTGGTAGATTCAGAGTTAGAGGAGATGTTTTAGAAATAGGACCAGCCTATGATGATAGGTTAGTTAGACTTGAGCTGTTCGGTGATGAGATTGAAAGTATAAGTCAGGTTGATCCTACAACTGGAGAAATATTAGATAGATTAGATTCTATTAATATATATCCAGCAAAGCATTTTGTAACTCCTAAAGAACGCTTAGAGAGTGCAGTAAAGGAAATAAATAATGAATTAAAAGAAAGATTGGATTTTTTTAATGAAGAGGGTAAATTACTCGAAGCGCAAAGGCTTGAACAGAGAACTAAATATGATTTGGAAATGCTTAAAGAAGTAGGTTATTGCAATGGAGTAGAAAATTATGCGCGTCATCTATCTGGTCGCGAAGAAGGAACACCACCTGAATGTTTAATTGATTATTTTCCTAAGAATTGGCTTTTATTTATTGATGAGAGTCATGTTACATGTCCTCAACTAAGAGCTATGTATAATGGAGATCAAGCTAGAAAAAAAGTCTTAATAGATCACGGGTTTAGATTGCCTAGTGCCGCAGATAATCGACCTTTAAAAGATCTAGAATTTTGGAGTAAAGCTAAACAAACTGTCTTTATAAGTGCAACACCTGGTGATTGGGAATTATCTAAAAGTCAAAACCATATAGTTGAGCAAGTGATTAGACCCACTGGTGTTCTAGATCCAATAGTTGAAGTTCGACCAACAGAAGGTCAGGTTGAGGATTTACTTTGCGAGATTAGAAAAAGAGCACGTAAGAATCAAAGAATATTAGTTACGACTCTTACCAAAAGAATGGCGGAAGATCTGACTGATTATTTGTCAGAAAATAAAATAAGAGTTCGCTATTTACATTCAGAAATTCATTCAATAGAGCGCATTGAAATTATTCAAGATTTACGTCTTGGAGAGTATGACGTTTTGGTTGGCGTTAATCTTTTAAGAGAGGGACTAGACTTACCTGAAGTTTCCCTTGTAGTTATTCTTGATGCTGATAAAGAAGGATTCTTAAGAGCTGAGAGATCTTTAGTACAAACTATTGGCAGAGCTGCGAGACATGTAGAAGGTCATGCTTTGCTTTATGCCGATAAGATGACGGATTCAATGGCAAAAGCAATTAGTAAAACTGAAAGACGGCGTGAAATTCAAGATCAATATAATAAAGACAATGGAATAGTTCCAGCTCCTGCTGGCAAAAAAGCTAACAATTCCATTCTTTCATTTTTAGAATTGTCTAGACGATTAAATAAAGATGGAAATAATGATGATCTTGTTGATATTGCAAATAAATTAGTAGATGAGTTTTCTCCGGATAAAGATGGTGGATTGTCTTTAGATTCGTTACCAGAAGTAATTGATAAGCTTGAATCTAAAATGAAAGCTGCTGCTAAGAATTTAGATTTTGAAAAAGCTGCAATATTACGAGATAGGATAAAGAAATTGCGTCATAGATTAGTAGGTAAATAAAAGATTAACTGTCATTTTCTCCTAACTTAAAGCAAGAATGAATTGCATTTAATGCATCTTCACCATTTAGTTCTGGAACTATACATGTTGTTCTTATTTCACTTGTGGCAATCATTTCTATGTTTATTTTTTTATTTGCTAAAGCTCTAAACATTTTTGCTGCAGTACCTCTTGTAAAAGGCATACCAGATCCCACAGCACTTATTCTTGCTATTGATTTCCCTTCTTCTAGGGTGGCCCCTTGCCAATTAGAAATAAGTTCTTTTATCGCAATGGTAGCTTCTTTTCGATCATTTTTCTTTATAGTAAAACTTATATCTTTAGTATTGTCTTCATGCTTCCTTTCAGATTGAACTATTGTGTCTAAAGTGATATTATTATCTGCTAAAATAGAACAAATATTAGAAGCTGTACCTGGCCTATCTGGAACGTTTTTCACACTAATTTGTATTTGATCTTTATCTATAGCAACTCCTCTTACTTCTGGCTCATGGTTATCTTCTGTAGTCACGTTAAGGCTAATTTGCTTATTATTTAATTTGAAAAAGTCACCAACAGAACGTAATGCTTTTGTTCCTAAACCCGCATCGATAACACAACTCACCTTAACTTCACTTGTCGCTATAAGTCGTATATTGACTCCAGAATTTGATAGAGTATCGAATAGAGAAGAAGCTATCCCAGCTCTACCCATAATTCCAGATCCATTAATACTTAATTTAGTCATATTGCTTTGTGTTGATATTTCACCACCAATAGATTTGATAATATGCAGACATTGAGAATGTGCATTTTTTAATTCATCTTCGTTAACCGTAAAAGTAATATCATTTTTGTTAACTTGGTGTGTTGCCTGAATAATTAAATCAACATTCACGCCTCCTTTTGAAAGAGTTTCAAATAGATCAGCAGCTATACCTGGACGATCTGGAATATTTGATAGTGCAATAACAGCTTGATGCTCTATAAGTTCTAATCCATGGACTGGGCTTCTGTGCTCAATTCCACCTTTGGTTGGAATATTGTTTTTTTTACTAGTTAGAAGCGTTCCAGAAAGATTATCCCAACTTGATTTGACTAAAAGAGTTACACCATAATTTCTTGCGATTTCAACGGCACGTGGGTGTAAAACAGATGCGCCCAGACTTGCCAGCTCTAGCATTTCATCACAACTAATGCTTTTCATAAGTTGTGCATTTTTAACTATTCGAGGATCTGTTGTTAAGACACCAGGAACATCGGTATAAATTTCACATGCGTTAGCTTCTAGAGCTGCCGCCAAAGCCACTGCAGATGTATCTGAACCTCCTCTTCCTAAAGTTGTTATTTCAGGTATACCTCCAATTCCAAGGCTTGTTCCTTGGAATCCGGCAATAACGATTATTTGGCCTTGATTTAAAAAATTCTTGATTCTATCTGTTCTTATTTCTAATATTCTTGCTCGTCCATGAGCCGACTCAGTAATTATTCCAGCTTGATTACCAGTCATTGAGATAGCTTGTTCGCCTAATTCATGTAGAGCCATAGCTAACAAAGATATAGAAACTTGCTCTCCTGTTGAAAGGAGCATGTCCATTTCTCTTCTGCTTGGTTGACCAGTTATGTTTGAGGCTAAATTTGTTAGTTCATCTGTGGAGTGTCCCATAGCTGAGACAACAATAACGAGATCATTTCCTTCTTCTTTGCTTGCTTTGATCCTCTTTGCTACTGATTTAATACGTTCGATACTTCCTAAGGAGGTGCCGCCAAATTTTTGAACCAGCAAAGTCATTTAACTTTTTTTAACTCCATAATTATTTCAGTTGTTAGTCTAATTTTTACTTTGTGTTAGCAGATTATCTTTAAAAGCATCAATTGGTTTAAGCCCTGATTTTATTGAGGCTTCAATTTTTAGAAGTTTTTTCATTAAGTCAAGAAACATTACTGAGGATTGACCTTGAATTTGTTTACGAATAACAAAAATTCTTTTGGGATTGCCAATTCCTGCAAGTTTAGCGATGTCGTTGACATCTTGTTTACCTGTTGAATCTAAAAGTTTTACCCAAATCCAGCCTCTTACTTGCCCCGTCAAAGTAGAAACCAATCTTAAGGCTGGCTCACCATTTTCAAGTAGATAATTGATTTTTTCTAATGCAAGGACTATTTTTTTCTGAAGTATATGATTGGCGATTTCAAGAGCATTTGTGGAATGGTTTTGGATTAAGGCATTAACTATTTCTATTGTTATTTCTTGATTTCCATCACTATTGAGTGTTGCTTCTCTTGCTTCGGATAGTAATGAAAGTTTTTTTAATTCTGTATAAATTAAAGAACTATCACTACCAATACTCTCAATAATTACATCAATTGTTTGGTTGTTAATTTTTAGATTTAAATCACGAGCAATATTTTGTACTAAATTTCTTTGTCCATTAATATCCCAAGGGAGTGGGAGAACAAAACTTTTCTCACTAGATAGAGGTATTAATTCGATATTCTTTTGTATTAGTTTAGTTGTTTTAAGTCTTTTATCAGGTTTGTTGGAATTATATAAAATTAGATGCGTTTTTTCTGGTATTAAATTTATTGATTGCTCTAGTTTATTTGCTAACTCAATGGAACAACTATTGCAAAATTGACTTCTTTTTATTAGAACAATTCTATTTCCTTTTCCCAATGGAGCACTTTTGACCTCATCTAATGCTCTAAAACTTTGGTTTGAATCACTTCCATCTAAGCGACTAATATTAAAACTGCTCCAATCAGGGTCAGTATATGTTTGGATAATATTATCTATCTCTCTAATACTGGAGGCATAGTCATCTCCCCATAATAGATGAATTGGCATTAGTTGGAGAAAGGTTATGAAAAGGATCTGAACTCAAATTAGTCCCTTGTAATGAAATTAGTGAAAACCAAAGAGCATCCGATTTTTCTGGAAAGTATCAAATACATAAAATCGAACCTGGGGTTTACAGGACTTGATTCGATTAATCAATCAGTTTTAGAACGAATGATTCATGCAAGTGGAGATTTTAGTTTGAAATCACAACTAATTTTTAGTTCAGGTGCATGCGAAATAGGCATACAAGCCTTGAAATTGGGAAGTCATATTTTTACTGATACATTCATGGCAAAGGCTGCTATATCTCCAATGGCGAAACGAACGTTGCATTCAGATGTTCGTTGCATTTTAGAATGGGCGCCTAAGACTATTGATGTGGATACAACTTCAGTCACTAGAAGTTCAATTGGTATGAGAAATGCGTGGTTGAAATTATTGGATGAAGATCAATGCTTGGATAAACCAATTGTAGTTCTTGGTAGTGCGCCCACAGCTTTAATGGAATTAATGGATTTAATCGAAGAAGGAAGTAAAATGCCTAGTTTAATTATTGGGATGCCAGTTGGTTTTATTGGGGTTTCCGAAAGTAAAACACGCTTACTTCGGAGTGATATTCCTCATATTGTTCTTCAAGGGTCGAAAGGAGGGGCATCATTAGCTGCCGCTGCAATTAATGCTCTGTTGAGAGGTGCTGAAAGTGAAATTGAGGAGAATATCTCATTTAGCTAATTCTGATTTATTTTAACGATGTTTTGAACTATTTTTTTCTAGTCTATTTAACACTTTGGTTGCATTAGTAATGACTTCTTGTGGTATACCAGCTAGGCGTGCTGCTTCTATGCCATAGCTTTTCCCAGAACCTCCTTTAGCAACTTTATGAAGGAAAGTAAGTGCACTATTCTTATGTTCAACAAGAACTTGAAAGTTTTCTACATTATTAAAGTATTCTGAAATCTGATTTAATTCATGATAATGAGTTGCAAAAATTGAACGGCTTTTAATATTACTTGCTAAAAACTCACTGACTGACCATGCAATGGATAATCCGTCAAAAGTAGATGTGCCCCTCCCTATTTCATCTAAAAGAACTAATGATTTATCTGTTGCTTGATTAAGAATAAAGGCAGTTTCGATCATTTCTACCATAAAAGTTGATTGGCCAGCCGCTAAGTCATCTACGGCACCAACCCGTGTGAATATTTGATCAGCAATCCCAATAGTGGCTGATTCAGCAGGAATCCAACTGCCAATTTGAGTTAAAATTTGTAGGAGTCCAACTTGCCTTAAGTAACAACTTTTACCACTTGCATTAGGCCCGGAGAGGATTATCAAATCAGTCTTTGTTCCAAGATTTATATCATTCGGGGTGAATATTTTATCAACAAGTATCTGCTCTACCACAGGATGTCGACCTCCTATAATACATAGTTCTCGATTCATTGAGCGGTTTTCGCAATTTATTATTTTAGGCTTAATATAAGAATTAGTTGCAGCCAGTTCTGCTAAACCAGCTAGTACATCTAAGTATGATATTGCTTTTGCTGCTCGTCTAATCTTCTGGGCTTCATTTCCAATAAGCAATCTTAGGTTGCAAAAAATTTCATATTCCCTTTGAGATAAACGTGCTTTTAGCTGGAAGATCTTGCCTTCCCTCTCTTTAAGCTCTGGAGTTATAAAACGTTCTTCATTAGTTAGAGTTTGTCTTCTAATCCAATGATTAGGGACATCTAAGGATTTTGCCTTACTAACAGATAGAAAATAACCAAATGTACGATGATATTGAAGTCTTAAGTTGTTAATTTGACTTATCTTTCTTTCTTTAATTTCTTGCGTATTCAGCCATTTATTTTGATCATCTAATTGATTACGGAGGCCATCAAGCAAAGGATCTACACCATCATGAATTATTCCACCCTCCGTGATACTTAAGGGGGGACTGTCTATTATCTCAGAATTAACTTTTGATGCTATTTCCATTAAATCTTTATCGGGATTTCTAATTGCCTCGAAATACTTACTTTCTTCAAATATCGAGTCATTTAAATATTGGGATAGCAAAGGTAATCGATTTATACCTTCTGCGATGGCTACCAAATCTCTAGCACTGGCTTGTTGAGCGCCTGCTCTACCAGCTAGTCTTTCTAAATCTCCCATGGTTCTAAGGATTTTTCTGAGATTCTTCCTTAGCGAAGAAGATTTAACTAATAAACCTATAATTTCTTGTCTAAATTGAATCGAATCTATATCGATTAAAGGTTCTTCGAGCCATCTTCTAATACAACGACCACCCATTGCAGTTAATGTCTTATCAATAGCCCATAAAAGAGAGCCATGGAATTGACCATCCCTTTGTGTAGAAGTGATTTCCAAATTTCTTCTTGTTTTTGTATCTATACATAGTCCAGATTTTTTACTTTTAATTTGAGGGTAGTTTAGATATATATGAGTTTTTTTATCGCTTTCATTATTATTACTAAGATTAGGATGTGTTTTATTTAAATAAGCAATTAAACCCCCAACTGATCTTAGTGATAAAGGGTATGAATCTATACCTAAGCCATTAACATTATTCAAATTATAATGACTTTTGATAGCTTCCTCTGCTTCTATGTATGTGAATGAAGTTTGATTAAAATCCGTTATATTTGTTGATCTTGGATACCAATCTGTATTTGATATTGAATCTTTTTCAGAGATGATTTCTGCCGCTTCCAGCTTTATTAACTCTTGTCGAAGATTTTTAACCTCTTGCCCTTCTTGAACAATAAACTCTCCTGTACTAACATCAACTTTTGCAAGTGACCAGTTAATTAGTTTTTTAGTATCTGATTTGTCTAATAAAACAGTAGCGAGCCAATTATTTTTTTTGGCATCAAGCATTCCCTCTTCTAAAATAGTTCCAGGAGTGATTAATCTTGTGATACCTCTTTTGATTAATTTATGTCCCTGGGAGGGTGCGGTTTCAAGTTGATCACATATAGCAATAGATAAACCTTTTTTTATTAGCTCAGTGCAATATCGATCTGCTGCATGATGAGGGATACCTGCCATTGGCACGCGACCAATTTTTTTCCCACCTTCTTTACTTGTTAGTGTGATCTCTAAAAGCTTTGAAAGCGTTATTGCGTCTTCAAAAAAGCATTCAAAAAAATCACCAAGTCTATACAGTAAAATTCTTGTTGGGTCTGACGCTTTTAGTTGGGCATAGTGCCTTAAAGCTGGAGTGAGATCATCGATTTCTGGCAAACTGTGATGAGACCATTTGGGCTCATCACAGTTAATTTTAAATTTTTCTAATCCTTGTATTTCACCCTCAATTTTATTTTTAGAGGTTTTTTTTAACCGAGGTCTCAATGATGCATCTTCTTTAAGCTGTTGATTTGAAAGATTTTGATAAGTTGCCTCGGAGGATTTTGTTTGTCTATCACTATTAATTGTTTGGTGGTCTTCTTCTCCAAATAGACTGCCTTGCAACTCTTTTTGGCTGGCAGCCATTGCATATACTTGCATTAGGTCTTCCATATTAGAAGACTTATTTTTTTTTGCATGTGAAGCCTCGCTACAAAAATAAACAGTTTCTATCTGAAAACACACTTACATGGGAGAATTATTAGATATTGAGCAGTTGTTCTGCAGCTTCACATCTCATGCTGGCTATTAATTCCATCGTCGCGAACGCACTTTTATTCTCTTCACTACTTTTGGTAATTGGTGTACCCGTTTTTTATATGACCCAAACGAATCCAGAGGATAATAGAAATCCAAATATTAAAAAGATAGAAATACTTGCAGGCGTTTGGTTCCATTTGGTCTTGCTCCAGGCATTAGTGGGTGAATACATCACTCATCAAATGAGTGTTTAGCATTCAACTAAGCTTTTTTAATTTAATAAACTCGAATAATCTATTAATAGATGGCTTAACCTCCTGTTGAGAGGTTAATCTTAGAAATATTATAAAGTTTTATAAAATGGCAACAATTGAAGGTAAATTTACAAATTCATCAACATTACGTATAGCTATTGTTATCGCAAGGTTTAATGATCTTATTAGCAATAAACTATTAAGTGGATGTCTTGATTGTTTATCTAGGCATGGAATTAATGTATCAGAGACAAGTCCTCAATTAGATATTGCGTGGGTTCCTGGTTCATTTGAATTACCTATGGTTTCTCAATCACTTGCTCGAAATGGTAAATATGACGTAATAATCACGCTTGGAGCAGTTATCAGAGGAGATACTCCTCACTTTGATGTAGTGGTTTCAGAGGCTAGTAAAGGTATTGCTACTGTTTCACGAGAAACTGGCGTTCCAATTATCTTTGGAGTTTTAACAACAGATTCGATGCAACAGGCTTTAGAGAGGGCAGGAATTAAAAACAATCTAGGTTGGAGTTATGCTTTGCAAGCAATAGAAATGGGGTCTTTGATGCAGGCTATCAGTTGAACAATTTTGTCAATTGAAAAAATCAATTGACCATCGCCCCTATTTTAAGGCATGCTTATAAAACAAGGCATTTTAATTCCTTGCGGATGTAGCTCAGTGGTAGAGCATCTCCTTGCCAAGGAGAATGTCGAGAGTTCGAATCTCTTCATCCGCTTATTCCTTATTTATTTAGAAGAAGTAATTCTTGATTTACTACATTTTGAAATCCTAAGTTATTATAGAAATCGCATTGATTAGTTGTCATTAGATATATTTTTTCACTATTTATAATTAAGGGATGATTAATTAATGAGTCTATAAGCTTTTTGCCCAATCCTAAACCTTGATATTCTTGAGCGATTACAACATCCCAAAGAACTGCACGAAAAACACTATCTGTTGTGGCTCTTCCAAAACCAATTATCTCATTTCTTAACCATATAGTTATTACTACATCACTATTTTTAAGCATTATTTGTAGATTATGCTGGCTTCGATTATTTGCCCAAAATGTTTCTTTATTAAAGAATTTCTGTAGCTTGTTTAAACTATTTGTTGGCTTAAAGTAAGGACCTAAACCAAATAAGCGTAAACCTGGTGCACCTTTATGATGTTTGATCAGTAAAGTCTTATCCATACTTTTCTAATTTATTAATGAGATAATATGTGCTAAGTGTATCTAGCTTTACAAAGCACTTGTGAAATTTGCTTGTTTTAGTGCTCTGAAATTAATTCTACTATAGTTGTCTATAAGATGATATATTATTAGAATAATTTAGTAGTAATTATTGTATTTTTAACTTTTCATCTATAGAAGGTGTATTAGCTTCGTGTTAAATTAATTTCTATGAATAAAGATTTTTATTTTGAATTCGAAAAACAATTTAGGGGTACGAGAGATAATATTATCAAAAGGCTTTCAGTATATGATGATCTTTTAAAAACTTTAGTTTATAAATTTGATAACCCTAATGTACTGGATATTGGCTGTGGTAGAGGCGAATGGTTAGAAAAATGTATTGAAAACGACCTCGATAGCGTAGGTATCGATTCAGACGAACAGATGATAAATTTTTGCTTAGATAATGGATTAAAAGTAGAAAAAGGAGACTTATTCCAAGTACTACCCTTAATTCCAAGCTCAACTTATACTTTGGTGAGTTGCTTTCATGTAATTGAACATCTGACGTCAGATCAGATTTTTATCTTATTTTCAGAGATATATAGGATCTTAAAAGATGATGGAATTGTTTTAATAGAAACTCCTAGTATTGATAATTTATTAGTATCGTGTAAGACTTTTTATTTAGATCCTACACATATAAATCATATAAATCCAGAGGGAGTTTTATTTTTATTGAATAATATTGGATTCTATGATTCTAAATATTTCTTGTTAAATAGTGGCCCCTTATCAGAAGTAGAACCAGTTCATCTAACGAGAATTTTAAATGGAGTAGCAGAGGATGTAATGTTGATTTCGGTAAAATCTATTAATAGTGCCGAATTACTTTTTAATGATAAAAATAAATGGATAAAATCTTTACCCAAAAATCTATCCACTCTTGAGGCAGCAATTGAATATGATCTGGTTTTAAATAATAAGATGTCATTTTTCAAGGATGAGATATATCAATTGCAGAATAACTTAAATGGTTGTAAAAATGAAATTATTGAATTGAAAAGGCTCTTAAATGATAGAGGAATAAGGAAGAAATTATCTAGATTAGCTTCTAGGATTAATTTGAAATTCATTATAAGATTTTTGCTGAAAAAATTAAGATCAATTTGTAAATTTACATTTTTATTATTTTCAGAAATAATATTTATAATAATCAAATCTTTAAAAATATATAAATTACCCTATTTCAATACTTTATTTTATACATTATTGAAAGCTATAATTAAAAGTTTAAAGAAATTTGGTTATAGTTTTTCTGCTACTATGCTTGAAAGTAAATTCGAGATAACAAAGACATTTAAAGCAAATTCTATGAGATTTAATGATAGATTGAGCAATTACTATGAGAACTCTGAATTATCAAGTTCTATTCATGATCGAATTAAAATTACTAATTATCGAAAATCTCAAGGAATAAAATGAGAATTGCAATAGATATTCAAGGTTGTCAGTCTGAAGGTAGTAGAAAAAGAGGGATTGGCCGCTACTCATTCTCTTTGATTAAAAACCTTATTAATAATTACCCTGAAAATGAATATTTACTTGTTGCAAATAGTACCTTAAGCTCTGTAGAAAAAGAATTTCATGATCTTTTATCTAATAAAACTTGTAATGTCCAATATTTAAAATGGGAAAGTTTATGCTCTGCAGACTTAAGTTTCTTTGCAAAAAACTTTAATTATCGGTTCTCAATTATTCTTAGGTCTTATTTCTTTTCTATATTAAATGCCGATATTATCTTTATAACAAGCTTCTTCGAAGGCTATTCAGATAATTCTGTAGTTGAGTTTGATAAATCATTTCCTCTTCCCTCGATTGTTAGTTTATGTTTCGATCTGATTCCATATTTAAATATGAAAACCTATTTAGATACCAATCCTTCTTATAAGTCTTTTTATTTAGATCGTATAAAAAAACTTAAGGAGACTGATTATATATTTGGTATTTCTGAATCTTCGACTAAAGAAATTATAGATTATTTAGATTTTGACGAAAATACAGCCTTTAATATTTCTTCTGCATGTGATCAACAATTGTTTAATTCTAATAATAAGAATTTAGATTCTCACTATACTGATTTGGGTCAATATATTTTATATACTGGAGCTGCAGAGCCCAGAAAAAATCTTAAGCGTCTAATACTTGCATACTCTCAACTTCCAATTCAGTTGTTAAATGATTATAAATTAGTGTTGGCCGGTAAATTCAATTCTGAAGAAATAAAGTTAATTGATGAATGGTCTAATATAGATAAAATTAAAAAAGAAAATATTGTTCTCCTTGGATATGTCAGTGATAAATATCTTGCATATTTATATACAAATTGCTCATTATTTGTCTTTCCATCTTTGCATGAAGGTTTTGGATTGCCTATTTTAGAAGCAATGTCTTGTGGTGCTATCGCTATCGGTTCTAACCTAACTAGCATACCAGAAGTTATTGGAAATAAAGTTGCCTTATTTGATCCTTATGATGTAAGTTCTATTTCTAAATTAATTCAATATGCATTACAAGATATTAATTTTCAATCTGATTATTTAGAATTTTCGCAGCAACATATTAAACGATTTTCTTGGGACATTACTTCATATAAAGTTATTACATATTTTAATAAAATCCTCTCAAACTATAAGTCCATTAAACTTAATAAACCCTCAAAGTGGAAAGATATATTCCAAAGATTTTCTGATTTAGAAGAATTGATGTTAGATCAAATAAGTCGTAGCAATTTCAATATGATGTCGTTAGATATTAAGAAAAATATTTTAAAAAGGATTTCAGCATCAGCTGCAATAATGAAAATTGAAAGTCTTTCTTATTTAAGACAGACTTGTCATTTTCCTAAGAGAATCAGTTGGCGCATTGAAGGACCTTTTGATTCTTCGTATAGTCTGTCAATTTTAAATAAAAACTTTTCAAGAGCTCTAAATAATATTGGCGTCAATACTTGTTTGCATTCTTCAGAAGGAACTGGAGATTTTATTCCAAATTCTTTATTTCTAAGCTCAAATCCGGATTTAGATAATCTTTACCAAAAGTCTTTTTCTAAAGACTCAGTTTATGAAGTAGTTAGTAGAAATATGTATCCTCCTAGAGTCTCTGGAATGAAAGGAAGATTGAATATCTTTCATTCATATGGTTGGGAAGAATCAGAATTTCCTGCCAGCTGGATAAGTAGTTTTAATGAATATTTGCAAGGTATAACTGTGATGTCAGTTCAGGTAAGAAATACGATGATTAATAATGGTCTTCGTATTCCTATTAGTGTATGCCCCTTAGGATCAGATCATGTCAAAAAAATTGGTGACTCTCCCTTATATTCATTAAAGGCCAAAAAGTTTAGATTTCTTCATGTTTCATCTTGCTTTCCGAGAAAAGGTGTTTCAGAATTAGTTGATTCATATATCTCTGTTTTTACTGCTCAGGATGATGTCAGCTTAATTATCAAAACTTTTATTAATCCTCATAATAAGATTAACTTTATTATTGATGAGAAGCTAAGTAAAGTTAACAACCCTCCAGAAATAATAGTGATAGAAGATGAGTTAAATGATGTAGAAATTAAATCTCTTTATTTACAATGCGATGTCTTAGTTGCTCCAAGTTTTGGTGAGGGATTTGGGTTGCCAATTGCTGAAGCTATGACATTAGGTATTCCAGTCATAACAACAAATTGGGGTGGTCAGTTAGATTTCTGTAATGAATCTAATAGCTGGTTAATTGATTATGAATTTGTGAAATCCGAGAGTCACTTTGATTTGCATAATTCATATTGGGCAAAACCTTCTATCGATCATATGAAATATTTACTTAGAGAGTTATTTTGTTCTTCTAGGATTCAGATTGAAAAGAAAGTCAATCAAGCAAAAAAAGATATTAAATTGTTTACATGGAATAACAATGCAAAGCTTAATTTAGACTTTGCAACAAGATTAATCGATTATAATTACTTAAAAAAATCGGCTATTGGATGGTTATCAACTTTAGATAAGAGATGTGGAATAGCTTCGTATTCTGAAAACTTATTGAGAAGCATTTATAAATTAATGGATCATTCTGATCAATTAGTAGTTTTTTCTCAAGAAGATTACGAGTTCAGTAATCAACACCCATATCAGGTTAATCGCTGTTGGCAACAAGAATCTTATAACTGTGATGACCTAATCAAGTTAGAAGATTCAATCTTAAGAGCAAATATTTCTACATTAGTTATACAGTACAATTTTGGTCTTTTTAATCATAAACACTTTATTCGCTTGTTAAAAAATCTTCAGGCTAATGATATTAAAATAATAATATTTCTTCATTCAACAGTCTTTCCGAATTATATAAATGATTTGCAGAAAGAAGATTTGATTGATCAGTTTAATTCTGTTGATAGAATTGTTGTCCATACACTTAAAGATTTGAATAATTTAAAATCTTTAGGTTTATATAGGAATACAATGATACTCCCGCATTCGCTAAATAAGACATTACCTTTAACTAGCAATAGTATATTCAAAAGTTTTCAAAGATATTCTCGTTTTTATTTAAGGAAACCCTTTAGAATAGCAACTTCAGGTTTTTGTCTGCCCAACAAAGGTTTTGAAGAATTAATTCAAGCAGTTTATAATTTAGATAGGAATCATATTCCAGTTAGACTTTGTCTATACACACCTTTCTATAATGGTTATGAGTCTTATTTATCTGAAATTCGTAAACTTATAAAAGACTTAGGCTTATCTAAAATAGTAACTTTGTATGATTTATACTTAGAAGAGGAAACCTTAATTAAATTTCTTTCTAGAAATGATTTATTAGTTTACCCTTATCAAAGTTCTAATGAATCTTCCAGTGCTTCTGTTAGACAGGGACTTTCTAGTGGTGCACCAGTTGCAACTACCCCTAATCCAATATTTAATGATTTATCAAATATTATTATTACACTTCCTGGAATGAGCTCAGATCTATTAACTAAAGGTATAAAAGATATTTATTCTAATAATATATTAGAGTATGTTTGGTACAATAAAGATAAGCAAGAGTCAATAAGATCTTTCCGCGAAAATCTTTCGCTACCTAATATTTCTCAGAGACTTTATCAAATTGTAAAGGGGTTAGAGATAAACTCTTAGAGCTTTTAAAGCTGCTTTACCTTATATTTTTTTTGATGATAGCAATTTTATAATAATATCTTTTATGTGGATTCTTGGTTTCCATTTTAAGTCTTTAAATAAGTTGTTAGGATTACCTATGTTTTTCATTACTTCATTTTGTCTAATGAGCGCTTGATCAATTTCTATATGGTTTTTCCAGTTTAAATTTAATTGTTTATAAGTTTCAGATATAAACTCTTCCAATGAAATTCCAATTCCAGTACATATTATTTGATCCTTTAAATTTTTTTGTCTGACTATTTTTTGCATACCTTCTATATATTCCTCTGCCCATCCCCAATCCCTGATGATATTTATGTTCCCGAATTTAAATTTTTTATTTTTATCTTTACTGCATTGCAATGCACTATTAATGATCTTGTGAGTAACAAATCTATCGTCTCTCAAAGGTGACTCGTGGTTAAATAAAATAGCTGTCACAGCCTTTATATTATATAATTGACGATATAGTTTTACCATCTCAAATGTTTGGTATTTTGCTAATGAATAAGGATTGCGAATATCAATATTGCTATTGAGATCTGCTGGCTTTTTAGTATGACCGAAGATTTCACTACTTCCTGCAAATAATATAACTCCACAATAGTTGATTGATCTACATGCCTCTAGTAAGCACGATGTTGATCCGACTATACTATTTTGAGTCTCGAAAGGTTTTTTGAATGACACGCCTACTGAAGATTGAGCAGATAAATTATAAATTTCATCGGGTTTTGTTAACTCAATTAACTTCCGAACTTCCTTGATATTAGTTAAATTTAAATTATAAATTTCAAACTCTCCATTTATTCCAATTTTTTTATGATTTACATGATCTTTGTGTGTATTTCTTGAAGTACCGATAACTGTACAGCCTTGCTGTATAAGCGATCTGGAGAGAAATGAACCATCTTGGCCTGAGCAGCCAATAATTAAACAGGTCTTTTTCATATTTCATCAAGTATGAAAAACATAATTTGCGAAATTCTCACCGCTTTCTGTAAGCATCCTTATCTCATTAAATCTGATTTTTTCTAATTTAACTATTTTTTAGACTCCAAACCTAAATTTTCGTCGAATTGATGTTCTTTTATTGCAGGGTGTGCAGTTTGTTTACTGCACAACAAAATCTTTTTGTGTTGCATTGATTGACTCTGTTAATCGTTAAAACCTTTGGTTCTTTTTTTGACTCTGAGTATGATTCCCTAAATCGTAAAACCCTTGGTGCCACTACGTTCTTTCTAAACTTTTTTTGGATATAGTTATGTTTTGGTGTCAAATTTCATGTCTGTTTTTGTGCTAAATCTCAAATTAAGAGAACCTTATCCTTACCAATACTGATGTTTGCATTTCCTTGTTTACGTGAAATTAGCTATTGCGAGTACTATTTATTCCATCTATATTTGCTGAGATTCTCGTTGGATTACCGCACTCGTATATAGTGTGCGCCCAACAGGAAACCTCCTCAAACGTTATGGGTGGTTTCCAAACACGACCTCTTGTTTTTTAAATAAAAATGGCTAACGCGACTGCCACCGAACTACAACAACTTTATATTGCGTATTTCGGTCGAGCCGCTGATCCAACTGGGTTGGATTATTGGACAACGAAAGGTATTTCAACTAAAGACTTCGCTGCGAACATGTATGCGCAGAATGAGTTCAAGTCTGCTTATGGCGATCTTTCAACAGAATCCCAGGTTAATCAGATATACCAAAATCTTTTTGATAGAGACGCTGATGCAGCCGGCCTATTGTATTGGACACAGCAAATCAAAAGCGGTTCATTAGCTATAGCTTCTATTGCTAATGATTTAATATGGGCAGCTAACAATAATTCTGGTAGTTCTGATGATAAAACTGCTTTAACTAACAAGAGTAATGCTGCAGTTGCATATACAGAAAAAGTTAAAGAAACAACTGCTGCCATTCTTGCTTACTCGGCTAAATCTACTGATCCATGGGTCTCAGGTGACAACATTACAGAGGCTGTAAGTTATTTTTCAGCAATTGATAAAGATACAGTTCATACAACCGCTGGCATTGCTTCAAGTGTTGCAACTATTACTACTAATGGTGTTCAAGCGACTAAAGATGCTACTCAGTCTTTAGCTCTAACTATTGGTAATGACACTCTTACAGGTAAAGGTAGCAATGATACTTTCGATGCTTCAATTGCAGGCTCATTAGATACGACTGATGTTATTGATGGTGCTGGTGGTACAGATACTCTTTCAGCAACTATCGCAGGAGAATCTATTCGTCCGACAATCAAAAATGTTGAGAAAATCAATTTCACAGCTACTGCTGACACTCTGAATATTGATACAAGAGATATAACTGGAGTTACTACCTATACAAGTGAGTCAAGTGCAGGTGCTCTTAAGCTAAATAATCTTGCAAGTATTGTTGGTGTAACTGTTAATAGTGGTACTGATGATCTAACTGTTAATTTTACAGATGCAGCATTGGCTGGTTCGGCAGATAATTTTACACTAACCTTGAATAATCTTACTCAAGCTGCAAATGAAGACGTTTACATTACTGATGCTGGTGGTACTACAAATAAATTAGAAACTTTAACTATCAATACAACTTCTTTAGGGTCAACAATTACTGATCTTCAGACTACTGCTGTTGGTACAACAGCATTAACTGTTACTGGAGAAGCAGACCTGACAATTACAGATGCTATTGATAGCGAAATTACAACCGTCTCTGCAAGTGCCTTCACTGGTTCACTTACAGTAATCGGTGCTAATACTACCGCCATGACAATGACTGGTGGTACAGGTAATGACAGCCTTACTGGTTCTACCGGAAACGATACTCTTACTGGTGGTGCAGGAAACGATACTTTAGTTGCATCCACTGGTACAGATACACTAACCGGTGGTACAGGTAATGACAGTCTTAGATTTACTACTAATGCTTTAACTTCTGTAGATACTGTAGATGGTGGAGCGGGAACAGATACTATTTACTACACTGCTGCTGAAACAGTTGGTGACGCAGACTTTACTCTAGTAACTAATGTTGAAGCGATTGATGGTGGAACTACCGCTATAACTGCAACTGTTGGTTCTTTAGCAGCTGCAGCTGGTATAAATACCATTTCAATGGGTGATGCAACTGCGGCTGATGCAGTTACAGTTACAGCAGATTTTACTAATGATTTAACAGTTAATCTTGTTGGTGAAGCAACTGCAGCTAACATAGTTTCTGCAACGGCTTACACTAAGGCACTTACCGTTGTTGGTTTAGTCTCAGACCTTGATGATATTGCTAGTACGATTACTGGTGGTACTGGACTTACAGATATACTAGAAGTTCAAATCGATGAAACTGACGATATACTTCCTGCTTCCATAACTGAAATTGAGACTATAAAACTAACGGATAAGACAACAGGAACAAACCATACAACAACTATTACTCTTCCTACCTCGATTGCAGTATCAACAAGTGCAACGGTAATAGCTGGTACTAACGAGACAATAACTATCGATGCTACTGCTATCGGAGCGGACGCTGACGTTGTTAATGTTGACGCAATATTAGAAGTTGATTCTAAAGTAATTATCAAAGGTGGAGATGGTATTAATACCATCAAAATGTCAGGTTCTCACGCGACTGGCTTAGGTGACACGATTACTGCTGCTGGTGGTAACGACATTATTCAGTTCGCTACTGCAAACCTTGATAGCAAAGACTCAATAGATGGTGGAGCTGGTACGGATACACTTCAGGTATTGAATGATGCAACAGTAGTTGATGCTGATTTCACTCTGATTACTAATGTAGAAGCTATCGCAGCTTCTGCCGCAACCACTGATCTAGATTTAGTTCTTGGTTCACTGGCTCAGGCAGCAGGTATTAGAGAAGTGACTTTCCTTCATAGTGCAGCTGGTGGAGACACAGTTACAGCAGGTGCAGACTTTACAGCTGATTTGAAGGTGAATTTAGATGAAGGAGCAATAGTTGGAAGCATTGTTGACGCTTCTTCTTACGTAGGTTCAGGTTTAACAGTTGTTACTAAAAGTTCCTACATAGATGTTCAAGCATCAGTGGACACCATTACAGGTAGTGCAAATACAAATGACATTTATGAAATTCAAATAGACAACGCCGCAGCTCAAACAGTAGGAACTTCAGTTACTAAATTTGAAACCTTCAAGATTACTGATGCAGAAACAGGAACTAATCGAACTGCTGTTATCACAATTGCAGATGCGAATGCAGTTCATACCAATGGTTCCTCGTACGAGACACTAACTGTTGACGCAACAGCGATAGGTGCAAATTCAGATGTTATCAACATCACAGCTGCTGCTGAGGATGATGCGAAAATCATCATTAAAGGTGGTGAAGGTGTTAACACTATTACTCTCTCTACTTCAGCAAATCATGGTGACACGATTACTGCTGGTGGTGGTAATGACACTCTTGTAGCAGCCGCATCAAACTTAACCTCGACTGACTCCATTGATGGTGGTGCAGGTACAGATACTCTTTCCTTCAACGCTAATGCAACAGTTATAGACACTGGTTTCACAGGCGTTAGTAATGTTGAGACTCTTACATCCACTGCTGATATAGAAGTAACCCTGACACTTGGTGCTTTAGCGGCTGCTTCAGGATTATCAACTATTAATCTTGCAGGTACAAACGGAACAGACTCAGTCACAATTGGAGCTGGTTTTGATGAAAACCTAACTATTGCTTTAGACGCAGACGCGACTACAAACTCAATCGTTGCTACCAACTACACGAAGAACCTAACTGTTACGGCAGGAGGTGCAACAGTCGATGGAATAGCCTCTACTCTTACTGGTGGTACTGGAACAGATACATTAGAAATCACATCTGATGGAAATGATGACACTCTTCAATTAGGCTCTGTCACTAATTTTGAGAACATCACTTTGAAAGATGATGGTGATGCAACCGCTGATACTTTTACTCTTACTACAGTTGACGCTTTAGTAGCAGATGGCGCCACATTGACAATCGATGGATCCGCTCTGTCTACGGATGACATGGTCGTCAGTCTTGCTGCAGAAACCAACGGAAAAATCATACTTAAAGGTGGTGGCGGAGTTAGTGGATTTACTGCATCTCAGTCAGATATGGGAGATGACTTATCTGGTGGTGCTGGTAACGATACCTTTACTTTCGCTCACGCTAATTTGACATCTGCAGATACTGTTGCAGGTGGTTCTGGTACAGATAGTTTGATACTTAGTGATGCAAGTACTTCCAGCTCAACTGTTGTAGACGCTGATTTCACTAATTTCACAGGTGTTGAAACTATTTCTCATGGCAATCTTTCTCTAACACTTACTCTTGGATCTCTTGCTCAGGCAGCTGGTATAACAACTCTTACAGGAGGTACTCGTACTAACAGTACAACTGTTGGAGCAGGATTTACTTCCAATTTGTCAGTAACAGCAGCAGGTACAGACACTCTTGCTGCATCAGCTTATACAGGTGTTCTGACTTATACCGCTGATATTGACGACATTACTAGTGCTGACACGATCACTGCTGGTACTGGTACTTCTGATGAACTGAAAATCAGTCTTGATACCAGTGGTGACGATCCAATTGTTGCCGCTGATCTTGTTAACGTCACTAACTTTGAAAAGTTAACTTATACCTCTAACACTGCTTCAAGTACTACTACTTCTGAAAATAACGTTAATGATGGGAAAGTTTTAACAGTTAATGCCTCTGCAATGACTAGCACGGCTCTTACCTTTAGTGGAGCAGCAGAGACAGATGGATCCTTTGATATTACTGCCGGTGGTACTGGTGATCACCAGATTACGCTTGGACAAGGTAATGACAAATATACATCTACTAGCGCAGCAGATGAAGATGTAACAGCTACATCTGGAAATAACACGATTTCTACTGGAGATGGTGCTGACACCATTATTGGTGGTACAGGTGATGACACCATGATTGGTGGTGCAGGTGCTGATCTATTTACCTTTGCTTCTGCGAACTTGAATAGCGGCGACACAATCACTGGTGGTGATGGTGACGACAAAATTGTATTAACAACAAACGGCTCTATTGTTGTAGATAGTGATTTCACAAATGCAACTAGCATTAAAGAACTCACAACTTCTGCTTCTAGCCAACTAACAGCAACTCTTGGTGCTTTTGCCTCTGCAGCTGGCGTAACTCTAGTGACAATGGCTGACGCTACAGCTGTTGATACCGTTACTGTTGGATCTGGTTTTAGTGAAAATCTATCTATCACCTTATCTACAGATACCTCTGCAGCTAATGTAGTTACTGCAACTAATTACACCAAAAACCTAACAGTTACAGCAAGTGACGAGGATTTAGACGCAACTGCTTCCACATTAACTGGAGGTACAGGTACAGATACTCTGGCAGTCACAACATCAGCCGCTAATACCCTAATAGTTAGTGGTATTACTAAATTTGAGAAAATCACTTTGACAGGTGATAACGCTGATACTGACACAACAACAATTACTACTGCTGATGGTTTAGTAGCTAGTGGAGCAAATCTAGAAATTGATGCAACTGGTCTTAATCAAGCTACCAACGATGGAAGCTTGATTTTCGATGGTTCCGCAGAGGCTGATGGAACATTCACAATTAAAACTGAGGGTTCAGGTGCTTTCACAGTCACACTTGGTCAAAAGAATGACACCTACACAGGTGCGGATACAACAGGAATTCAAACAGTTGTTGCAACTGGTGGTGTTAACTCTATTACCACAGGTACTGGAGCTGACATAATCACCTCAGGTAGTGGTGTTGACACAATTAAGGGTGGAACAGGAATTGACAACTTCAAGTTCTTAACTGTAGCTAATAGCGCGGGTGACTCAATAACTGACTACAACTCTGGTACAGATTTCATCAACGTCGGTCTTAACTATTCATCACTTGATGTTGCTCTTCATATTCATCCATCGAGAGCTTCCGCAGGAGTTGCTGGTGTAGCAGCAGTAGAAGCATTATTAAATGGATCAAGAGGTCAGTGGGCTTATGACACTACAAACAGCCAATTGTTAGTGAACGTCAATCCTGATGGTTCAATAAGCTCTGCTGATCATAAAATTTCTGTTAATGCCGCAACAACCGCTGCAAACACACTCGCAGAGGCCGATGTTAAATTTACGATTACTGGTGGTAGTGCTGCAGATACAATTTATGGTGGTGTTGCTGCTGACTCACTTACTGGTAGTGGTGGTGCAGATACCTTTATGTTGACTGAATCTGGACACACAACTATTGATACAGTTACTGATTTTGTAACTACTACCGATGGAATCACTCTCAGTCTCGCAGCTATAGAAGCTATCACAGGTATTACTGATTTAGTGGACTTGGATGGACTATCGCTAGCAGCAGGAGCAACATTAGTTGCATCAGGGGCAGCAAATATTGATGCTGGTTATGATCTCGAGGGTGCAACAGGTGATGACATTTTAGAAAGTGCGGACGCACAATCAAAGGCAACAATTCAAGCTGAGGCTAGAGATCACCTAACAGCTGAAGCTAACATGACAGCTGGTGATGGATTCTTAATTAAGTGGGATGACGCTTCTGGTAATACTCATATTGGTGTTGCTGCAGACTCAGCTAACGTAGCTGCAGATGCAAAATTTACCGCATTAACGATTTATGAAATTGCTGAATTCACTGGTCTAAGTGCTAACGAAAGTGGAATCGTCGCAGGAGATATTACACTTGCAGCTTAATTAAATCCCTGATTAATATAAAAAAACCCCTTAATAAGGGGTTTTTTTATTGATTGATATATTCTCTAATAATTTAATGTGAAAGTTAAAATTTAATTCTTACATTGTTCTTTTACATTATGATCTTTCTATTTCTGGATACTTAGTTTAAGTAGTTGCTTATGGGCGATTAATTCTTAGCTATTTATAAAATAGTTATTTTACTTTCTCTTCCTTTTCATCAAGCTTGAATTACTGCAGGATTAGATATTATAATTGCAACTTAATTAAAGCTCTGATTAATATCAAAAAACCCCCTAATAAGAGTTTTTTATTGATTGATATATTCTCTAAAAATTAAATGTGAAACTTAAAATTTATTTCTTACATTGTTCTTAAGGCATCAGATTTTTCTTGGAATGTATTTAATAGTAGTTGTAAATATGAAACTTTTCGCAATTTTATATTTGCCGTGAGACTCATACCAACTTGAAGAGGTAGTTTATTTTTATTTTTTAGTTGTAGGTATTGACTTTTAAGTCTTATTTTAGCTGGGAATCTATATCCTTTACCGAATCTTGGATCTGGGGGGAGAGCATCAGAACTTAAGCTTTCTACTGTACCTTGTATAACTCCAAAGTCAGAAGCAGGATATGAATCAATACTAATATCAGCTTCTCTCCCAACAGTTACAAAACCTATATTTCTACTTTCTATTTCAATATTCGCTCTTAATTTCCCATTAGGAACAATTTTTAATAAAGGAATACTTGGATCAGCAACATAGCCTGTTTTCTTTGGTTTTAAATCAAAAATTAAACCATCAGCAGGTGAGACTATCTTTTGGTACTTCAATGTCATTTTATTTGCCATTATTTGGCTTTCAATCTCAGCAACTTTATTCTGTTGTTGAAGATATTGGACTTCCGCTATTGCACCTTCCTCATTCAGCTTTCTAAGACTGTCTAAAATACTTAAATTTATACTTTTACTTTTTTCTAAGGCAATTTGCTTTGCTTTGCTAGTTTCAGTGTCTAATTTGATTAGTAACTGTCCTTTTTTGACTAGATCACCTTCTTTTATCAGAATATCGCTGGTCACACCTCTTAATGGAATTTTGACTTCAATTACTCCATCAATTGGTTCTAATTTTCCTGTAGCTATAATAATCTCTTCGGTTTTAGCTAGTGCTAGCCAACATATTCCAAAACTAGTTCCACCTACTAGGCTCCAGCTAATTATTTTTGCCCATTTTGTCGATGTCTTGAGTGAAACTTCTATTTTTTCACCTTCAATCTTTTGTTCTAAAAGATCTTGGGCTTTTTGAAGCAATTTATGTGGTAAAAATTTTTCTGGGACTCTCGTTTGGGTAAATACTATTTTTTGATATTCGATTGTTCTCTCTATAAGTTTTTGTGTACTATTTATCCATTTATTTTCAGCAATCTTTTTCGGAATTTTTTTTAGGGTTTCGGAAATTTTATTTTTGTTCATTAGCTTAATTCCTGTTGTCTATAAAGAGCATAATATCTACCTTTTAACTCTAATAATTCCTGGTGAGTTCCCTTTTCACTAATGTAACCATCATTCATCATCAGTATGAGATCAGCATTTTTTATTGTTGTTAATCTGTGAGTTATAAAAAATACAGTATTATTTTTACAATAGGTTTTTAAATTCTCACAAACAGTTCTTTCAGTTTGGTAATCAAGTGCACTTGTTGCTTCATCCATTATTAGTAAATTAGGCTTTGCTAGAACAGTTCTTGCTATTGCAATTCTCTGCCTTTGGCCACCAGATAAATTAGCACCTCTCTCCCCAACATTTGTACTATATCCATCATTTAAATTCATAATGAAATCATGAGCACTTGCAATTTCAGCTGCCCTAATAATTTCTTCACTGCTAGCTTCTGGGTTTGCAACGCTTATATTCTCACTTACAGAACCTGAGAATAAAAGAGGGTCTTGGGGCACTATGCCAACTTGTCTTCGTAATGAATAAAGCTCCGTTTTACTTATATCAAATCCGTCAATTTTTATTTTCCCCTCATCTAGTTCATAGAGTCTAGGTAATACTTTCATTAAAGTACTTTTGCCACTTCCACTTTGACCTGCGATACCTACAAATTTACCAGACTCAACAATCAAGTTTATGTTTTTGAGTACATTTTCAGAATTTTTCTTGAATGAAAATGATACTTTTTCAAACTCTACTTTTCCTTTAACTTGTGGTAACTGAATATTTAATTTGTCTGTTTCTGATGATTCTCTTGGAGTATCAACTATGTCTGCAAGTCTTTCAAATGAAACCCTGAGTTCTTGAATGCTTTGCCAAATATTGCTTAGCCTTAGCAGTGGTTGAGTTACATAGCCACTAATAATACGGAAAGCTATTAATTGTCCTAAAGTTAGCTTACCTGCAAGCACTAATGAAGCACCAATCCATAACACTAATAGTTGAGATAATTGTTGAAGTACCTGACTTATTTGGCTTAGTATCGTGAGAGATATGGTTTTTTCGAAGGTTCTTGATATATATGTTGAATATAATTCTTGCCATTTCCATCTGGTAATTGTTTCTACATTTTGAGCTTTTACAGTTTGAATTCCAGTTAAAACTTCTACTAAGTGACTTTGGGTTCTTGCATTTTGTGTCGCTACTTCTCTTATTTGTCTTCTTATTAATGGGGCTCCAATTAATGTAAGTATTATCTGGATTGGTACTACAGCTAAAGCTATAAAAGTTAGAAGACTACTATATAAGAACATAACTAATATATAAATCACAGAAAAAGCGGCATCTAATATTGTAGTTAATGCTTGGCCAGTAAGAAACTCTCTAATTTTTTCAAGCTCTGCTATTCGACTGCTTAACTCACCAACAGGTCTTTTATCAAAATACCTTAATGGTAGCCTTAATAAATGATCAATAATTTCTGCACCTAATCTGGTATCAATTCTATTAGTTGTTTCTGTAAATAGGAATGTTCTTAAGCCTCCTAATAGGCCACCTAGTAAAGTTACAAACACTAGTGCAATTCCAAGAACTTGCAATGTATCAAGACTTCTTTGTGATATGACCTTATCAATTATCACTTGAATTAATAATGGATTTGCTAAACCAAATAATTGAACAATAAATGATGCGAATAATACTAATAAAAGCGTACTCCTGTGTTGCTTAAGTGATGGCCAGAACCATGCAATGCCGAAATTCTTATCTGGAGTTGTATTTGTTTTTTGTATTAACAAGTTGTCAATACCGTCAGGATACTTCTCTTCAATTTCACTAAGTGAAATTTTTATCAATCCATCTTTAGGAGATGCAACTTGTATACTATTTTCATTAGTATTTGTAACTAATAAGAAATTATTTTCCCAGTTTATAAGACTAGGTGTGGAGATTCGATAGCAAAGTTTTGGAGGTATTTTTGCAAAACCTACAACTAACTCATGCATCGAAAGAACTGATGCATAGGTCTTAATAGAAATCTTTTTCCCTGATCTGATTTCATCGCGAATGAACTTTTCGACTGAATCTTTTCTAAAAGCAATATCTAAATCATTTGTCAGCATTTTTAAGGTTGCCAAAAACTCAGGAATCTGACCAGTAGCTCTAACAAGTTCTTGTTTCTTTTTTGAAGAATAAATATCAAGATCTAAAGATGTTTTATCTAAAACAAGATGGCTTGTCTCTTCTGAAAATTGATCTTCCTGGCTATTATCAATATTGTTTATTGAATCTTTCTTATTATTTGAACCAATAAATTGTTCATACAATTGATTGGGAATGCTTATTATTCTTGCTTGAAATGGTGGAGATATTGATAACTTCTCCTTAGCTTGTAATTTATCACCGATTTCTTTACCTTTAATATTAGAAGAGGCAATAAAAAAAGTTAAATTATTATTACTTTCTCTTAGTTCTCTATCAAATAGGGGCTCTATTTTACAATATTTTATTAATGTATTAAATGCACTTTTTATATCTATATCTGTTCTCTTTGAGTTTCTAACTAGTATTTCTGTGAAACTGACAAGTTCATTTATAAATATATTGTTATCACAAAAGCTCTTAAATGATTTATCTTTTTGATATATTTCTAATATTATTTTATCAGGAATTGATAATGCAACTATTTCAGTTGAGCAAATAACTTCTTCACAACCTTTATTCCTTAAGAGTGAACTTAAACCAATTAAATTTCCAGCAAAGAGCTTTGCAACTGTAATATTATTTTGATTGGATAAAGCTAATAGCCTTGCTTCACCTTGCAGTATTAAAAGAACTTTATTTGGAATTATTTCTCGGGAAGATAAAGGTGAACCTATTCTAGTTTTTACTATTGTACTATTTTGTGATAATTTCTTGATATACTCTTCTTCTATTCTGCTAAAAACTTCGTTACCGTTAAATATTTTTAGTTTCTTTGAGTATTCGTCTTCTGAAGGGCTTTTTTTAGTTTGCCCTAATTCATTAGAAGAATTATTGTCTTTATCATCCATGCCCGATCAATTAATTAAATTATATTTTACCTTAAGACTATGGATTATTGAACTCGATTGTTCATTTAACCATGTATTGAAGAGTTCTTTTGCTAAAGACAATTTTGTGTCTTCGTTTAAATTTGCTTTCTGCAAACCTTCTAATCTAAATAAAATTATTAATGGTGGATCACCTAAAGAACAGGGTTCTCTGATTTCACCAATAGAAGTTGTTCTTTTTAATTCTCTTATTTTTGGATGTCCTGCACATACTTGAACAGGACCAATAATCCCTCGAGTGTGTTTTTCCGGACCTTCTGAATACTTGGCAGCCATGTCACCAAAAAGAGCTTCTCCTTCTTTGATCCGTAAGAATAATTCGTTAGCTAAGTAAATATCTTTTACTCTTAATAGACTATATGTTGCGCAATCTAAGGCATCTTGCCTTTTTAGGAATAGTGATTCTGTATTCTTTCCAAAATTATCTAGGATATATTTATTTCTCCGTATGTTGTATGAAATATCTTTAAAAAAAGTAGATTCACTTACGTTAGATTTTTTCAACCAAGTTAAAAATTCGTCTTCATTTTGGAGATTATTTTTTTTAAAAATATCTTCTTTGATTTTAGCTAAAATATCTTTATCTACTTCTACATCTTTAAGTATATATTCTATTATTATTCTATTTACTAATAATTCGCTGAGTCTATGTTTACTTAATAGTTTAAAAGTTTCAGCATTCAGAATAGTTAATTCATTTTCGACAAACTCATGAATCATTCTGATTCGTCAAGCAGCTCTTGCAATGCTTTAGAATATGCTGCTTGCGCAGTTTTAGTTACGGCCAACTGTGCTTCCAGTCTTTGTCTCTCTCCGACTGTAAATTGAAAACTTTGCAGTTGTCTTATTGCGTCTTCGCTCATATTTTCTGTATCGTATTCTTTATTGTTGATTGTAACCTTAGGCATTTTAGAAAAATCGAATAATTTATTATAACTTGATAGCTTGAAACTTGTAGGGCGGTTAGCCGAACAAGTTTGCATGAAAAATTTATTGCTTATCTGGTTAGATTATTTATATAGATGTAATGTTTATATTGTCAGATAGAGTCTGAATCTTTGACTCTTGGTTCTGATAAATATTTCTCTATATTGGCATTTTCTCTATCTTCTTTTACCATTTCTGATATTAACTCTTTAAGTGATGTTGTTGGTTTCCAATTTAATTGCTTATAGGCTTTTAATGGGTTGCCTAATAGTGAATTTACCTCTGATGGCCTGAAAAATTTAGGATCAATTCTGATAACAATTTTATTATTATCAGATCTTCTGCCTATTTCATTTACTCCATCTCCTTCCCATTTTATAGGGCCCCAATTTAACTCTTGAGCAGTTAATTCTATAAACTCTCTAATAGAGGTTTGTTTGCCTGTTGCAATAACATAATCATCAGGCTTTTCCTGTTGAAGCATCCTCCATTGCATCTCTACATAATCTCTTGCATGTCCCCAATCTCGTAATGCATTTATATTACCCATATACAAACAATCTTGAAGGCCTGCATTTATTCTTGTCATTCCAATAGTTATTTTTCTAGTAGCAAATGTTTCACCTCTCCTGGATGATTCATGATTAAATAATATTCCGTTACATGCAAAAATTCCATAAGATTCTCTATAATTAATAGTTATCCAATATGCATATAATTTCGCTACTCCATATGGACTTCGAGGATGAAAAGGAGTTTTTTCTGTTTGTGGAGACTCTTTGACTAATCCATAAAGTTCTGATGTACTTGCTTGATATATTTTGGTCTTTTTGGATAGACCAAGAATTCTAATTGCTTCTAAAAGTCTTAAAGCTCCTAAAGCGTCCGTTTGTGCTGTGTACTCTGGTGATTCAAAGCTTACTGCTACATGACTTTGAGCACCTAAATTATATATTTCATCTGGTTGTATTTCTCTTATTATTCTTATTAAATTACTACTATGTGTAAGGTCTCCATAGTGAAGTTTTAGATTATTAGAATTGGATTCATTTTT
>QBWA01000006.1 GCA_003283745.1 Prochlorococcus sp. AG-315-B03 | reverse complement strand
AGAATCTAGAAAATAGCCCTCTAACTGTGGAGGATATCAAATTGATTGAATTAACAAATCTGTCTACTTTTGAAAAACATCATATAAGAATGCTTTCTCACTGTCTTGAATGTTTTAAATCTATGAAGAATAAAAATCAAGCAGGTTCTATACCGGATAAGGAGATTTGGATGGAGTGGTGTTTAGCCAGGCCAAGAATGGTAAATGATGATGAGTTTATTCATGTTTTATTTGAGCAATTATCAGGTGCAGCTGTTCAGTTGGAAAAATTATCTGAAGTTTTTAATGTCCCACCATTAGAATTGACTTTGAAAGATCTAATCGCCGTTTATCAGAAATAACGACGTATTTTTACTGCTATTAATTACCTTGCACCTATTCGATTGGGATGGATCACTGGATGATCCCAAAGAAAAGTGGTTTATAGGATTTTTTAAACTCGCTTGTTTTTCTAATAGATATTTTTGAGTTAAGGAAAATTGATTAAGACTCCTTAGTACTGCAGTAATTAGTGATAGCAGTCGATTAGATGATTTAGGACTATTGATTATTTTGTCCGCATAGTCAGTAGATCCTGACTACTCCAACGATACGAGCACATTTGATAACATACTTGTTCCGTTGATCCCAAACAAAAACGGAGGTATGAGTGCGTGACCATTGATCAAGAATCCCTGTCACGTTTAACTCTTCGTCAGCTTCGTATTAAAGCTAGTAAGTTAGGCATTCCGCTTTACAGTCGACAGTCTAAGGCTGCTTTAATAAAAGGTGTTTTTCTTAAAGAACAGCAGAAAGAATTAGAAAAAGAAATCAAATCTTCCTCAAATCAATTTGATAGAGAAACATCTGGCTCAAACGTTTCAACTAATTTAAAGACAAATGTAGTTTTTCTTCCTAAGGATCCAGAGTGGGCTTACGTATTCTGGGAAATATCTGAACAAGATCGTAATAAAGCGCAAGCACAAGGAGCTAAAAGACTTTGTCTACGTTTATCAGATGTTACAGGCACTCAAAATGGTGTAGCAAATCCTGGAACATTTCAAGAAGTTATTGTAGAAAGTCACAGCACAGAATGGTACTTACCAATTCCTTTGGGCGGTAGAGAATATAGTGTTGAATTAGGTTATAGGATTGGACATAAATGGATGTCTTTGGCATTCTCATCTTCAGCAACAGTGCCTTCACTGCATCCAAGTAATCAAATCCTTGATCAATTTGTTCCATTTAGTTTGGAAGCTTATTCAACAGCACAAACAAAAACAGAGCCTAGAGAAGAGAACTTCACTTTGGATCAACCAGATAGTGGTTTGCATGAACGTTTATATCAGTCAGCTACAACAAAATTTAGATCTAGACGAGTTGGGTCTGAAGAGTTTCAAGAGAGCCCTTTAAGAGACCAAAGTAATCAAAATCAATCTGGTGCAGGGCTTTGGGCGAGTGGATTAAATGAATCTGGTATTGGAGGAGTAATTTCACAACGTTCTTTTTGGTTGGTTGCTGATGCAGAATTAATTGTTTATGGCGCAACTGACCCTGCTGCAAAATTGTTTATTGAGGATGAAGAAGTTCCTCTAGCAAATGATGGTACTTTTAGATTGCAAGTTCCTTTTAGAGATGGGACGCAAAATTATTCAATAAAAGCAATCGATAAGGATGGAGTTGATACAAGGAACATAACAATGAAATTTGAAAGAGTCACACCTGTTGATAACACTAATCCAAGCGACAAAGCTGAATCAGAATGGTTCTAAGACTTGATTTGATGATTCGCTGGATTGTTGCACTCACTCCTATAGTTGGGGCTATTTCTTTCCCTTTATTAATACCTATTGTTATTCAACGTTTTGGACTCGGGGCCGGAGTTTTAACTGCATTACTCTTGAGCACTATTTGGTTTGTAGCAATGCTTCGCACAGCTGAAATGCCCCACTGAGTGTAAGTATTGTAGTTGAGATCTCGGATCAAATTTTAACATTACTCTTAACTTTTAAATAAAGTGTTTTCTTCAAAATTTAGCCAAGTTAAAGTTAAGTTACCCCAACCTTTCACTGATCAAAAGCCAGGAACTTCTGGTCTCCGTAAAAGTACTTTAAGATTTCAAGAACAGCATTATCTTGAGAGCTTTGTTGAATCAATATTTCGAACCTTACCTGGAGTAAATGGTGGAACTTTAGTTTTAGGTGGAGACGGTAGATATGGGAACAAAAGAGCTATAGATACTATTCTTAGAATGGCCGCTGCACATGGTATCCAAAAAGTCATCACGACTTTTGATGGAGTTTTATCTACTCCTGCGGCCTCTCATTTGATTCGTATTAATAAAGCAATTGGAGGAATTATTTTATCTGCTAGTCATAATCCAGGAGGTTTAAGTGGTGATTTCGGTGTAAAGCTTAATGGTGCAAATGGAGGACCAGCTTCTGAGTCTGTCACTGATGAGATTTATAATTTTTCAAAGACACTTACTGAATATAATATAGTTGATTGTGAATCTATAAGTTCTTTTTCTGTTGGGACTTATAAATTGGCCTCAACTATTGTCGAAGTTATAGATGGAATTGAAGATTATTTGAATTTAATGCAAAAACTTTTTGATTTTGATCTCATTAGTTCATATATCAAAAATGATTTTCCAATTGTTTTTGATTCACTCAATGCTGTTACTGGTCCTTATGCAAAGCGTATATTTTTAGATATTTTTGGGGCGCCTGCAGAAACAGTCAGAAATGGAATCCCTCTAGAAGATTTTGGAGGCATTCACCCTGATCCCAACCTTACTTATGCAAAAGATCTTGCTGATCTCCTTCTCAAAGGTGATCGATTTTCTTTTGGTGCAGCATGTGATGGAGATGGGGATAGAAATATGATTTTGGGACGAGGATGCTTTGTTAATCCAAGTGATAGTTTGGCGATCTTAGCTGCTAATTATGATTGCGTACCTGGATATTCACAAGGTTTGTCAGGTGTTGCGCGCTCTATGCCTACAAGCTCAGCAGTTGATGTGGTAGCAAAGGATTTAGGTATAAAGTGCTTTGAAACTCCAACTGGATGGAAATTTTTTGGCAATCTTCTTGATGCAAATCAAATTACTCTGTGCGGAGAAGAGAGCTTTGGAACTGGTAGTGACCATGTAAGAGAGAAAGATGGTTTGTGGGCAGTTCTTTTCTGGTTGCAGATTCTCGCAAAGAAGAAAAAATCTGTATCTGAGATAATGAAAAGTCATTGGCTCAAATTTGGTCGACATTATTACTCTCGACATGATTACGAGTCGATTCCTTCTGAAGTTGCTAACTCTCTCTATCAAAGATTATCTCTTATGCTTCCTACTCTTAAAGGTCAATCTTTTGCGGACAAGAAAATTCAAATTGCTGATGACTTTAGCTATACAGATCCAGTAGATAATTCAGTTACCTCTAATCAAGGATTAAGAATAATGTTAGATGATGGCAGTCGAGTTGTAGTTAGACTTTCTGGTACGGGAACGCAAGGTGCAACACTGAGAGTTTATCTTGAAAAATTTGTTGCAAGAACTGGTAATTTAGATCAAAATCCTCAGTTGGCTCTTGATTCATTAATTAAATCTATTGATTCTCTTGCTGAAATATCTAGCCGAACAGGAATGCCCACTCCAACTGTTATTACATAAAAAAATAGTGTAAGTTGAAATTATTAAAATCATTTTCCAATTGATATTTTTATTTTAAAGTACTAGATATTTACTTAGGTCTGTTTTGTCCAAAGATCTGTTTGCTTTTAATGGTGAACAGTTAATGCAGAAGAATTCTCCTTTGGCTGATCGCTTACGCCCTAGAACACTAGATGAATTTGTTGGCCAAGAGGATATTCTCGCAGAAGGCCGTCTTTTAAGACGCTCAATAGTTGCCGATAAAGTAGGGAATTTATTACTTTATGGACCTCCTGGTGTTGGTAAAACAACTTTGGCGAGAATTATTGCTTCTAATACTCTCTCTCATTTCAGCGTTCTAAATGCAACTTTAGCTGGGATTAAAGATTTAAGGAATGAGATTGATTCCGCAAGAGAAAGATTAAATAAATATAGCTTACGTACTATTTTATTTATAGATGAGGTGCATAGGTTTAATACTGGACAACAAGATGCATTACTGCCTTGGGTAGAGAATGGAACTTTGACATTAATTGGAGCAACTACGGAAAATCCATATTTTGAAGTTAATAAAGCCTTAGTTAGTAGAGCGAGATTATTTCGACTTAAAAGTCTTAATGCAGAAGCTTTGCATCAATTACTGATAAGGGCATTGAATGATGAGGAAAGAGGTTATGGCAAAAAGTCAATAAATATATCCAATGATGCTTCTAATCACTTGGTTGATGTTGCGAATGGAGATGCACGTACTTTGCTCAATGCTCTAGAACTCGCAGTGGAAAGTACTCCCTCCAATAAGGATGGTTTAATAACAGTTGATTTAAAGATTGCGGAGGAGTCAATTCAGGAACGTGCGGTTTTATACGACAAAGGAGGAGATGCTCACTATGACACGATTAGCGCTTTTATTAAGTCATTGCGTGGATCCGATCCTGATGCGGCGTTATTCTGGCTTGCTCAAATGTTAGAAGCTGGAGAAAATCCAAGGTTTATCTTTAGGCGCATGCTTATTTCAGCGGTTGAAGATATTGGTTTGGCAGATCCTCAGGCTATTGTTGTTGTTGAGTCATGTGCTGCATCTTTTGATCGAATAGGTTTACCCGAGGGGATCTATCCCATTGCACAAGCTGCTTTATATTTAGCGGCAACTGATAAAAGTAATAGTATCAAAGGAGTTTTTAATGCTGTTGAGGCCGTTAGAAACTCTCAAAAACAAAATGTTCCATCACATCTTAAAGATCCTAATCGTGATCAAGAAGCTTTTGGTGATGGAATTGGTTACAAATATCCTCATAAATTTGCAGAAAATTGGATTCCTCAACAATATTTACCTGAAACATTAAAGACTGATGTGTTTTGGAAACCTAGTTATCATGGCTGGGAGGGGGAGAGGCGATCAGTTTTATCTGAAAGAAGAGCTGAGCAATTAGCGGCAATAATTGAGGCTAGTGAACAGAATCCTTTAATAATTAATACGCGCCCAATTAATAAGGATTTTGATAAGTGGTTAATTCGACAGGTTGCTAAGGAAGGAGAAAGATTAAAACAATTGATGATGAAATTATGGTCTGACGTTAATTGGCAACAAAATCAAAGAGTTTTGGTCATTGCTTCAAGCACTTTATTATGGTCTTTAAAGCCTTTAAAAGAGGTTCCTGAGGGAGGAGTCATTTTAGTTTCATCTATAGAAAACCATTCACGATTGATCTCTGAAATAGCAGATCTAGCGCCAATGGAGCGTCCTGGTTTGATTGATTCAACTGTTGAATCGTTTACTAAATTAGATGAAAATCATAAGTTTGAGGTTGTTGGAGGAAGAATTCCTTGGAAGCTCTTTGCCGATAAAGACTTTGGTAATCTATGGCCTGCTATTACTCAGAAATGTACAAAGAATTCTCAGTTGAGTTTATTACTTACTACTCCTTGTTCAGGCCCAGCTAATGCTTTGAAAGAGTCCCTTCCCATAGCTACTTTAGAAAATATTGATATATCATTATTGAATGATTTGATTATTCATGAGCAAAAATGGTTAACTCAAGAAGAAAAAAAGACTAACCTGTTATTAAACTTAGATGAATTAGGTTGGAAATCTTCTTTAGAAGAATGGACGGAATTGATTTACTTAAAAGTTGATGAAAAAATCTTACAAAGATGGTTTTCTGAAAAAGGTGATTACAGAAGAATAGTTCTTAAGGAATATGATAAAGAGTCATTGAATTATTTTAAAAGTATATTTGATTTGTTAAATGGTAAAACTATTAAACAGAGTTTATTGCATTCTAAATTACTTGGAAGGCTTGATTATTAGTTAATACAGAGTATTGGATTTGATGAGATTAACTTTTCATCTACTGCGATGGAATAAGTCCAATATTTGTAGTTTTGGTTGAAAACTTTCACTTTATTTTTATGTGAATAATTATAAGCAAAAGATGAATCAGTTTCCCAGATCCATTGATTTAAATTGGTTGCTATTTTTTCACCTTTTGATTTAATTGTAGCTTCTTTGATAGTCCATCTTTTGAGAACTTGTTCTTTTATTTGAGTTGGAGATAAGTTTCTTATTTCATCATTTTCAATTTCACTGAAAAACCTTTTAGATAGCTCTTTTGCTTTAAATTCTCTATCTTGTCGTTCAATATCTATGCCTATTTTTTTGGATGACCAACCTATAAGTAGTGCATCTGAGCAATGACTAATACTAATGTGACCCCATCCTTCCTTTAAAAGAGGAGCTTTCCCTGGCTCTGCTTTTAAAGGAACTTTTAGAGGATCTAATCCAGTCATATGTGAGATAGCATTCCTTGCACAGCCTCTGGATAGATGATAAATCAACCTCTTATTTATAGTTAACTTATTGGCCCATTTTCTCTCCTCTTTCGTAATAGGTAAAAGTTTTGATGGAATTAAAAAGAACCAAAGACCTAGTACGCTTGTATTTTCTATTTGACTAGTAATCATGCCTTTGCGTATTGGAGATCCTGCGCCGGATTTTACTCTCTCAAATCAGGATGGTACTGACATCAGTTTGTCATCTTTTAAGGGATCTAGGGTCGTGATTTATTTTTACCCAAAAGATAACACTCCAGGATGTACAAAAGAGGCGTGTAATTTTAGAGATAATTGGGATCTTTTTGATTTAAGTGGCATTAAAGTTTTAGGTATAAGCAAGGATGACTCAAATTCACATTTAAAGTTTATCAATAAATATGAATTACCTTTTACTCTTTTAACTGACTCTGAACCATGTCCAGTTGCAACTGCTTATGAAAGTTATGGGTTGAAAAAATTTATGGGTAGAGAATACTATGGAATGATGAGGCATACTTATGTAGTTGATAAAGATGGAAAAATTGAATTTATTTATCTAAAAGTTAAGGCAGCTAATATGGCTAATCAAATTATAAGTGATCTAGCCTTAGCTTGATTTATGTAGAATATTAACCATTCCTTCAAGTACAAGATTCGGATAATATTTAACATTAATAGATCTATTTATAAGTTCTTTATATATTATTGAAGAATCACCTCCACATAGCCATACTGTGAATTTGGTTTCATCATATGCTTGTGCAATGGCACCAGCTAGACAATTTATAGATCCTTTGATCATTGCATCTTCGGTTTTATATTGGAAAGTATTTTTAGGCATCACATTAATAATTGGTTCCTTTAAGTTTAATGCTCCTTTAGCCATAGAAGATAATTGAAGCTTTAGTCCTGCAATTAATTGACCTCCAGCAAATTCTCCTTGGCTTGTTATTTTTGTAATGCTCAATATTGTTCCTGCATCAACGATTAAAAGTCCGTTCTTTTTAATACTGAAGTATGATGCTTTTTCATAGGCACTCCACGCTGATAAAGCTCTATCAATTCCTAAATTAGCGGGTAGATTTAATAATGGGATATCATTTAAATTTAATTTCCTAGAAGGGTTTAACACAATTTCTTTAGGAATCGGACCTACTGCAGCCCAATTGATTTTACTAGTTTCTTTATTGTTGAACTCTATTGGATTGGGAGAAGTATGAAAGTATTTCCATTCGTTTTTGATTTTAGATGCCCAATGCCATCTAGTGTTTCCAATCATTAGACAATGTTCTCTTGAATACACGAGTAGAACTCCTAATTTATTTCCTGATTTATATGTATTCCACACTCTTCGCTGACGCCTCCAAACCTAGTAGACCGACCTTTATTATTTATATTTTCTGCCTGGCTAGAGTGCCAATCACCAACACTTGAATAACCTTTTTCAAATAAAGGGTGTTGAGGTAAATTGTTTTTTTGCATGTAATAGAAAATATCTTTTTTACTCCAATTTAAAAGAGGTCTGAGAGATAAACGACCTCTAATAAAATCAAGAAGATTCATAGATTCTCTATTGGTAGTTTGCCCTTTTCTTACTCCACTTGCCCAACATTTAATGCCTTGTTCGGATAACGCATTTTCAAGAGGTTGCACTTTGCGCATTTGATGATATTTTTCAAAATCTGCGTGAGATCCTGTTTCCCAAAGACGTCCATATAAAGCTTCCATTCTTGCCGGAGATACATAGCTTTGATGAATTACTAAATCTATTTCAAATAATTTTGTAAGCTGATCAGCATAAAGATAAGTTTCCTTAGGCAAGTAACCAGTATCAATCCAAATTACTTTTGGTTTTTTCTTTGATTCGAATATTCCTGTCATATGAAGTAAGACAGCTGATTGAATTCCAAAACTTGTAGTTAAAGCAAACTTATTGGCAAATTGCTCATTTCCCCATAGGAGAAGATCTTGAGCGGAGAGTTTTTTAAGATCTTCTCTAGTTTCATCAAGTGATTTCTTTAATAAGTCTTGAAGACTATTTGTATAGTCTTGTGAATTATTAATGGAATTTGTTTTGGATTCTTTCTTCATATTTGAGCATTGAATGCCGAATCTTTAAAAGTTTGCTGATGGTTTCGTAAAACATCTTAGATCTTGTCCCTATGGACTTGAACAATTTGAAATCTCTACCAAGAGTTTTAGTCGGGGGATATTGCTTGGATGAACAATATACTTGCTCTGCTCAGCACAAGTTGCAATGCAAGAAGGTTCACTTACTGTAAAAAATTTGTTCTGTAAGGAATGGTGGGGAGCCTCTCAAGCTATTTGAGTTTTAGGATGATGGTGAAATCTTGAATCTTGGAATTGAAATGCTTCTTTGATTGGCTATTGAATAACTCTGGAAGGTCCTTTAGCTTATGAAATTAAATATTTAGAAATTCGTATGAGAATGATAGTCTTTTTTCTTTATCTTGGATCTACAAGCTCTTCGCTGATTGGTGAAAAATTGATTAACTAATTATTTTATCAATATTTATAATTCCTTCTCACAGTATTGTTAGTACAAAATCAGTTGCAGAGCCTTATTAAGAAAATGATATGAATGAGATATTTAATGTTTTAGAAAATCCTCAGGCTGTCATTACTTTGGCAGTTTTGATTCTGGCAATTTGTTTATTTGTTAGCAGTGCTCTTGCTCCTGAACTGACTGGTCTTTTGAGTGTTGCCTTATTGATAGGGACAGGGGTTTTGTCTCCACAAAAAGCATTAGCTGGTTTTGGTAGTCCTGCATTGATTACATTAATGGGCTTATTTGCTGTTTCTGCTGCGCTTTTTAAAAGCGGTGCACTTGATCGTCTAAGAGAGTTAATTGCTTCAGAAAGTATTCAAACCCCAAGGAGATTGATTGCTTTTCTTGGTTTAGTTGTTGCACCAGTGTCAGGAGTGGTTCCTAATACCCCAGTAGTGGCATCACTTTTGCCAGTTATTGAAGGATGGTGTATGAAACGCAAATTATCTCCTTCTCGAGTTTTGCTTCCTCTTTCTTTTGCAACCGTTTTAGGAGGCACGTTAACTCTTTTAGGAAGCTCAGTAAATTTATTAGTTAGTGATATTAGTGAACAACTGGGATATGGAGCTTTTGACTTATTTACATTTACTGCGATAGGAGTGCCTATATGGCTAATTGGTACTTTATATATGTTATTTGCTCCACAATCTCTGTTGCCTGATAGGGGCAGAATTAGTTCAGATTTTGTAGGTAGTTCTGATCAAACAGGTTATTTTACTGAAGTAACAATTCCTCCTTATTCAGAATTGGTTGGTCATTCTTTGAGGAATAGTCGATTGCAAAGAAGATTTGATGTAGATGTATTAGAAATACAGAGAGCTAATGAGAAACTTCTACCACCTTTAGCTGATCGAATTCTAAAATCTAGCGATCGTTTGTTGATAAGAATTACACGATCAGACCTTCTCCGCCTGCAACAAGAACACACTGTTCAACTTACAAAAAAAGATTTAAATACTGAAAAGAAATTTTTTCTTACTAATAATGATAAAGGGCAAAAAACTGTAGAAGTTCTATTACCTGCTGGATCTACTTTGGCAGGTGCGAGTTTACGTGAACTTAGATTTCGACAAAGGCATAATGCCACTGTTTTAGCTTTAAGAAGAGGTCAACAAACTGTTCAAGAACGTCTAGGTCAGGCAATTTTAAGAGAGGGAGACGTATTGCTCTTACAGGCACCAACAGATTCAATACGTGGCCTTCAAGAAAGTAATGATCTTCTTGTTTTGGATCAATTTGAGAATGATTTACCAACTGTCACTCGAAAACCAATAGCAATTGGGATAGCTATTGCTATGTTAATTGTTCCATCAGTCACTTCATTGCCACTTGTTGCCGCTGTTCTTATGGCTGTAATAGCAATGGTCATAGGTGGCTGTTTAAGACCTGCTGAGGTTCAAAGATCCATTCGACTTGATGTCATCCTATTACTGGGATCACTTTCTAGTTTTAGTGTTGCCATGAAAACAACTGGTCTTGCTGATGCTTTTGCTAGTAGTCTTGAGTATTTCCTTGAAGATTTACCAACTTATACAGCGTTATTAGTAATTTTTCTATCAACCACTATTTTTACTCAGTTTGTTAGCAATGCCGCTTCAGTAGCACTTTTAGCACCTATTGCTGTCCAATTAGCGCCAAGTATGAGTTTACCTCCCTTGGCTCTTTTGATTACAGTCCTTTTTGGAGCTAGTCAGTCGTTTCTTACACCAATGGGTTATCAAACTAACTTGATGGTTTTTGGCCCAGGACGTTATCGTTTTTTAGACGTCACTAGATATGGAGCTGGTTTGACGGTCTTGATGACGTTAATTGTTCCTGGTTTAATTTTGTTGAAGTATGGTGGTTCTTAAGTTATTTTTATATGTTGTCTATTATCTACATAGACGTAACTAGTGCGTTGAAAATTTGTGTTTATTTTCTGAACTTTAAACGTATCACTGGAACAATATCCTGCTGTTTTCAAAGACAATGAGAATTAGGTCCGAGACATATAAGAGACTCACAATTCCTCAGTTCACTGTTTTAACGGGTTTGTTGGTAATAGTATGTGGAACTTTATTGTTGGCAACGCCTATTTGTTCTAATTCAAAAGTAGGTTTATGGGAGGCGTTATTTACAGCTACTTCTGCGGTCACAGTTACTGGTTTGTCAATTATTGATATAGGTAAAGATCTAACATTTTTCGGGCAATTTGTTTTAGCAATTATGTTGATAATTGGTGGGTTAGGTTTAATGGCAATTACTACATTTTTACAAAGTTTTGTTGTTAGTGGAACAGACTTAAGAACTCGTCTTGATCGTGGAAAAACTCTAGATGAATTTGGGGTTGGTGGTATAGGTAAAACATTTAGAGGGATAATAACTACGGCTGGAATTCTTATTTCCTTTGGTGCTACTACTCTATACTTTTTTGGATTTAATGATATTTCAAATACTGGGCAAAGGCTTTGGGCTGCAGTCTTTCATAGTATTTCAGCCTATAATAATGCTGGATTTGGTCTTTGGTCTAATAGCTTGCAAAGTTATAGAAATAATGGGGTAGTTAATATCGTATTAATCATATTAATTTTATTAGGTGGACTTGGATGGAGAGTAACAAATGATCTTTGGATTAACCGTAGATCTTTGAGTTTAAGAAATCTAAGTTTACATACACGTTTGGTTATACGAACCTCGTTTATTTTGATTGCTTTAGGCGCTTTTGGATTGCTTTTTACTGAATCTTTAATTAAGGGTAATTTCTTCTCTACAATAACTTTCCCAGATCGTATTTTAACTGCTTTTTTTGCTTCTGTGAGTGCAAGAACAGCGGGGTTTACCAATATGCCAATATCAATTGAAACTGTCTCTGACTCTGGTCTACTTTTTCTGATGTTTTTAATGTTTATTGGTGCTAGTCCTGGGGGTACAGGAGGGGGAATTAAAACAACAACTATAGCTGCATTAATGGCTGCAACTAGAACAACATTGCGTGGGCAGAACGAAATTATAATTCGTAATCGTCAGATTTCTGACAAAATAGTTTTAAAAGCCGTTGGTATAACTGTAGGTTCTTTATTATTTGTTTTAATTATGGCTTTGCTTTTAAGTTTGACTAATGGTTTTAATGGTGAGGAGAATTTCTCATTTTTAGAGATGTTGTTTACTTGTATTTCTGCTTTCGCTACTGTTGGATTTGATCTTGGTGTTACAAGAGAATTGGGTCATTTTGGTCAACTAGTTCTTATTATCGGTATGTTTGTTGGCCGACTTGGTATCCTTTTATTCTTGAGTGCAATATGGCAAGCCCTAAATAGAGGTAGTCTTCAGCCTCAGAATCGAATTGGTTATCCAAGGGAGGACCTTTATGTATAGAGAGGGAAAATTATGACTGACTGGTGGCAGTGGTCTCCCAAAAAAGGGAATGAGGATTTTGGTTTTGCAGTGGTTGGTATTGGACGTTTTGGAAGTGCAGTGTGTCGAGAGTTGCTTCGAAATGGAGCTGATGTTTTAGCTGTCGATGCATCTGAGCGAGCAATAGAAGAATTGCGTCAACTTGAGCCAACAATAGAAGCACGAGTGGTTGATTCCACCGACGAAGAGTCTATGAAAGAAGCAGGTGTGCTTGAAATGGGAACTTTAGTCGTTGGTATTAGTGAGCCAATTGAAGCAAGTATTACTACAACTTTGATTGCAAAAGATACAGATGGCAGTCTGGTTAAACAGGTTATTGCTAGAGCAACAAGTGATTTGCATGAGAAAATGTTGAAAAGAGTAGGTGCTGATCGTGTTGTTTTCCCTTCAAGAATGCAAGGAGAAAGATTAGGTTTAGAATTAGTCCGGCCAAATTTGATTGAAAGATTAGAATTAGACGACAAAACTGGTATTGATGAAATTAAAGTACCCGAGGTTTTTGTAGGTCGTTCTTTGCGTGATTTGAATCTTCGGAAGAATTATAGAGTTAATGTTTTAGCAGCGGGACCAGCTCAGTTATTAACTGTTATCCCTCCTGCTAAATATATTTTAGAAAAAGATCATGTATTAGTAGTCATGGGTTCTATGGAAGATCTTAAAAAATTGCCACAAAATTAATTGATGCGTGTATTAGGTTTGATGAGTGGGACAAGTGCAGATGGCATAGATGCAGTTTTAGTCGAATTTAAAGGTGATCCATCTAAGCCAAAATGGAGAATCCTTAATTCAGTTTCATTTGTATATCCTTTGTCAACTAGGAAAAAGATTCTTCAAGTAGGTCAAGGGTTGAAAATTAGTATGAAAGATTGGCTGAAGTTATCTGAAGAAATAACTGAATTAAATGCACAGACTGCAATAGCTTGTGATTCTGGATCAACAGCAGAACTTATAGGGTGTCATGGACAGACGGTATGGCATAGAAGTCCAACGAACTCTCAGAGAGGAGCAACCTTGCAAATGCTTCACGGTCCCTTGTTAGCCAACATATTAAATCGAACTGTGGTTTATGATTTCAGGTCAAAGGATATAGCCTTAGGAGGCCATGGAGCACCTTTAGTTCCTTTGGTAGATGAAAGTTTGATAGGAAGAGTTAATGGATGGAGAGGTATTCTTAATCTTGGAGGTATTGCAAATCTTACGATTATCCCCCCTAAAACTGGCTTTGAAAAGAATTCTTTTTGTATTGGATGGGATTGTGGCCCTGCAAACTCTTTAATTGATTTAGCAATTGAACAGAGTAGTAACTCGTGTCTTAGTTTTGATAAAAATGGGAATCTGGCATCCATGGGAATCCCAAAAATGAAAGTTATTGAGGAGTGGTTGAAAGAACCTTTTTTTCAACAACCACCACCTCGATCTACTGGTAGAGAGCAATTTGGTTTAATCGATTTGCAAAAAAGAAAATTTCAAGTAGGTGAGGTTTCAAAAGAAGATTTTTTGTCAACTATCACTACATTTACTGCTTCAATAGTTTCTCAAGATTTGGATTTTCTTTTCAAGAGGAGAAAAATACGTCTCATTGAACTATTGGTAGCTGGGGGTGGTAGTCAAAATATATATCTGATGAAACAACTTGAGAGAAAGTGTCGAGGTGTTTGTATAAAGAAGATAAATGAGATAGGAATTCCTTCACAATTTAGAGAGGCTCTAGCGTTTGCAACTTTAGCTTGGTGGAACATGTTGGGGAGAAAAGTTGATGCTAGTCACATCACAGGATCCAAGAAATCATTAACTTTTGGAGTGCGGGTTGACCCTTGAAGGTGAAAATTAAGAAATTAATTTCTTTTAAATTTTAATCTTCGAGGAAGACCTTTTAGTCTTTTTGTTTTCTGTTTCTCTAGCTTATTGATGAAATCTTGCGTTTTGCTCTTTTGGACTCTTAATTCTTGATTTGATGAAATTTCCAAGGATCCATAACGCTTAACACCTTCCTGTATCAATACTTTCGCCATATTGCTTACGGTTCTAGATTCTTGTTCTGCTAATTCTGCTAATGCTCCACATAGTTCTTCAGGTAAAACAACTTGTATCCTTGGAGACTTTTGTTTCCCGTTGGATGAGTTTTGACGGGTAGCCATGCCCCTATGAAACTATCGGGTACTTATTAGTGTACACTTGTACTCAAGGATACTATCTTTGGGTATGATACTTTCCTTCCTGGCCTTTCTTGATGATTGGCTGATTAATTCGAAATTTTTGTGATCAAAACAGGAGCATTTCATGACTAAGCCATCTCTTCCTAAAACATCTTGCTCTCTTTCTTCTAGGACAATTGATAAACAAGTAGTGTCAAAACGTTCAAGAAAAAAGAATCGTCGAAGTAGTGAAAATAGTGATGTTTTAATTTCTGCAGTTGTTAGTTCTTATCTATTGACTCACTTGCATCATGTTTTGCAAAGAGCTGAATATGGGGCTACCAGGGAAGGAAGATCTTCTCAAGCAGCAAATTTTGCTCAACTTCGTAAAGTGCTATGTATGGATGCTCGAAGTATGAAGGATGCCTCGGCTTTGGGTTTAAAGGAAAGTGATTTAGATAAAGGCCAAGAATCTTCCAATTTTCAGACAAAAGCTGCTTAATTGAATAGTGTCTGATCAGTTATTTTCTTTATTATGAGCAGTAATGCTGCAGAGCTTTATAAGCTTATTGAGGCCAACCCAGAGAAAAAGCAAGATCTTTTTCGCCAAGCTCTTCAAGACCCTAAAGGAGCTATGAAGGCAATTTGTGCGTTGGGTCAAGAATTAAATTTACCAGTAACTTCAGAAGAGGTGAAAGAATATTTAGGCAATATTGAGGATTTAGATACTAAGCAGTGGCTGATCAAAGCAAGAGGTGGCCTTTAATTGTGTTTGATTTTGTTAGGATTTTTTAGAGAATGTGGCATTTCATTTGTTATACCTCTTCTTTCATAGCCTCCTCCGCCAGCCATAGTCCAAAAGAACCAATAGCTTGGAATTGCTAGAGCTGCTGCAAGAAATAGAGCAGTGATTTGTTCCAGTCTCACCATAGGCTTTCATTGGTGATGTAATTTAAACCAGTTTGCATCTGTTAAGACTAGATGTTTGAAGGTAGTTCACAAGAGGCTTTTTTACGTGTTACGTCTTGACAGAATCTCTAAAATTTATCCCACAGGTGAAGTCCTAAAGGATGTTAGTTGGGAAATAAAAATTGGTGAAAGAATTGGTTTAGTGGGAGTTAACGGAGCTGGTAAATCAACTCAGTTAAATATTATAGCTGGACTAGAGGAGGTAACTGATGGTTCTCTAATGAAAGAAGGTGATCCGTCTATTGCATATTTAAAACAGGAATTTGATGTAGATGTTGATAGATCTGTTAGAGAAGAGTTATTTCAGGCATTTCATGAAGCCTCGTCGTTGTTAAACAGACAGAAAATAATTCAACAAAAAATGGAGTCTGAATTAGCTACAAAGGATTTAGATTATTTAGATTCATTGATTCAAGAATTAAGTGCTATTCAAAATAAATTTGAATCTATTAATGGCTATGATTTGGAGTCTCAAGTTGAGAAATTATTACCTAAGATTGGTTTTAAGGAAAAGGAAGCGGATCGATTAGTAGGAGATTTTTCTGGTGGATGGCAAATGAGAATAGCTTTAGGTAAGATTTTATTGCAAAGTCCTGATATTTTATTATTAGATGAACCTACTAACCATTTAGATCTTGCAACAATTGAATGGCTTGAAAGATATTTATTAAATCAAAAAGTAGCGATGGTAATTGTTAGTCATGATAGAGCATTTTTGGATAAAATTTGTTCAAAAATAGTTCATACTGAAAGAGGAAGATCTAAAAGTTATTTGGGAAATTATACTTCATACTTAGAACAGAGTAATTTTGATTTAGAAGTCACTAGAGCTGCTTACCAAAAGCAACAAAAAGATATTTCGACTCAGAAAGCTTATATTGAAAGATTTCGTGCAAGTGCGACAAGAAGTACCCAAGCAAAAAGTAGAGAAAAATTATTAGACAAAGTGGAAAAAATTGAAGCTCCAGTTGATAGTTTAAAGGGACCTAGTTTTAGTTTTATGCCAGCACTTCATTCTGGTAAGGATGTACTTAGCATTAAAGATTTGACACATAGTTATGAAGAAAATATATTATTTTTAGGAGCTAATTTAGAAGTTAATATTGGAGAGAGGATAGCTTTTTTGGGGGGTAATGGTTCTGGAAAGTCTACTTTACTTAGATTGATTATGGGTTTAGAAAAACCTGAAGATGGGTTTATAGAATTGGGAAAACATAATGTTATCCCTAGTTATTTTGAGCAGAATCAAGCAGAGGCATTGGAATTAGGAAAAACTGTAATTGAGACGATATATCAATCTGTTCCGAATTGGACTCAAACCGAAGCTAGATCTCTATTGGGAAGCTTTGGTTTACGTAATGATTCGGTTTTCAAGGAAGTTGGACAAATTAGTGGAGGAGAGAAGGCAAGACTGGCACTAGCATTAATGGTTGTTAAACCATGTAATTTGTTAATTTTGGATGAGCCAACAAATCACTTAGATATTCCTTCAAAGGAAATGCTGGAAAGTGCTTTATCAAATTATCAAGGCACTGTGTTAATTGTTTCACATGATAGATATTTTATTTCTAAGGTTGCTAATAAAATTGTTGAAATTAGAGATGGTCAATTAATTATGTATAGAGGGGATTATAAATATTACAATGAAAAGAAGATAGAGGAGGCAAATCAGAAAGAAAAAGAATTAGAAATAGCAGCGAAAGAAAAAAAGCGATTATCTAAACGAGAAAATAAGAAGAAGAAAAAAAGTTAATAAAAAATAATGATAAAAATTTTTATTTGAAGTTGAAAATATTTTAATCAGAATTGCAGATCATAAATATCAATTGGCTGGACAAATTTTCTTTGCGTTCTATTATTTCTTGATATTGTAATTTCAAGAGGTGTCTTTAAATCATTTTCATTGATTATATTTACTACATCATTTGGAGTTAATATTTTTTTTCCATTGATTGAAATTATGACATCCTCTATCTCTAAACCGCCTTTTTCAGCAGGCCCTTTAGGTACTAGATATTTAATAATAGCTCCATTTTCTCTTTGTGATAAAAAGTTGCTCTTTTGTTTGATATTGCTTGCAAGAGTTATCCCAATCATTGGATGTTTAGCTCTTCCATTCTTTATTAAGTCTTTAGCAATTTTTTTGACTCTATTTATTGGAATTGCAAAACCTAATCCTGCACCTGGACCAGAACGAATAAGGGTATTAATTCCAATAACTTCTCCAGTGGAGTTTAATAACGGACCTCCAGAATTTCCCGGATTGATAGCTGCATCTGTTTGAATTAAGTTAATTCTTTTATCTGAGACACCGAGTTGCGCTACATCTCTATTGAGGTTGCTAATAATTCCTAAAGTTACTGTATTTTCTAATCCAAAAGGATTTCCTACTGCTATTGCCCAATCTCCTACTTTTAGATTGTTAGAATCACCTAGCGGAGCTATAGGCCACGGACCTTTTGATTCAAGTTGGATAACTGCAAGGTCTGTTAATGAATCTTGCCCTATTACACGACCAATAACTCTTCTTCCATCAGATAAACCAACTATCAGTTGGTCAGTTTTTTCAACAACATGAGCGTTAGTTAGAACAAGTCCTTCCTCAGAGAAAATTACTCCACTACCTTGACCTTTTTCAATTCGAGACCTTGGAATTTGTAGTTGCCCTCTAAGTCCAAACAAGCGTTCAAAATATGGGTCTGTAAGAATCTCCGGAGGTAATAACTTTTCCCTTGAAGAAAATACCTTTCTCTCTGTTTCTATTGTTACTACTGCATCTCCACTTCTAGTTAAAGCTCTTGATACAAATGATTGCTTATTTAAATTTTGTTGTGTTTTTACAGGTACCTCAATTGCATTAAGTGGGGCATCGAAACTGAAGTTATAAGAAAATAAAACTAGTAGGAGAATAAGTCTAAAGTTTTTTTTACTTTTATTCTTTATTTTCTTATGGATTTGTTGTTGTTTTTGTAGCTCTTTCATCATTCTTTAAGAAACTTTCGCCTGAGCATTTTTCTCTATTTATAGTAGCTATCTACTACTCACAAATTTTTAAAAATATCATATAATAAACTTAAAGAATGTGTGAAAGAAAACAAATTTTTTTTTCATGCTTGATGAGTTGATCAACTCTACTACTTTTCATTTTGAGCAATCTTTTCCCTTTCTTCTATGGTATTTCAGTTTTTCTCCTGTTGTTTCTTGCTGCAAGGGTGATGTTTAATGGTTTTTTTGTAGATCACTCAAATAAAAAAATAAAATCATTTTCAACTCAATTAAATGAGGATAGGACTGGGCGGGTAACTATTCATCCGGAGTTGCTTAATACAGAAGGTCATATTACAGATGAAGATTTACTTACAGTACGCTTTTCTAAGGACAATGATCCTCCAAAATCATTTGAAAAGCCTTCTGAATAATTTTTCATTAGATTTTTTTGTATATTTCACATTCAATAGAATTCAAAGAGGTTTTACTTTTGGAACAAAGAACACGCATAGTTGCTTCAGTTTTGAAGTCTTTAAAATTGCCTCCAAGGTTTCGACTTAAATTGGTAAAAGAAGATCCTGTGAGACTTGAATTAAGTCTTACCCCTTCTTATGGTAAGGACCCTATTCAAGTTGGATTAGTTGAATCGCTTGATTTAGTTGCTAGAAGGGATAGAGAAGGCAGGATGCCAAGAGATTTGCAAGGAACATGGGATTGGACAGTTAGGCATGGCGAAGTTAGTACTGGTGGATGGAATCCATTTTTAAAAGAAGCTCTTCAAACGATGTTTGAGACAGGACTGCCTGCCATTATTTACGAAGAACTTACTGGTGATGATTACCATCCAGTTGATGGTGCCAGACATGTACGTTGAATTTATTGCATATTGAAAAGGTCGAATAATAAGATGAGTAAAAGCATTTAATTTCTCATAATAGAGCATTTCTTTAGTAATATGTATTTACTTGAGGTTTTAAAATGTCTAATAACTTAGAACCGCGTTATGGGTTTGTTAATTTTGCTGAAATATGGAATGGCCGCTTAGCAATGCTAGGAATATTAATTGGTTTAACAACTGAACTTTTAACAGGTCAAGGAATTTTAACTCAGATGGGTATAGGTTAAAATTTTTGTTTTAATTGTGTTTAGTTCTTTATTTATTTTTATATTTATATAAATTTTCACCTCTGATCATATAAATAAATTGATTAATAATAACTCAAATAATGAATCTTTACCTACATATACTATTTCGGAATTGAATGAGTCTATTGGGCTTTTACTTTCAAGAGGATTTGCTCCAATATTTACATTGAATGCAACAGTTTCAAAGGCCCAAATCAAAAAAGGTCATTTATGGGTCACTCTTACTGATGGTAATGCAAGGATAGATGGAGTTGTATGGTCTTCAAGATTAAAATCATTAAAGTTTTTGCCAAAAGATGATGATGGAGTTTTAGTTGTTGGGAAATTAAATTTCTGGGAGTCTCAAGCAAGAATATCTGTTCAGATTTTTGATATTAAGGCAAGTATTTCAACTGTATTAAAGCAGTTTGAAATAGTTAAATCGAAGCTAATAAAAGAAGGTTTAATGGATCAATCACTACGAAAAAAATTACCTAAATATCCTAAATCAATTGGAATTCTCACAAGTGTTCCTAGTTCAGCTTTGGCTGACATTTTGAGAACAGCTAAGGAAAGATGGCCTTTGACCAAACTATTTGTGTTTCCTATTCCAGTTCAGGGTAATAATCAAAAAGAAATAATATTGACATTGAGTAAATTAAAATTATCAAATAAATTAGGAATAAATGCATTAGTAATTGCTAGAGGTGGTGGAAGTAGAGAAGATTTAATGTTGTTTGATAATGAATTACTAGCTAGAGAAATAGCTACATTTCCCATTCCTATAGTTACTGGAATTGGTCATGAAGATGACCTGACAATTGCTGATCTTGTTTCAGATCATAGTTCCGCTACCCCAACAGCTTCAATAGTTGATTTATTACCAAGTAGAGAGATTGCTATAAGTAATATTTTAGAGAGTAAAAAGCGAATGCAAGAGTATTTTTATTGGTTTTTTAAAAATAAAAAGAATTCTTTAATTTCAAAAAAAAGGATTTTTCAATCTCACTCACCCTTAATAATAATTAAAGCTAAAAGAAATCAAATTAAGAATATGCATCAACTTTTTGAGGCACTTTCCCCTTCTAGATGGCTTAAAAGGGGTTTTTCAATAGTTACCAATGTAACGGGAGAAACTATATTTAGTGTTAAAGATATTAATAGAAATGATGCTTTGTCAATTCAGCTTGTTGATGGAAAAATATCTACAAAGGTAGATAATATTAATTATGATAAGATATAATTTTAGCAAACAATTATAGATTTCATGCCAGATAAAAAATACTCTTCAAAGAAAAATTTTGCCTTATCTAAAAAAAATCCTCTCGCAAAGACTATTCAATCCTGGAAAAAAGAAATTGAAGCTCTTAGCTATGAAGAATCTATAGAGACTTTGGAATCTATTTTATTAAAGATGCAGGACGATAATATTTCTTTAGATAATATTCAAGATAATTATATCAAAGGAAATATTCTACTTGAGCATTGTAATACTCTGCTGGAAACTGTGGAGCAAGAGATTTATGAAATAAGTCCAGAAAATTTAAGTATTGATTTATAAGATTACTTTATCTCTTCTGGCTTTATATCAATAGTTGCAGAACTTGCAGGTATATTGTCAAAACTTTGTTCAGCACTTGTGACCTTTTCGCCACATATAGGACAAATAGCTTGATTATTGAAAAAACTTGAACCGCAAGCTTCGCAAGTTTTGGCTTTTGCTTTAATTATTTTCCAGCTTAACCATCCAACTCCTCCAAGGATGATAGGAAGAAGTGCTAGAAAGAGAAATATTCCACCAGCTAAATCAAAAATAAATTTTCCTACTGGCGTAGGTAAAATTACAATAAAGAATAACGCCATCCATATTAATGATGATGGCTTTTTCATCTTTAACTTGTACCTTTTACTTTTTATATTCTAATTTAAAATTTGCTTTTGGGTTTGTTTGTTTTTCTCAGATGTATTTATTCCGTCGCATACTTGCAAGAACGACACTCCAACATTGTCCGAAATAAATAATAACTCCTACCATCCAGACCCATAAAGTTAATACTAAAACACCTCCTATGAAACCGTAAGCTTGAAATCTTGAACCTAAGGAGAGAATACTTCTGCTCACTGCCAAATTTAGAATGGTTAGGAGAGTACCAATCATTAACGCTCCAGGAATTAATGGTTTCAAAGGTACTCTTCGACTAGGAAGTAAGCCTTGTAGAAGTAATGCCATAGTTGAGAAACCAAGTAAAGGAAGAATAAATTGTCCAACTTGCAGCACAGGTATATTTGACATTAACTTTGCAAACCATGGGTTAGTACTAGATAATTCTTCTAATACAGCTCCAGGAATCATTCTGAAATTCGCACTAATTTGATCTATAACCATTAAAAAACCAACCAATAGAACTACAAAAAATGCTTCTATTCGATTTCTAATGAATCGAAATGCTTGAATTCTTAGTGGATCAGGTTTTGTCTTAACTGGTAAAACATCTTCCCATAATCTATCTGCTCCTCTTTGTAGTGTTAAATATGCATTGCCTGCGGTGATCATTAAAAACATTGCTCCAAGTATTCCAGCTCCAAAACCTTGATTCACTAATTTTACTAAGGTTGTATCTACTAAACCAACTACAGAGGGTGGTAATACTTGAGCAGCTAATTCAATAATTTGTTGATCTAAACCTTGCTGCTTGCCTAAGAACCAGGACGCAACTGAAAGTGATATGAGCAAGATTGGAAAAAATGACTGAAGAGTGTAATACGCAAAAGCTGCGCTCAAGTCCACGCAATCACATTTGGACCATCTTTCATAAGCCCGCCAAAGGGTGCTAACGAACCATCTTGCTTTTTTACTCCAATTTAATCCCACTTTGGTTCTGAAAAGTTTGTTGTTAAGCTACCTCTTTCTGAGAGGAGTTTTCTGGCATAAGTTTCTCGATTTGAATTTAATAGTAATTTGTCTTGTAGGCAATTAACTATTTGTCAAAGACTAGATTCTCATATAATTGAATTGTTATTAAAAAGTTAATTTGTTTTAATTAAGGCGCTAGACCAAGGAAGCATTTTCTTTAATTGATCTTCTGAAGATGCGGTTAATAATGGAAAATTTGTAGTTGTAAGATCCTTTCCAGGCTGAATATTTTGTGGATTTGTGTCTAACCATTTGATTAAACAATTAAGTTCTTCCAGTATTAGCCAAGCGGCTGCTATATCCCAGATCTTTGGAGTAGCCTCAAGAGCAGCAACTGTTTGCCCAATAGCAACACTAGTCATATTTAAACTAGAGACACCAAGTAATCTAATTTTTCCTGGAAAAGATTGTTCTGGTTTCATTTGTAAAACTTTAATAGATCGGCTGCAGAGAGAAATACAGTCGCTATTTTTCTTGAGACGTGCTTCTGGCTTAAGTGGTTTATCGTTTAACCATACTCCTTTTCCTTTAATTGCCACGATTCTCTTTTTTAGTGCTGGTATGTCAAGGAAAGCCGTTTCAGGAGATCCATTAATAAAACGGGCTATGGATATTGCCCAATATGGAATACCTGCCGCAAAATTTGTTGTCCCATCTAAAGGGTCAACAACCCAATAAGCAGAAGAATTAGGAATTAATTTATTACCTTCTTCGCTTAGGACGCCCTCTCCTTTAGCAATTGTGTCCAGTCCTGCAACAATTGTTTGATCACTCCATCTATCGCATTCAGTGATTAATGTTCCATCTGGCTTTAAGTCTGAATTGATTTGACCAAAGTCCTTAAGTTGTCTTTGGCCAACGTGATTTATTAGATCATTAATTGATTCAAGCTGAGAGCTATTCAGAGAATTAGGTATTTGGTTCATACTCATAGTTTCTTGCACACGATCTTAAAGTTGACACAATGGAATTAATTTAGACGCTTTAAGTATTTGAGGGTTTTCTAAACTTTGATCATCCAGGTTTTTGACCTTAATATCACAAGGCTTGATGTTATTTAAACCGGTTTTTCTACTTAGATCAGCTAACAAGGTGTTGTAACTAGTGACAGAAATAATATATCTGACTTCAGAGTCAGTTAAATCTCTTTGATTGTTTACCACTTCTCTTTGGGCAGTAATGCCTGCTTTATATCTTAGTTTTGCAAGTCTAAGAGATTCTCTTGTGGAAAGAACTTCTGAATAAGAAGATGTGATATTCAATTTAGCTGATTCTAACTTGAAAAAGATTTCTTCAACTTCTTTTCTTATTTGAGCTCTTTTTAAAGCAAATTTTAGTTTTGCTTCTTCTGCTTTACTTTTATTGTAGTTATATTGTGATCTAGAACTGCCTCCATCAAATATATACCAAGAGGCATTAATTCCTATCGTATTCGATATAGTTGAGGATCCGTTGTTAATATTGGGTGAGACTTTGTTTAATTCTCCTTTTGAAATTGTTGAACTAAATGTATTTACTAAACTTACTTTGGGTCGAGCTGCTGCAAGAGCGACTTTGGCATTATTTTTACTAATAGAAATATCCAAAAGAAGGTTATCAAGTTCTTCACGCATTGAATAAGCTGAGATAATACTTTCTTCTAATGTTGTATCCCATATTCCCATTACTCTAGTCTCTGAACCAATTAATGGTGTCACATCTTCAGGAAGATTGAGTAATTCCGCAAGAGATCTCTGACCAATTTTCTGATCACCTATTTTAATATTTAGAAGTTGTTCATCTCTTGCTAATTGTGATTTTGCTTCTAGCACTTCTAATTTTGTTCCAATACCTGATTCGAATCTAATTTCTGCATCTTGTAATCCAAAAGAAGATGACTCTATAGATTTTTTTGCTACCTTTATTTCTTCATTTGCTTTTTGAAGATTATAATAACGTTTATATGCTTCTAATTTTAAGTCTCTTAAAATAATAGAATAATTATGTTTAGCTTGTTCAAAACTATCTCTTGCAGCGGCTATTTCAGGAACTCTTGCAGGATTTATTAAATCCCATTGAATTGTTGCACTTATAGAAGAACTCCATCTTTTACTAGAAGTATCTGAGCTTAGATTAGAATCATAATAATTATTTGATTCGAAATATTGTGGTATTCCGTTTGCTGAAAGATTTAACGTTGGATACCAAGATGAAAGTGATGCTCTCAATAATGACTTAGCCTGATTAATTCTTTCTTTGTAAAGTTTGATGGATGGATTATTATTTACAAGTATAGTTTCTAATTCATCTAAATTAACACTTTCAAAACTTTTTATAGAAACTTCTCTTTCCCTAGAAGGAAGAGAAAGATTGTTTGGGGGAGATAATTCATACAAAACTTTCCCCTTGTTAATTTGAGATAGTTCCTTATTCTGATTTTGCTTTTGGTTGATTAAACTTAGTTGTTTTGAATATGAATTTATTGAATTACTGTTGGTTGCCCATAGAGGATTAACTCCAGATAGGAATAACCCTGCAACAATGAGAAATTTTCTTTTCACTCTCCCCATGGATATAAGAAAAATTGAGTTGAATTTAGTAAAGCCATTAAGCTATACCTAGCGCTCCATTCACAATGTCTTCTGCATCATGAACAATTCGTATAGATACATTAAGTGAAGAACAGAGCTCTTGAAGAGTCATGTCATCAAGAAAAATTTTTTCACCTTGTCTTAACATTACAGAAGGAAGGAGTAGTTCTTCTCCTAACTCTTTGTCTTGGAGCCCCTCTAATAAGTCTTTACCTGTGAGAAGACCAGTTACTATTTGCTCTTGCCCCCAATAAGGACTCGAAAGTCCATGAAGATAAATAGTTAAATTCTTAATTTGATTTAATCGATTGGAAGTTGTCATTAATTCATTTTCAACAAGTTTTCCTACTACCCAGCTACAAGTACGCTTTTTGTTAAGTCTTTTAGGAAGATTTCGGGTGACTAGATCCATTGCCTTAAGAAAACTTCTAATACTCCCGACTCCATTTTCTTTCTGAGGAAAATCTTCATATGAGCTTAAAATAGGTAATGATCTTTTTGCAATTAAATACCATTCATCTGATAACCATGCAAAACGAGAGCCTATTGATTTTTGAAAGATTCTTTGCAGTTTTTCTACTAGATCAATTACTCTTTCTGCGCAATTAGAATCAACAGGTACTAATCCATCATTGGGAGGACGGAATTTGGTTAAACCTACAGGTACGACTGCCGCTGAAAGTACAGCTGGAGAATCTCCTTCAGCAAAACTAAAAAGATCTTTTAAAGTTCTTTCTAAAGCTTTTCCATCATTCTTGGTTGGACAGACTACTATTTGTGCATGAATTTGTAGTTTTTTTTCCGAGAACCAGTGTAGTTGGCTTAAAAGATTTATAGCATTTGGATTCCGTAATAACTTAGCTCTTAAAGATGGTTCAGTTGCATGTACAGATACAAATAAGGGAGTTAATCTTTGCTTCTCAATTCTTAACCAATCGTTCTCTGATAGGTTTGTCAAAGTTAGATAAGACCCATATAAAAAACTAAGCCTGAAATCATCATCTTTAAGATATAGGCTTCTTCTTTTTCCCAAAGGTTGTTGATCAATAAAGCAAAAAGGACATTGATTATTACATTGCATAAGACCATCAAATAAAGCTTCTGTAAAAGAAATTCCTAGGCCATCATCATGATCTTTTTCTATACTAATTTGATGATGATTATCTCTTTGATCGACAATTTCTAAATTAATTTCCTCTTCTGCAATAAGGAATCTATAATCAATTATATCTCTTGGCTGTATACCATTTATGCTGATTAATTGATCTCCGATTTCAAATCCGATTTCTTCACCTATTGATCCAGGCTCTATCGATTCGATTACAGCTGGCTTTATTTTGTTTTTATTTATATTTATCCTGCTCATTTAGGCTCTTTAATTGCATGATAATTTTTTTTATTTTTGTTTATTGGGTTGAGACAATAAAGTTGAGATTGAATAGTCAAATATCTTTTCTCTGAAACGATCAATACAATTCTATTAGTTATTGGAAGCTTTTTGTATTTTTTAATCAGTTAATTTTCTTGTTTGTAAGGAGATCGCTCCTAAAACGGTCGACCATTATTGGTTTTGAAGAGATTTTCAGTTCAGTATCTTTTTCTTTTATTGTTTGTAATTTGAAGACATTTAGCTCAGGGTATCGACTTGAATGTAAATTCATATATATCTTTTTGCTAAAAGCATTCATTTTTTCTAATCCTGATTAACTCAAATCTCACTAAGAATCCCTTAAAAGCAGAAGACTCCTATCTTTCCAAACCAAGGACTTTGCAATTTTGGACTAGCATAATGGTTGTTTTGCCTGTTTTTGTGCAGGCTCCATGGGTGCATGTCTATCCTTTTTCGGCACTTTTATTTAGCTTCGTAATATTTACTTTAGGATTTTATTTATTACATGTCAGTAGTTATAAATGGGCTGATATAGGTTCGCTTTTGATTGGAATTAGTTGGAGTTGGTTGGGGGGATGCCTTTTTTGGGGTTGGTTAAGGGCACATCCAGTCTGGCATTTGCCTGTTGAATCCATCGCTTTACCAATAGCAATTACTCTTCTTGATACTCGTTGGAAAATTGGTGCGAGTTTTTATTTGGCCTCTTTGTTGGGTACAGCCTTTACTGATGTGATGATTGTTTTAACAGGTGTAATGAAATCTTGGCCCGATATTGTGGAAGCTCCTTTTTCAGAGGCCTCTGAACTGTTAACTCTTACCGCAGGTGAATTAGTATCTCCATTTTCTCTTATATCCATTGCTTTGGCTGCACTGTTGATAATTATAATTTCAAATTGGATGATGAAGCAATCTCTAAATCATTCTGATGTAAGTGATGCCTGGCTTGTTGCAAGTGCTGCTTTAACTACAACTTTGTGGGTTGATGGTTTGTTTTTTCTAACTACTTTGATTCAGCCTCAGCTAAGCGGATTGATTTAAAACTAATAATTAATTTCATGAGTTCAAATATTAGCCTTAATCAAAATTCAATTTATTCCAATACTTGGGATGTGGTTGTGATTGGAGCAGGTGCTGCAGGTTTGATGACAACTCTTGAATTACCTTCATCTTTGAAGGTTTTACTTTTAAATCGAAATACAAGTAAACGTTCTTCAAGTCGATGGGCACAGGGTGGAATCGCGGCAGTAACAAGAATTGAAGATAGTGAAGAGAGCCATGCCTTGGACACAATCAATGCTGGCGCAGGACTTTGTGATCATGATGCTGTCAAAATGTTTGTCGAAAATGCGCCTAGAGCAGTAGAAAGACTTTTAAAAATTGGAATGGATTTTGATAGAGATTTTGGGAAGCTTTCTACAACTCTTGAAGCAGCACATAGTCATAGAAGAGTTCTTCACGTGCAAGATCGGACAGGTCGTGAATTAGTTGATGTCCTAAATGATCAAGTTGAGCAAAAAGATAATGTCCTTCATCAAAGAGGTATAAGAGTTTCCCAGATCTGGGTTGAGCAAAATAGATGTTTTGGTGTCCAAGTTTTGGATGGACCACAATTGCTTTGGATAAATGCAAAAGCTGTAGTTTTGGCTACTGGAGGAGGGGGTCACTTATTTGAAAATACAACGAATCCAGCGCAAGCAACAGGCGAAGGAGTCGCTCTGGGATGGAGAGCAGGTGCAGTAGTTGAAGATCTTGAGTTTTTTCAGTTTCATCCAACTGCCTTGAAATTAGAAGGTGCTCCTTCTTTTTTGATTTCCGAAGCTGTAAGGGGAGAAGGCGCTGTGTTGGTTGATTCTTTAGGCGCAAGTCCAGTTGCTCATTTGCATGGAAAAGATTTAGCGACTAGAGATCAAGTGAGTAGGGCATTGTTCAAATCAATGCATGAACAAGATGTAACTCATCTGGGCCTTGATATGAATTCTATTTCTATTGAATATGTCGAAGAACGTTTTCCCACCATTCTTCAACGATGTCGAGAGTTTGGATTAGATCCCTTAAAAGAATTGATTCCAGTAGCTCCTGCAGCTCATTATTGGATGGGTGGAGTCTCCACGAATTTGTTTTCTCAGACAACCATTAAAGGTCTTTATGCAGTGGGAGAAGTTGCTTGTACTGGACTCCATGGCGCTAATCGGCTAGCAAGTAACTCATTAATGGAATGCTTAGTTTTTGCTAACAAAATGCAAGATATTGAATTTAATAATTTTCAAATGGAGAAAGTAACTAAATTTAGTCCTACTTTTAGTCAGACAAGACTTCGCTTCTCTGGTAAAGGAGGTTCTGAATACTTAAGAAGAGAAATTCAGAGGCTCAGACATTTATGTTGGAGTGAAGCAGGCGTTGATCGCTCTTTTCATGGAATGACTCAAGCCTTGAAGAAAGTTAGAAAAGATTATGAGATTCTTTTGCAAGAGCCATTATTAAATCTTGTTTTTTCACAATCTCAAGATGAATCCAATATGTTGGATGAAAATTCAAGAAGAGAGCTCAATTTGCTTCTTGATTTATGTAATAGACAACTATCAAGTTCATTAATGTTGGAGGCTTGCCTATTTCGTAAAGAAAGTAGAGGTGGACATTTTAGAAATGATTTTCCTTCTTCAGTTCCTTTTTGGCAATTCCATACTCGCCAATGCCTCGGAAAAGATTTATTTACTAGGCCAGTTAATTAAAAGTAAATTTATTTAAAAATCATTAGTCTTTTTGTAGTTACTCATATTTGCAAGCTCTTCGAGGCTTTTTACTCCTGATTCAATTGAACCATTGAATTCCCATGAGGGGAAACCAGTTATTCCTTTTCTTTCGCAGAGCTCTCTTTTGTTATTTAAACCATCTTTAGCGCACTCAACTAAATGAAGTTTTTCTGTAGCTTCTTTACCAAACATTTCTTTTTGATCGTGACAATGAGGACACCAATAGGCGTTATACATAACAGCTCCCTGTTTCGTTAAGTGTTCAGCAAGGTTTACTTGTTCAGGCGAACTTTTAGAAATGACAGTGGGTGGTATTCCCTGAATATCTTGTGCTATATCTTTACCTAATGAATCTACAGATGATGACCAAAAAAGACCAGATAAAATCACTATAAGTGATATCAAAAAGCCTCTAAAAATAAGTTTCCCATAATCGTCCCATGCTCCACCAATTATATTTAATAATAATAATACAAATGATATTACAGAAGAAAGAAGGCAGAAGAAACAAAAAGCTTTTATTTTGAAAATCATTATAAATATTAATATTAGACTGAAGACGAACATTGCTGTAGATGTATAAAATAATCCCCACCATGTAAGTCTTGAGATATTATTTTTCTTATCATTGAAAATAGAGGTTAATGGTAATATAGCCATAAATAAAATTATTAGATAACTAATGAAACCAAGTACTGACAAGGGGATTGAGCTTTCATTTACTCTTATCAAGCTCCCCCATGGACTGTTAAGTACTTGGTCGCACCCCTCTAGTCCTCCAGGGCAAGTAAGATCGCCTATCCATCCCCATTTGTTTAACGTTATTGATCCAGTATCTATTACTCCAATAGTCGACAAGATAGCCATTGTGACTCTTGCCCACTTAGAACCTAAATCTTGGCGACGACGACTTGTTAGCCTTGAAGCTCCCATTTGAATTAATTAAAAATTATTAGTCCTTCACTAGACACTCTAATAAGAAATTTATTCATAGTAATAATTTTTTTTTTTTTTTAATTAATTTCCAAGCTCTTTTTTTTAGTTCTGTTAGCTTTTTTTATTTCCTACCAGTACTAATCAATAATTTAGGGAAAATTAAATAATTTAATAGCACTAAGAATAATTATTTTTAGATTAATTTAATAGCCTTAAGTGCTTTTGAAATTAAGAACGCTGCAGCCAGACCCGCTCCCACAAAAACTAAATAAAAAAGAATTCCCATTTGATTTTAAATTCTCGACTGATAATAGGACATTTAGTGCTAATTGCTTAAATGTTTTAGGTTTTAGTCTTGTATATATTCTTCATCTGTTTTTAAGCATTGTTCAGCCCGCTGCAATTCTCGGCCTAGGTATAGCGCATGATCTAATCGGCTGAGATATAAAGGACCTTTACCTTCGGAAATCTGAATACCTATTTCTTTTGCGCTTCTCCCTCTAAATATCTTGTTTGGTTTTTGTTTGTTTTTAGTTGTACAACCTAGAGGCTTACCTGTCTCAGGATCCACAGCACGCCCTTGGCTATCAATCTTATTTACGTAATGTTCCAGTATTAATTCTTTATTAACAGATTCAATTTTGATTAAAAAATAACCATCTGGATCAAGTTCTATATGACGCTTAGATAACTGAGCGTCTATAGACTGTATTGATCTAATCCAATCTTCTTCTTGAATCTCAGTTTGTTCCATTCCTTAAACTTACAAACTAAATAAGTAAACTACAAGTTCTTCATTAGGATTTTGTTGAATTCTAGGAAATTCTGCTTATTAAGATCTAGTTAAAAAGTTTTTAAAAAATAATGCAAATATTACGAAGTTTACAAAAATAAAAGATAAATAAACAATACCTGGATTTTTAAGATTAGATGGAGCTGTTAGCTCAATACCAAAAAGACTAATAACACTTTTTGTGCCTGTTTTTTGATACTTTATAAGACCGTCCTCTATTTTGGATATTAAGGATTTTTCTTCTTTTGAATCCAGATCATTTTTTTCAGTCATTGCGAAAATTCCTTTTATTTTATGAAATTACTATGTATTTGATAGTTTTGGTTTTTTAAACTTAAAAGGTACATCATTATTTGTAGCCTTGATTTGGCTAAGCATTAATTTATTAGCTTTTGGTAGCCATTCTCTAATCAATGAGTCCATTCTTGTGTCATACCATTTATGGAGGCTTGCATTGGGCTTGGCAATAAAACCTCTTCTTCTTTTATGCGTTCCACCAGCTCCAGGATCAAAATATTTTATTCCATTTTCTATTGCCCATTCTATTGGAGCGTAATAACACGTCTCAAAATGTAAGCAATCTATATTTTCTTCTGCACCCCAATATCTACCCCAAAGCATTTCCTTACTCTTTATACAAAGAGACATTCCAATAGTTTTATTTTCATTTTCTTCTTTAGCTTCAAATAATATAATTTTTTCTCTTAGCCTTGGAGATGCTAGTTCAATGAAAAATGATTCGGATAAATACTTACTTCCCCAGACTCCCCATCTCGAACAATGAAGTTGATAAAAATAGTGCATTTTCTTCATACTATCTATATCAATTTGTGGCCCTAATAAATTGGTTATTTTTATTCCAGAATTCTTCACATTTTTTCTTTCGCGTATTATATTTCGGCGTTGGTTAGAGTTGAATCTCCCAAGATAATCAGAGAAGTTCTTTTCGCCATTTAAGCTCCATAAACTTTGTTGGTTAACCCACTTAGCGCATTTGGCCTCCTCGGCAAATAATTGCCATTGTGGATCTACATATAAAAAATTACAACTTAAGATGCCATTAGTTTTTGCGAAATTATCAATTTCTTTAATGAGAATATATGTAAGTTCTTTTGCATCCTCTCCTTCAGAGAACAGGAAACGATAGCCTTCTACAGGACTTAATGGACTCATTCCTATTAGCTTTGGATAATATTGAAGATTCAAATTTTGTGCAAGTTCTGCAAAAGAATTATCAAATATAAATTCTCCATAGCTATGCGCTTTGAGATAAAGAGGTGCACTAGCAATTATATTCTGACCATTCCAAGCAGAGAGAAATAAAGGCTGCCATCCATTAAGGGGAATAATACTATTCGATGTCTCTAGAGCGCTTAGCCATTCCCAACTGTAAAATGGAGATAAATTAGTAGACCCTAATAGATCTCTCCAAGCCATCTCAGGGATTTCTGATATAGATTTGTGCCATTTTATTTTTAAATTATTCATAATAAATATTAGAAAAATATATGAATTATTAGAATCAATTTTTTAATTACTTCTTTTCCTAAAATACCTTATGAGTAATTCACTATTCCCAAGTTGCCTACTTTCTTTTAGATCCCATTTGCCCTCCTGACTAAAACTTTTTTTTAATTCTTTTAACTCATTTGAAATCCAGCAATAACGACCTCCTAATATTTGAGGTGTAATCGTAATTTGTAATTCATCAATTAGATCTTCTATGATAAAAGATGAAATAAGACTTGCTCCACCTAGTAAAGCAATTTTTGAAAGACCCTTATTACTTAATATTTTTAATGACTTAAACCAGTTATCACTTAGATTTATTTTTTTATGGTAACCATTAGGTACTAAATTTTCATTGAATAGATCAGTATTTTGAAGTAGCCATCTCTGAATGGGCTGTTGGAAAAATGGCCAAATACTTGGATGACTTGCCTGAGTACTTACAATTAAAGCAATAGGTTGTTTCTCTTTGCCTTCGGAAAGTCTTTTTTGAATTAAGTTTTCATCATGAATTAGACATATTGATTGATGATCTCTTAGGGTTTGGCCGCCTATTAATATTCCATCAGCCCAAGCAAGGGATTCTTCTAGCACTAATCTATCCCCCTCTTTACCAAGTTGAGTTTTCCCTCCTTCAGGGTATGCAATACGACCATCAATACTTGATGCTATGACTAATCTAATCCAAGGCTTTTTCAATTATCTCAAGAGACTTATTTCATTTCTAGACTCTTGAATATCGGTTTTAGATTCTGAAGCATTCGCATATACTTCGGCAGCATTATTTGGACTTTCTTGCAATTTTACTTTATATAAACTACCTCCAATAGCACTGATTGGTTTAGTCAACTTGTCTGAGATGTGTAGAGCAATATTTTCTGCAGTAGGAACACAGTCTGAAAAATAAGGGATGTCTTTATTTAAAAAAGTATGATCAAAAGGTTCTACAATTAAGTCATTAATTAAACTATTGAGGGCTGATAAATCACAAATCATTCCAGTTCTGGGATTGATCTTTCCTTTGACTGTTATTTCAACAAAGTAGTTATGACCATGTCCATTAGGTCTGGCACATTTTCCAAATATTTTTTCATTTTCTTTTTGGGGCAGGTCCTCTCTTGCTAAGCGATGAGCAGCAGAGAAGTGGGTTTGAACTGTTAAATAAGCATTCATAGCATTTCCTTGATAATCAGCCCAAAGTTTAGGGTTTTCGTAAAGTCGAAGTGATAAGAGAGGTAAATGTGATTTGAGACGTTCCCAAATAATACGCACTAAACTCTCTGTTGTGGGTAAGCATCCTTCTGGTTTGGAAACGTCAAACTCTGGCCAGGTTTCATTTAAGAATCGAAAGTCAAGTTGGCTGGTTACTTCTTTTTTTATAGCGTGTTTGACATCCGAAAGGTTTAGAACCATCCCAAATTCATTAAGTGGCCCCTCCATAGCTACGATTAGTTCGTAATTATGTCCATGGCCTGGAGTTAATGAACAAGGCCCAAATAGAGCTGAATTATCATCTTGTGATAACTCAGGGAGCCAGTAAAGGTGACTGGAGCTAAAACAAGCACGCCTTGTGATGACACAACGTCTTCCTTCCCCATGTAGCAAATGAGATGTGATTTCTTGCATTAATTTTCTTCACATCAGTTTCTATTCTAATAAATTTTAGTAATTTCTGTTTTTATGGACTCTCAATCGAACCATCAAAAAATCCAAGAGAGGTTAGGAGGTAGAAATATATTTTTGATAGGCATGATGGGTTCTGGTAAGAGTCAGACTGGTCCCAACCTCGCAAAGATTCTTAAGTATGCTTTCGTTGATATGGATGAGGTTATTGAAAAAGCTACAGATCAAACCATTGCAAATATTTTTGCGCAAGAAGGAGAAGAGGGATTTAGAGATGTTGAGAAAAAAGTTTTACAAGGAATTAGTCAACATCACTCATTAGTCATTGCGGCTGGCGGTGGCGTTGTTACTCTGCCAGAAAATTGGGGAGTTCTTCATCAAGGGATAGTGATTTGGTTGGATCTAGATATCAATCGCTCAATTAAAAGGTTGAAAAATGATAATAATAAAAGACCTTTACTAAATGGTAATGATTTGAATAAGACTTTCAGTGATATATATGAAAAAAGAAAACCACTTTATTTGGAATCAGATTTAAGAATAGAAGTAGAGGATCAGTCTCCGTATGAAGTTGCAAGTATGATTATTGAAAGTTTGCCTAGCATACTCATTGACCCGGTTGTTTCAACCTAACCGCATACCACTGCACTTTGAAACCTGGCTTTATTTCAAGCTCACAGGCTGTATCAAGTAAATGTTGAGCAGCTTCTTTTAAAGAAGTTTTACATTTTAAATCTAATGGTAATTTATCAAACTTATTTAACCAGCATTCCAGCCATAAAAGAGTTTCTTTGGAACTCAGAAATTTTTCATTTTTACCAGGCTCAAGTATAACATAATTTTCTAGTTCTCTTATTAAAGGGTCAGACATGAGATTGCAATTCTTTTATATTTTTATATGTTATTTAATTATCTTTGGTTGTGCTAAACCTTCTTGGGCTGCAAACACTTTTAAATCCAATATTACTCAATCCTCGCAGATTATTAAACGCAAATCAAGCTGGCCAGACTGGAATCTATCTGCCCCATTCAAGCGGCCTTCGCTTAGAGATGATTTGATCTATCCAATTTGGTTTGAGGGTAAATGGGATGTTGTCAATAGTATCGTTGGTGAAGATAGAGAAGAGTCCACTAAGCATTTTTGCCAAGTTTTTTGTTGATTCTTCTAATAGAAGAATTGCCGACCGAGAATATAATACAAATTCTTATGTATTGAATAGTAAAGAAAAAGAATTTTTGTTTGTTAAGAATGATCCAAGGTCATCTAATCGCCAATTTGCAAAATTGACAGATGATAGATATTTAGAGACAAAGATTATTGGTAGACTTCAAGAAGAATTAAATGAAGATGTATTTCTTACAGATGAGTTAAGTTTAGAAAATTTACATGCAAACAGTTTAACTAGAGTGAGTCAAGTGGAAACATTAACTGAGTTTAGAAAATGTAAGTCAGAGGATAGAAATTAGTTTAATATTTGTGGAGAACAATTTCAAGCAATATATAATGAGCCTGGTAGAAATCTTAATTCCTCTCCTATTCGTACTCAGAAATTTAAATTAGTTCTTAGCAAGGTTCAAGATTAGACTTAATTGATTTGGTAAGCAATTCAATATTTAATTTAAGCGCTTCTTTTTTTTGTAATTTACAAACTAATAGATTTTTACAACTAAATTAAAAGGAATATTTTATAAGAATTTTTTGACAGATAAAGGAATTCTATTACGAAATAATCAGGGAATTAATTCTGAGTCTTTCAGGACTTCTTATATGAAGCCATTTTTATAGAGTTTGCAAAATAGTATCTGTTCAATTCTCAATCATTTTTGATAGAGATTCTTCCGTGGTGTGTTCTGGGATGAGTCTTTGCTCTGACTAGAGTTGCTCGAAATATCGTATTATTGACCTTGACTAACAAATTGCTATTTCTTTATCAAAAAGGACAGTTTATTTTCTATCACCAGTTTTTGAAAAATACTAATCTGACCTATGGAGGTAGTTATTTCAACAGTTCTATATTCAAGCTCTTTGGGTTCTAGACCCACCCTTACTTTCAAACAAAAAGTGGAGTGCTTAAATTGATGAAGTGCCATCATTTTATCTTTCTTGAAATGGCTCGCAGAGTACCTATTAAACTTTCTTTTGGTGAATAATTATGGGTGAGTTTTTTACTAATGTATCAAGATATCCCAAATATCTCATAACTATAGTTCTTGGTGTTTTTACAGCAGCTATTTCTCCATTACTAAAGCGCAGTAGTAATCCTGTTACTGCAATAGCTCTTGTTGGAGCCTTACTAAGTGGAATAGTTACACTAGCTTTTCTATTAAGAGCAATGGTTTTTCCTTTATCTATCGCTTAGTTATGGCTAATTCAAGAAGGGTTGAGAAGTTAGCAGCATTATTAAAAAGAGAGGTTAGTGATCTTTTAGTTAATGGTGTTAGAGACGAAAGGATTCATCAAAGCATGATTACAATCACCGCAGTTGAAGTGTCTGGTGATTTACAGCATTGCAAAATCTTTATAAGCCTTTTTGGTGAAGAGCAGAAAAAGAAAGAGGTTTTAGCTTGTTTAGATGAGGCAAAGGGGTTTTTTCGTGCTGAGCTTGCAAGAAGATTGCAAATGAGACGAGCTCCAGATGTTGTCTTTAAACTTGACTTGGGAATGATAAAAGGATCTTCGGTACTGGATCTTTTGACTTCTTTGGAACATAAACGTAAATCTAAAAATGAAAATATTTAAAACTTTTAACTCCTTATAATTAATTTATGGATAAATCTCAACTAAGAAGGGAAGTCGCCGAACTAATAATAATCAGAGCTAGTGGATATAATCTCGACTCACAACGTTTACATCCTAATTTAGAGTTATCTAATTTTAAATTAAAGAGATTATTAGAAGCTGGGGTTGGAGGAGTTATTTTTTTTGGGGGCACTTTAAAAGAGTTAGAGATTCGTTGTAAAGTATTAACAAAATGGGCTGGTAAACCTATTCTTTTATGTGCAGATGTTGAGGAAGGTGTAGGACAGCGTTTTAAAGGTGGAACAAAGTTTGTCCCACCAATGGGTATCGCTCAGATATATAAAAAAGATCAAAACTTAGCAATTTCTATTGCTGAAAAACTAGGCTTCATTACTGGACAAGAGGCTAAAAAGATTGGCTTGAATTGGGTATTAGCCCCTGTTTGTGATATTAATAATAATCCACTTAACCCAGTAATTAATCTACGAGCATGGGGAGAGGATCCTTCTACCGTTAGTGCATTATCTTGTGCTTTTCATCGAGGGCTTTCTTCAACGAATGTTCTTTCATGTGCTAAACATTTTCCAGGTCATGGTAATTCGGAAGTTGACTCACATTTACAATTACCAATAATAGAAAATGATTTATCAGATATTGAGGATTGTGAGCTAATACCATTTAGATCTTTAATTAATCAAGAGATAAGTAGTGTGATGATCGGCCATTTATTATTAACAAATATTGATCCAAATTATCCTGCGTCTTTGTCAAGGAAAGTGGTTGCAGATTTATTACGTAGAAAATTGAAATTTGATGGATTAGTGGTGACAGATGCTTTGGTAATGAATGCTATCTCTGATCAATTTTCCGGAGGAGAAGCTGCTGTAATGGCTTTTGACGCAGGAATAGATTTGATAATGATGCCTGAAGATGCTGATGAAGCAATAGATTCACTAGTGGAATCATTTAGTACTGGAAGATTATCTAGAAAAAGATTGTATAAATCTCTAGAAAGAAAAAATAAACTATTGAGGAAGTTGAATAATCAATTAGGGTCCCAAAATATACTCATACCTGATCAGATTAAAGAAGAAAAGATATTCTTAGAAATTTCTAATTTAACCAAAATTATTATAAAGGAATCTATTAAACATACGAAAGATAAGATTGATATAATCGGTACCAATGATGTTAATCTTTTGCAGATTGATGACTTTGAACAAATATCAGATAAATTAATACCTGCATTATCCTTACCTGAAGAAGCCGGATATAGAAATTTAATTGTTCATCCACTTGGAATAAGTCCGTGGGAGGATACAAAGGCAAATACTCTTTCTTTGAATAATATAGGTAATGGTAAAATACTTTTTCAATTGTTTACAAGGGGTAAACCATTTATTGGAAATAATTATCAAAAAGAATCCTGGATCTATGCGATTAATGAATTAGAAAAAGAAAATAAATTGTCTGGTATAGTTGTTTATGGCTGTCCTTATCTGTTTGATAGACTTAACAAATCTCTTGGCAGCTCAATACCTTTAGCTTATAGTCCGAGTCAGTTAGAAGAAGCGCAAAGTCTTATTCTTTCTAGAATGCTTGAAAATCACATTAATCACTTTGAATCAAATAAAAATATAGAGTTTACTGACTAATATTTAGAAAAATCCTTATATAAGGCTAAATTAATTAGTATGGCAAATTTCAAAATTAATTAATTATAAATTATGTCTCAAGAATTTTCATTGTCAGGTAAAAAAATAATCATTACAAGGTCTCAAGATCAGCTTTCTGATTCACATATCCTTTTTGAAAATAAAGGCGCTGATGTTTATGACCTTCCTTCTTTAATTATTGGTCCTCCTAATGATTGGACTCCTGTTGATGATACTTTAGGGGAAATAGACAGATTTGATTGGATTATTTTTTCTAGTGCAAATGGGGTTAGAAATATTGAAGATCGACTTAATCAGTTGGATTTGTCTCTATCAGAAGTTTCTAAGAGAATCAAGATTGCTGCTGTTGGGAGAAAAACAGCTAATTTACTCAATTTGATTGAAGCTAATATTAGTTTTGTCCCTCCTCAATTTGTGGCCGAAAGTTTAATTCAACATTTTCCAGAAATGATTCAGGGCTTAAAGTTTTTTATTCCGAGGGTGCAAAGCGGGGGTAGATCACTATTAGCAGAAGCTTTTAGAAGTAAGGGATCGGAAGTAGTTGAAGTTGCTGCTTATGAATCTTGCTGTCCTGACCATATTCCAAAGAAGACATTACATGCTTTGAAGAAAAAAAATATAGATATAATTACTTTTACAAGTGGAAAGACTGTAATTAATACCAAAACTTTATTAAAAAAGTATTTTGGTGATAATTGGTATGAATTAGTTAAAGATATTAAAATAGTATCTATTGGTCCTCAAACCAGTCTGAGTTGTTTAAAAAATATTCGCAAACCAGACAAAGAAGCGGAACCATATGATTTAGATGGTTTAGTTAAGGCTTGTATAGAAATTTATTAGTTAGACTTTGCTAAAGATTCTTCTATCAATTGTTTAAACCTATCTAGGTTTATCTGAAGTTCTTTTGTAACCATTCCTCCAAGAATATTTTCTTTCATTAGTCTTGCTAAGATTTTTGGTAATTCGTAAGAAATTTTCAATTTAACAACTGTTTTTGAGTTCTCTTCAGGATAAAAACGGACTACACCTGTGGTGGGTAAGCCTCCGACAGATTTCCATTCAAGTTTTTGAGCTTCTATTCGTTCAGTGATCTGAGCCTTCCACTTAAAACGAAATCCATTTGCGGCCAATGTCCACTCTGTTAAATCAGGAAGAGTGGAAGTTTCCTTATCAACAGTTTTAACCGATTCAATCCATGTCATCCATAGAGGCATTGAATCTAAATCACTCCAGAATTTCCAAACCACTTCAACTGGAGCATTAATGTCAGTAATGACAGTGTGATTAAGCCATTTTCCCATGTCAAGCTACCGAAGAGTTTTTTGCAAGTGAAACTGACTTTTTGAGTATTGCTGAGGCTGCGAGGTGCCCACTCATAGTCGCTCCTTCCATAGAGTCAATGTAGTCCTGTTTGGTGTAACTGCCTGCTAAGAAAAAATTATCTATCGAAGTTTTTTGATCTGGTCTATAAGGTTCCATTCCAGGGGCTTCTCTATAGAGAGAATGAGAAACTTTGACGACATTGCTCCATAAAAGCTTTAAAACTCTTGAGGAGGGGAAAAGATCTCTTACTTGCAAATCTGTATGTTTAACAATTTCATCAGTTGGTTTAGTAATCCAAGGATCACCAGGAGTTAAAACACATTGAAGAAGGGATCCAAGACCTTCTTTTTTATAGTCTTCAGGACTTGATAAAGCTAAATCTGCAAAACAGCTAAAATCTGCATCAGCTGTGTACAACAAATTATCTAAGCCTGATGGTTTTTTGAGATCTTTTTTGGCCTGATTGTCATTTATTTCAGTGACCCAACCATCATATCTAAGCTGAACTGTTGAAACTGGAACAGCATCAAGCTTGAAAATTGAGTCAAATTCTTCAAAACGTCGCCATGATCTTGGAATTATTCTTTTCATTCCAGCGACATCACAAGCGGCTATATATTGATCAGCTTGAATATTTTTCTCTCCTGTAGGGGTTTGAAGCGTTAAACCAGTTACAAATGGTTCTTCAGAGTTTTCTGTATGAATTTCTTTAACACTATGCTCTAAATGAAGTTTTCCTCCTCTCGCCTGAATGTAATCAAGAATTGGTTTTGTAAGCCACTTGTGAGGCGAGCCTTTAAGTAAATTTAGCTTTGAAGCTTCTGTCTTAGACGCGAACATCATAAAGATAGTCAGCATGCATCTCGCAGAAATATTCTTACAATCTATGAAACCAAGTGCATATGCAATTGGATTCCACATTCTTTCAATACTATTCAAACTACCTCCATGGTTGAGAAACCATTCCTCAAAACTGATTGAATCTAAAGCTCGAATAGTTTTCATAGCGCCCTCATAATCAACCAGCCCTCTTACTATTGGACTTGTCCCCAAAGCAAGTGCATTTCTTAATTTATCAATCCAATTCAATTGTGGAGTCGTAAAAAAAGCCTTTAAGCCATTAAATGGTGCTCCTGCTATAAATCGGAAATCTAAAGATTTTATGTCTCCACCTTTGTTTACAAAAAGATGAGTATGTTCTTTTGGTAATAAATTTTCAATGGCTCCTACTTTTTTCATCAATGCAAAAAGATTTGCATAATTGAAAAAGAAAACATGGAGACCCATCTCTATGTGGTTCCCATTTGAATCTTCCCAACTCCCAACTTTCCCTCCTATGAAGGGTTTTGATTCATAGAGATCTACATCATGACCATCATCAACAAGATCAACTGCAGCAGTTAGTCCTGCTAATCCGGCCCCTACTATCGCAATTTTCACTCGTTTTCTAAGAGGAACTTAATGACTCTATGAATAAAAACTCATTTTTGGAACTTTTTAAAATCGAATATCATCAATAGAGTGTTATTAATCATCAGCTGAGAACAATGAGTAATTCGAGTACACTTCCTAAAACTCATAAGGCCCAGGATGGCAAAGGGATATTAATTACTAGTCCTGCATTAGGTCAGTTGGCACGACTTTGTAAAGAACAAGGTTCTGGAAAATTGTTGAGAGTAGGAGTTCGTTCAGGTGGATGCAGTGGAATGAGTTATACAATGGATTTTGTATCTTCAGCAGATATTCAGAAAGATGATGAAGTTTATGAATATGCTTCTGGTAGTATCTCTTTTAAGGTTATCTGTGATCCAAAAAGTCTTTTATACATATATGGAATGCAATTAGATTTCAGTACAGATCTTATTGGGGGTGGGTTTAACTTTACAAATCCAAATGCTACTCAAACTTGCGGTTGTGGGAGTTCTTTTGCCGTCTGAACTTAATTCACTAAAACTTTTTTAAGCAAACAATGGATAAATCTGAGGAAAGTCTTTTTGACGGAGCAATGGAACGTTATAAAGCAGGTGGTGCTCCAGAGGAGTTGATCAAAGATTTTGAAAATATTACTTCTTCTCATCCTAGTAATGCAGCGGGATGGACTTGTCTTTCTTGGTTGCAATTACTCTGTAATTTACCTCAAGAAGCTTTACGATCTTCTCGGTTTGCAGTGAAACTAAATGGGCAGGATCCACAAGCAAGGATAAACTTAAGTCTTGCTTTATTAGAAACTAATTCAAAAGGAGTTAGAGATCATATTGATTTTGTAAAGAGAGCTATATTAGTTCTTCCTGAATTGGAAAAAGAGTTAAAAGAGTCCATCGAAGATGGTCTCAACCGTCAACCAGATTGGAAGGCTTTAAAAAAGATAAAGTTGTGGTTGGAGTTATAATTTATTTGTAAAAATATTATTCTTAATTTAGACATTGGTGAAATAAGACTAAAAAAGCTTTAGCTTTCCCGAACAAACTAGTTGTTTTTGTTGTTAGATATAGATGCTGAAAATGCATCTTTTAGTTCAGAAAAGAGAAATATGAACCTAAGTTTGTTTAGTCGTTTTGATTGTACATTTTGCCCCTCAAGAACCACCTGAGCACCATCTCCAAGTATTAATGTAAGTAAAGGTGCTGGTACAGCCAAAAGAGTTGGCCTGCCAACTTTTTTACCAAGTAAATTTGAAAATTCATTCATCCTTATTGGATTTGGCGCGACTCCATTTATTACGCCTGACCAAGAAGAATTTCTTATACTTTCTTTAATAATATTGCAAAGATCTGTTCTATGAATCCAACTCATCCACTGTTCCCCATCTCCAATTGGTCCACCTAATCCAGCTTTGAAAATAGGTAGCATTTTTCCTAATGCACCTCCGCCCTTGGCTAAAACAATTCCAATTCTTATAATGACGAGACGAGTTCTTTTTGGTTTTTCAGAAGCAAGGCTTTCCCACTCTTGGCATAAACTTGCTAAGAAATCTTTCCCAGGAGTGCTTTCTTCATTGAACTGCTTATTGGGATGTGTGCCATAAAAGCCAATGGCAGAAGCATTAATTAGAACTTTTGGTGGCTTCTTTATTTTTGTGATTGCTTGGATTAAATTCTTTGTTGTTTCTAAACGACTATTTCTTATCTCTTCGCAATGAGTTGTAGTCCATCGTTTGTCAGCTATAGGTTCACCGGCAAGATTTATAACTCCGTCACTGCTTTTTAGACAATTTATTAATTCTTCGTTTCCCCAGGATGAAGATTTGGCTGGATCAAAATTTAAAATTTTTATTTCTTTTCCTATATCTATTGTCTTTAAAGCTTTTTTTGGGCTTCTTGTTACTACTGTTAGTTTATGTCCTTCGGCTAGCAATAAAGGTACCAACTCTCTTCCTATGAAGCCTGTACAGCCTATAAGCAACAGATTCATGATTTTATCGGATAGATTTCTTTAGCTTAAAGAGATTTTTGCATTCCTAGGGTTGCAAAGCAGCTAATCCAAATTAAAGGACTTTATATTTTCATATAGAGATGAAATGTTTAGATTTGATTATGCTGTTAATCTCTTATTAAGTTTTTGAATTTATTCTTTAGTCGTTTTAAACAATTCTCCAAATGTCTGAAAACCCTGCGAAAGAAGATCAGCCATCAGTAGCTACTGAGAAAATTAAGAAATTTAGAAAAGGTGACTTAATAAGAGTGGATAAGAGCAAATATTTAAATAGTGTCGAGTCAAATGCTAGTGATTTAAATTTGCCTGATTATATTTTTGAGGGACCAGGAGAATTATTATTAATTAAAGGTGATTTTTGTCAAGTTAGATGGAGAAGACCAGTCCCTGATGTATGGATGAGAGTTGATCAGTTGATTGAATGGAAATAGATTTTATAAAATAATCCAATCTTTTTTCTGATTTCTTAATAACTTTCTTTTTTCATTTGCTTCTCTTATCATAGATTTACCATCATGCAGGTAATTATCTACATAACCCATAGTGTATCTATCTAATTCATTCAGTCCATCTTGAACTTGTGATAAGCAATGGTAAAGATTTAGGCTGAATTCTTTAGCTTTATGTGGACTTTTCTTAGAAGTATATATTTTATTTATTTTTTCTATTTTTCTTTGACTTTGATTTATATATAAGCAAAAAGAATCCATTAAAATGTCATCATAAGGGTCCGCTGACAAAGCTCGAACCTGGGATTGTAATGGATTAATAATTTGTCCAAGTAATTTGTCTATTGGTATATATATATTCTTAAACCAATTTTTGATTTCATCTGATTCTGATAATTTGTTCTGATCATCTTTGTTCCTATTTTCTGAATTCTTTGTTTTGTATATTTTAGATTTATAAATCTCATTTTTTCGCTTTGAATAAGGAATTTCATTCTTTACTTTTAATAATTCCCATGCAGCATTGATTTCAAGCATTATCTTTTGATCTCCCCCAGTATCTGGATGATGTATCTTTACAAGCTTTCTATAAGCTGACTTGATTTCTGACCAGCTTGCATTTTGAGAAACTTTAAATATTTCATAAGGATTTCTATTCATTATTTATCACAACTCATGTTGTTTATTATAGATATTCTTTACCCTCAGATAGTTTTGATGGGATTGAGGTGAACATATCTGTTGAAAGATATCTTTCACCAAAGCTAGGCAAAATAACAACCAACCTTTTATTAGAATATTCAGGGTTTTTGCCAATTTTCAAGGCAGCGGCAACGGCTGCTCCACTGCTAACACCACTGAGTAATCCTTCTTCTTTTGCAAGCCTTCTTCCTATTTCCATTGCGTCCTGATCATGAATGCTTATTACCTGATCTATTTGACTCATGTCTAATACGTTAGGAATAAAGCCAGCTCCTATTCCTTGTATCAAATGAGATCCAGGCTTACCTCCTGAGAGGACAGGACTAGATAAAGGTTCGACTGCAAAAATTTTGATTTTTGGGTTTTTTTGTTTTAAGAACCTCGCACAACCTGTAATGGTTCCTCCAGTACCTACACCAGCAATTAATCCATCAAGTGTTCCATCACAACCTTCCCAAATTTCTTTAGCAGTAGTTTTTTCATGAATTGCAGGATTGGATAAATTATCGAATTGTTGAAGTAGATAGGCATTGGGAATTGAAGCTACTAATTCTTCGGCGAGATCAATAGCTCCTTGTATGCCTTCTGCTCCAGGAGTGAGTTGAAGTTCTGCGCCAAATGCTCTAAGCATTGAGCGTCTTTCTGTGCTCATAGTGTCAGGCATTGTCAGGATTAGTCGATAACCTTTAGCTGCAGCTACCATTGCCAGTGCAATTCCTGTATTGCCGCTTGTTGGCTCAATAAGTACGGTTTTACCAGCAGTAATAGTTCCATCTTCTTCAGCTGATTGGACCATTGCACCCGCTATTCGATCTTTTACTGAAGCAGTTGGGTTGAAACTTTCTAATTTGGCAATCACCTCAGCATGACATCCACAAGCTTTTGGTAGACGATTTAGTTTAACCAGTGGTGTTTGGCCAACTAAAGAAGTTATGTTATTAGCAATTTTCATTGTTAGATTGAATTAACTTCCAATAGATTTAAGAAAATAATTTATTAAAAATTAAAGAACTGATTAATTCTCTTGAAATGTTTTTCACATAAAAGCTTTATTTCTTTATTAGAGATATAAAGAGATTAAATAATTTCTTGTAATTGACTGAGAGTATTCCCCAAAGATATAAACCTCCAATTTGGTGGCTTTTTCTTTTTTGGTCCATTGCTTGTGGAATTGCATTTTTTGCTCTAGGAAATCTCCCATTGAGAGATTTTGATGAGGGTACAGTTGCTCGAGTTGCCTTTGAATTAAATCAAAAACAAGGTTTAGATCGATTACTTCCCACTTTGTGGGATAAACCATATCTAAATAAAGCTCCTGGATTGCATTGGATAATATCTTTTGCAATTGGAATTAGTCAAAATTTTAAAACTAATATTGATTTATTACCTTCTGAATTTTATATAAGATTCTTTCCAGCGCTTTTATCTACTTTTGTAGTTCCATTAGGAGGTTTGATTCAATGGTATTTGCGCCCTCAGGACCGAATAGCGAGCATTGCGACATCTTCAGTTTTATTGACCTTATTGCCTATTGTTCGTAATGGTCGAATGGCCATGCTTGATGGTACTCAATTAAGTGCGATTGCTTTTTTGTGGCTTTGTTTTGTTTCAATAGATAAAAACAGGTCTGCAAAATTACATTTGCTAGCGGCAGGATTTGCCTCAAGCTTCATTCTTTTACTTAAGGCTCCTTTAGTTATTCCAGCCTTAATAGCGTCGTTATTTCCTTTATTCTGGGAATATAAATCTAAAAATTATCCACATAATCTTGCTTGGGAATGGTTTCTTTATGGACTTATTCCTGGTTTCGCATGGCATTTATGGAACATATTTTCGTATGGCTCAGGTGCTTTTTGGTTATGGTGGGGTGATGGTGCAGGAAGAGTATTATTTCAGCAAGGTTCTGGTAGTGAACTAGGTTTTTTGGTGCCAATAATTGAAATTCTTGAGGGTGGTTGGCCTTGGATAGTTGTTTGGCCCATAGGCTTTATTTGGGCATGTTCTCAGTTGAATACTCGTTGGGGAATTTGGGCTTTTGCTACTCAGATAGTTATTGCAGGAAGTATTTTTCCATTAAAAATGCAACTTCCTTGGTATAGCCATCCACTTTGGTTGCCATTT